>JAKATT010000053.1 GCA_021818615.1 Actinomycetes bacterium | reverse complement strand
GGGCTGGCGGTGCTCGGCGGCCTGCGCCTGCCGCTCTACCTGGCGGGTGGGGCACAGTGCGCCGTGGCGCTCGTCCTCGCCCGGCCGCTCGTTCGCCGGATCGGCCGGATGGACGGCGAGCAGGCGCGGGCCGCCGAGGGAGCTACGGCCAAGGCCAGCTGAGCCGACGGCGGCGGGCGGGCGCCCGGTTCGCGCCGTGCGGTGGCGAAGGCTGGGCGCAACCGTTCACCTGTCCCGGGCAGCGAAGGCGTCGGCCGGGAAGACCATGGTTCACGGATCAAGCTTCGCCGATTGCTCGCGGACCCCAAGGTCTCGACCGCCGATGGGGAGAAGGACCAGCTTCTTGGCAACCTCACGATCGGCTGGAGCCCCGACGAGCAGTGGGTCGAGACCAATCTCCCCCAGCCACTCGCCCACCTGGCCAACCGCCCCCACGGCCGGTTGGAGACCATCAGGCGCGGGAGTGCGGCGAGCGGGTTCTGGTCGTTCTTCGTCACGGTGGCGTGGCAGCTGCGGACCTGTCTTTCGGCCACCTTTGCTCAGCGAGGCCGGTAGGCGGCCGACCGGTGCCGGATGTCGAGGACGATCACCACGCGCTTGCCCTCGTCGATCTCGTGCAGGATGCGCCACTCGCGTCCGAGTCGGGCGCTGTAGATGCCGGTCAGCGCGTCACGAAGCGGTTTGCCCACCCTGCGTGGGCTGTCGAGGAGTGGCCCGGTGACGAGCTCAGAGGCCGCGAGCGCAACGTCAGGGGGCAACCGATCGGCCAACGCACGACGTGCCGGTGGTGCGGTTCCCAGCTCGTAGCGTTGGCTCACGAAGCCTGGCGTCCTCGCACCAGGCTTCGTACAGCGTCTGCCCCGTAGACGATGTCGCCGTCGGCGACCGCCTGGCGGGCTTCGGCCAAGGCTCGCAGTGCCTCGGGATCGGCCACCACCTCGGCGGTCTCACGCACCGCCAGGAACGTCTCGATGGCCAGCACCACGGTCTGGTGGAGGCTGCGGCGGTCCTCTTCGGCAGCGGCACGCAGCTCGGCGTCGAGGTCCGGGTCGAGACGCAGGGTCATAGCCATATCGTGATGATAGCATCTGATATCGAGATGGTGCAGGCGCTGTGATGCCGCCGTTGATGGGGCCGGCGTCCAGGCACCTCGGGTGGCTGGAGTTGGTGGAGGGCATGAAGCCGGGGAAAGTCGTGGGCCCGGTGGGGATCGAACCCACGACCAAGGGATTATGAGTCCCCTGCTCTGACCACTGAGCTACGGGCCCGCTCGAGGCGAGCCTATGAGATGCGCTGGAGGGAGGGATCCCGCCACTGCCAGCTCCCTCATCGATAGCCAGGTGCCTCCTCGAAGGACCATCCGTACCTTTGCTCGGCAAGAGCGTTCCAGTAGGTGATGTTGCAGGCTGGGTCCCTCGTCGCAGCCGATCCCGCCGGCGGGAAGACCACTGCCCGTGCCGAAGCCTGCGGGAAGCCCGCCACCCGGGCCGATACCGCCCCTGCCCGCGTGGAGATGGGGCGGGGGCGTTCGCGCCAGGCTCGGGCCCGCATGGCGAGCACGACCGAGCGCGCCGAGCGCTCTCGTGCATTTCGTCGTGCCTGCCGGTCCATGGTGGCCTCCCGCCGCCCCTCCTTTGGTTACTACGGCCTTTTCAGGCCGCCGCTTTAGAGGATTCTCCTCGGTGCCGCCGGGCGGCCGTGGCCACCCTGCTGACGCACCGGGGTCGTTCGCGCTATACCTACGGACGCGACGTCGGTCATCGAGCGTTTGGGTGGTCTTCAGCCCACCGGCCGACGGAAGGGAGGGCGACGTGAGGGTGTCGATCACCGTCAACGGAGAGCTGCGCAGCGACGACGTGGAGCCCCGTCTGCTCCTCGTCCACTATCTCCGTGACGTGGCAGGGCTGACCGGGACGAACATCGGGTGCGACACGAGCTCGTGCGGCGCATGCACGGTGCATGTCGACGGCGAGTCGGTGAAGTCCTGCACGATGCTGGCCGTGCAGGCCGACGGCTGCGAGGTCACCACCATCGAGGGTCTCGCCTTCGACGGGGCCCTCCACCCGATGCAGGAGTCCTTCCGCCAGCACCATGGCCTGCAGTGTGGTTTCTGCACGCCTGGCATGGTGATGGCGGCGACATCGCTGCTGGCGGAGATCCCAGACCCGACGGAGCAGCAGGTGCGCGAGGGCCTCGAAGGCAATCTCTGCCGTTGCACCGGGTACCACAACATCGTGAAGGCCGTGCTTGCCGAGGCGAGGTCATGAGCGCCACGGCACCGGCGCCCCCTGGCATCCTCGGGCAGCGGCGCCTCCGCAGGGAGGACCCGGCGCTGCTCACGGGCGAGGCCCGGTTCGTCGCCGATCTCGACGTGCCTGGTGCGTTGCATCTCGCTTTCGTCCGGAGCACGCTCGCCCACGCGCGCATCTCCTCGGTCGACGTGAGCGCTGCGCTCGCGATGCCCGGCGTGGTGGCCGCTTTCACCGGCGCCGACCTCGAGAGAGACTGGGCGGCGCCGCTTCCGTGCGCCTGGCCGGTCACAGCCGACATGAAGGCGCCGCGCCACTTGCCCCTAGCCGTCGACAAGGTCTGTTACATGGGCGACGCCGTCGCGGTCGTCGTCGCCGAGTCCGAGTACCTCGCGAGGGACGCCGCCGAGCAGGTGTTCGTCGAGTACGACCCGCTTCCGGCCGTGGTCGGCATCGATGACGCCTTGAGCGACCGGGTCGTCATCCACGAGGAGCTCGGGACGAACACCTCCTACACCTGGGAGCTCGCTCCCGACGCCACCGCCGTCGAGGCGGCCTTCTCGAGCGCGACCCACCGCGTCCATGGCCACTATGTCCAGCAGCGCCTCATCCCGGCCGCGATCGAGCCCCGTGGCGTCGTGGTCGTACCCCAGCCTTTCGGCGGCGAGTTCACCGTCTTCTCCTCGACCCAGATCCCTCACATCTTGAAGGTGATGCTGGCCCTCACGTCGGGCATAGCCGAGACGTCGATCCGCGTGATCGCTCCTTCGGTCGGCGGTGGCTTCGGTTCGAAGCTCAACGTGTACGCCGAGGAGCTGGCAACCCTCGTGCTCGCGAAGAGGCTCCGCCGCCCGATCCGCTGGATCGAGACGCGCTCGGAGGGCACCCAGGCGACCATCCAGGGACGCGGGCAGATCCAGGACATCGAGCTCGCCGCCGACGCCGAGGGGCGCGTGACGGCGGTGCGGGTGAAGCTGCTCGCCGACATGGGCGCCTACCTCCAGCTCGTGACCCCGGGTGTCCCCATCCTCGGGGCGTTCCTCTATTCGGGCGTCTACGACGTCCCGGCCTACTCGATCTCCTGCACGTCGGTCTTCACCAACCTGACGCCTACCGATGCCTACCGGGGTGCCGGTCGCCCGGAGGCCACTTACGCGATCGAGCGGGCAATGGACGCGCTCGCCCGGCAGGTCGGCGTGGACCCCGCCGAGATCCGCCGGCGCAATTACATCAAAGCCGAGAAGTTCCCCTACGCCTCGGCGGCGGGGCTCGTCTATGACAGCGGCGCCTACGAGGCGGCTCTCGACCGGGCGCTCGAGCTTGCCGGCTACCAGGAGCTGCGCGCCGAGCAGGCAAGGCGGCGGGAGTCGGGCGACAGCGTTCAGCTCGGCATCGGCCTCTCCTCGTACATGGAGATGTGCGGTCTCGCCCCCTCGAGGGTGCTCGCCTCGCTCAACTACTCGGCCGGCGGTTGGGAGGCTGCCACGGTCCGGCTGCTGCCCACCGGCAAGGTGCAGGTGGTGACCGGCACCTCCCCCCACGGCCAGGGGCACGAGACCTCCTGGTCGATGATCGCTGCCGACCGCCTAGGCGTGAGCCCCGACGACGTGGAGGTGCTCCACTCCGACACGGCGGTGGCGCCCTACGGCCTCGACACCTACGGCTCCCGCTCGCTTTCCGTCGGCGGGGTGGCCGTCGCGATCGCGACCGATCGGGTGATCGAGAAGGCCCGCAAGATCGTCGCCCACCAGCTCGAGGTCGCCGACGAGGATCTCGAGCTCGCCGGAGGCGCCTTCACGGTGAAGGGTTCACCCGATCGCTCGATGCCGCTCGGCGCGGTCGCTTTCGAGGCGTTCACGGCGCACGACCTGCCCGATGGCCTCGAGCCCAACCTCGAGGCCTCTTGCCACTTCGATCCGCCGAACTTCACGTTCCCCTTCGGAACCCACGTGGCGGTGGTCGAGGTCGACCTCGAGACAGGCAGAGTGATCCTCCGCTCGTACGTCGCCGTCGACGACTGCGGCAACCAGGTGAACCCGTTGATCGTCGAAGGTCAGGTGCACGGCGGCGTCGCCCAGGGCGTCGCACAGGCCCTCTTCGAGAAAGCCTCCTATGACGAGCAGGGCACGCTGCTCACGAGCACGCTGCTCGACTACCTCGTCCCGGCCGCCTCGGAGCTCCCGAGCTTCGTCACGGCATCGACGGTGACCCCGAGCCCGACCAACCTCCTCGGCGTGAAGGGAGTCGGCGAGGCCGGCACGATCGGCTCGGCACCTGCTGTGATCAACGCCGTCTGCGATGCCCTCGCCCGGCAGGGTATCCACGACATCGAGATGCCTGCCACCCCGGAACGGGTGTGGCGGGCGCTGAAGGAGGTGGCAGCGCGATGATCCCCGCGAGCTTCGAGTACACCCGTGCGTCGTCAGTCGGCGAGGCGGTCCGCATGCTTGCAGCTGGCGGCGAGGACGCGAAGGTGCTCGCCGGCGGCCACTCGCTGCTTCCTCTCATGAAGCTGCGCATGGCGACGCCGAGCCTCCTCGTCGACGTGGGGAGGGTCCGCGAGCTCTCCTACGTCCGGGACGCCGGCGACTCTCTCGCCGTCGGCGCCTTGACACGTCACTTCGACTTGAGCCGCGACGAGCTGGTCGCCCGCCACGCTCCGCTTCTCGCCGCGGTCGCCGGCCAGATCGGCGACCCGCAGGTGCGTCACCGCGGCACCATCGGCGGCTCGATCGCCCATGGCGACCCCGCCTCCGACCTCCCGGCCGCCTGCCTGGCGCTCGGGGCGAGCTTCGTGGCCGTAGGGCCGAGCGGCGAGCGGCGGATCGCGGCTGCCGACTTCTTCACGGGCTTTCTCGAGACGGCACTTGCCCCCGGCGAGCTCCTCGTGGAGATCGTCGTCCCGAAGGCGACCGGAGCCGGCTGGTCCTTCCAGAAGTTCAACCGGAGGGCCCAGGACTGGGCGATAGTCGGCTGCGCCGTCGTGCGGGACGGCTCGACGAGGGTCGCCCTCGTGAACATGGGCGCGAGCCCGCTGCGCTCACCCGGCGCCGAGCAGGCGCTCGCCGCCGGCGCCTCGGTGGCCGAGGCCGCCGAGCGAGCCTGTGACGGGCTGGAGCCGCCGTCGGACCTGAACGCCTCGGCCGAGTACCGCAGGCATCTCGCGAGCGTGCTCGTCACAAGGGCGTTGGCGGAGGCCGGGGGAGCTCCAGGCCAGGAGGCTTCGCCCTAACCTTGCGTCGTGCAGCCACGACAGCCAGGTGCCGATTCCGTCGAGGAGGTCTCGAAGGCGCTGGCCGATCACGGCTACCTCGCCGACGAGGGGCTTGCAACCGCCGTGTTCCTGGCGCTCGCCCTCAGGCGACCGCTCTTCCTCGAGGGTGATGCCGGCGTCGGCAAGACGGAAGTGGCCAAAGTGCTCGCTGCCTGGACGGGGGGCGAGCTGCTCCGCCTGCAGTGCTACGAGGGCATCAACCTCGGCCAGGCGGCATACGAGTGGGACTACTCGCGCCAGCTGCTGCACCTGCGGGCGGTCGAGGCCACCGGCGAGTCCGCACGAGAGGCCGAGGACGAGATCTACGACGAGCGCTTCCTCGTCCGCCGGCCGCTGCTGCGGGCGCTCGAGCCGAGGATCGGGCCGGTGCCCGTGCTGCTCGTCGACGAGATCGACCGCGCCGACGACGAGTTCGAGGCGTTCCTCCTCGAGATCCTCTCGGAGTACGCCGTCACCGTTCCCGAGCTCGGGACCGTGCGGGCCGAGTCGCCCCCCATCGTGGTGCTGACATCCAATCGCACCCGAGACGTGCACGATGCCTTGAAGCGTCGCTGTCTCTACCACTGGGTCGAACATCCCGCCTTCGACCGGGAGGTGGAGATAGTGCGGCTCCGGGCGCCGGAGGCTTCCGTCCGCCTGGCGCGCCAGATCGCCGCTGCCTCGGCCGCGCTGCGCGAGCTCGGGCTCTACAAGCCGCCGGGTGTTGCCGAGACGATCGACTGGGCATCTGCCGTGGCCGCCCTCGGGCGTTCCGAGCTCGATGAGCACACCGTCGAGGTCACGCTCGGGGCCGTCCTCAAGTACCAGGAGGACCAGATGCGAGCGAGAGCGGCAGGCCTTAGCGACATCGTGAGGGCGGCAGTGTTGCGAAGTGGCGCCTGAGAGCACCCCTGCCGGCGGCGATGCTCCGGCGCGCCTCGTCGTCGCCTTTGCCTGTCTCTTGAGGCGAGCCGGCGTGGGCGTGCCGCTCGGTGCGGTAGTCGTTTTCGCCGAGGCACTCGCCGCCGTCGGCCTCGAGGACCGCGACAAGGTGTACTGGGCCGGCCGGGCAACCCTCCTCCACCGGCCAGAAGACCGCCCTGTCTTCGACCGGGTGTTCGCCGAGTTCTTCGACAACCGGCC
>JAKATT010000219.1 GCA_021818615.1 Actinomycetes bacterium | reverse complement strand
GAGCGTCCCGATGGTCTTGTCGCCTGTGACAAGAGGAAGGTAGACGCCCGCCGCCGGCTCGCTCCCGAGCATGCCGGCGTAGCGCGGGTGGGTCGTGATGTCGGCGACCATGAGCGTCTCACCAGACTCCAAGGCCGCCCAGGGCAGCCCGACGCCCCTCTCGAGAATGCTGCTCGTAGGTCGACGCACAGGATCGCCCTGCCAGGCGATCAGCCTCATCGACCCGCCGTCGGGCTCGAGCACGTTGAGCGCGACGGCCGAGACCGGGAGGTCCTCGCAGAGGATCGAGACGATGCGCTCACCGATGCGGGGCAGGTCGAGCAGGGAGTCGATCTCCTTGGCGATCCTCGTGAAAAGGCGCCAGCGAGCCGTCTGGGCCTCGCTGTGCAGCTCAGCGAGGGTCGCCCGGTGCTCGGGGAGAGCCGCAGGCGAGGCTGCTCGGCTGCGCGCCGCCTCCTCTCCCACGACGCCCGGCACGAGGGCGGCGAGCTCCGGGTCGAACTGGGACCCTGCGCAGCGAGCTATCTCCGCTATCGCGTCCGGCATGCTCCGCCCCGCCCGGTAGGGACGATCACCTGTGATCGCGTCGAGAGCGTCCGCGAGTGCGACGATGCGGGCGCCGAGGGGGATCGCCTCGCCTGTGAGGCCGTCGGGATAGCCCTTGCCGTCGAAGCGCTCGTGGTGATGGCGCACGAAGGGAGCGAGGCCGGCGAGCGGACCTGCCTGAGCGACGATGTCCGCCCCTATCGCTGCATGGGTCATCATGATCGATCGCTCCTCGTCGTCGAGGGGACCAGGCTTGCCGAGGATGCCGTCCGGTATCCCGATTTTGCCTATGTCGTGCAGGAGACCCGCAGTCGCGACGAGCTCGAGCTCCTCCCCGGCAAGGCCGGCCCGCACCCCCAAGGCCCGCGCGTACCTGCGCACTCGCTCGGAATGCCCGACGAGAGCGTGCTCGCGGGTATCGCTTATCTTCACGAGCATCATCAGCAGGGTGTCGTGCATCTCGCGCTGGCTCGCCGCCAGCTGGCGCATCACAACGGCAGCCGCGACGTGGGCGGCGAGCATCTCCCCCAGGTGCTCGTCTGCCAGGCTGAAGGTGTCGGAGGAGCTCTTGTTGATGAGGTAGTAGGCGCCTTTCCAGCCGCCTACAGAGTGGATCGGGACCCCGAGGAAGCTCCCGATCGCCGGATGTCCCGGCGGGAGCGGCAGGCTCCCGAGATGGGAGCCGGCGTCAGAGAGCCGGATCGGGACCGGAGCGTCGCGCACCTGCCCGAGGAACCCCGATCCAGACGGCGGCTTCCCGAGGTGGGCGACCTCGGCGGCATCGAGGCCTGCGGTGAAGAAGTAGATGTTCTCGTCCTTCTCGTCCCAGATGGACACCGCGCCATAGGCCGCACCGGTCAGTTCGGCGCCCATCGCCACGCTCCGGCTGAGCAAGCTCGCGATGGAGCCCTCGCCGGATAGCCCCACCAGGTCCTCGTGCAAGACGGCGAGCCTCCTCGCGAGGTCGGTTTGGGCACGTCCGGTCGTCTCGCTGGTGCGTCCCACCACGAGAGCCGTCATGTAGACGAGCACCACGAGCGCGACCGTGTCCTTCGGCGCGCTGGAGAGGAGGACGCCCGGGCCCGTGGTTACGAGGCGGAGTGCTGTAACGAGGCTCGCGAGCGCGGTCGCGGCCCAGGTGCCCCGTGTGACCGCCATCACCGCCACGGGGAAGACGTACATGAAGGCGAAGAGGCTCTGCGACCCGCCGGAGAAGTGCGCCGCAGTGGTGACGAACGAGACGTCGAGGGCGAAGAGGAGGAGGCAGAACCACGGGCAACGGAGCCCGCTCACCTGCAGGAGCACGTAGAAAAGAAGGTAGGAGGCAGCCGCCAGCCCGAGCGGGAGGAGCTCCGCCCGGGTGTGGGGCAGGAGAAGCGAGGCGGCGAAGACGAGCCCTACGACCATGCGCCAGGGCCACAGCCGCGACTCGATCTCGCGCAGAGGCACAGTCGTGGGCGCAACGAAGGCGGCGAAGGGTCGCTCGAGCCACCTGCCAGCTCGGGAGAGCGCGCCGGGGCGCTCCTGGCGCCGGGCCCGGCGCCCGCCAGCCCGTGGCTCCCTCGTCACGAGATCGTTCATCGCGGCACCACAGCTCTCCCCCCGGTCACCTTGCCGGCACTGCACTCGGCCTTCGCCTCCCTGTTGTCATCGGCACAAGACAGGTCGAAGTTGAGCCCGTCGCCCCGTCGCAGGGAGGCCTGAGCCTCGAGCGCAGCGCTCGGCACGCTGCGGTCGAGAGCGGTTCGAAGTGGGCCGTGCGGCCGACGGGCTACGGTGAGCCCGATGCCACCAAAGCGGCGCCCGCAACCGGCGCTCGCCGTCCTCGCATCGGGAAGCGGCACGGTCCTTCAGGCGATCATCGAGGCGGGACTGCCCGTGAGCGTCGTAGCGACCGACCGGCCGTGCCGGGCCGAAGCCGTCGCCGGCGAAGCGGGCGTCGCGCTGCGCCGGGTGGAGAGGGCGGGTTTCGGGCCGGAATTCGACCGGGAACGCTACACGGCCGAGCTTGTCGCGGCGCTGGCTCCCTTCGAGCCGGCAGTGGTGGCGATGGCGGGCTTCGGGACGGTGCTCGCCGCCGCGATGCACGACGCCTATCCCGGGCGCATCCTCAACACCCATCCTGCGCTCCTGCCTGCCTTCAAGGGGTGGCACGCGGTGGAGGAGGCGCTCGCCGCCGGAGTGGAGGAGACTGGTTGCACGGTGCACATTGCGACACTCGAGGTCGACGACGGCCCCATCCTCGCGAAGGAGGCGGTGAAGGTGCTGGCCGGCGACACGGCCCTCGTGCTGCACGAGCGCATCAAGGAGGTGGAGCGGCGGCTCTATCCCGAGACGCTGCGCAGGTTCCTCGAGGAGGTGGCCGGATGAGGGCGCTCGTCTCGGTGTACGACAAGACCGGTCTCGAGGCCTTCGCCCGGGGGCTCGTCTCCCTCGGCGTCGAGCTCGTGGCAAGCGGCGGGACGGCAAAGGCGCTCTCGGCAGCGGGCATAGAGCACCTCGAAGTGGAGCAGGTGACGGGCGCGCCCGAGATGCTGTCGGGGAGGGTGAAGACACTCCACCCGCGCATCCACGGCGGCATCCTCGCCGACCTCGACAACCCGGCGCACGTCTCAGAGCTCGCGGCCCACGGCATCTCCCCGATCGGCCTTGTGATCTCGAACCTCTATCCGTTCATGGCCGAGCCGTCGGTCGAGACGATCGACATCGGCGGGCCGACCATGGTGCGGGCGGCTGCCAAGAACTTCGCCCACGTGGCGGTCGTCGTCGACCCGGCCGAGTATGGGGCGGTGCTCGACGAGCTGCGCCGTGAGGGCGAGCTCAGTGCCCCGACGAGGGCGCGCCTCGCCCGGGCGGCCTTCGCCCACGTGGCGGCTTACGACGCCGCCATCGTGACCTGGTTCGATCGGGCGGTGATGGCGCCTGCCGGCGAGCTACCGCCCACCATCCACCTCGCCCTCGAGCGCTGCGAGAGCCTCCGTTACGGCGAGAACCCGCACCAGCACGGCGCCCGCTACGAGACCTGCGGGGTGGCGCCGGGCTGGTGGGACTCTGCCGCCAAGCTCGGTGGCCGGGAGCTCTCGTACCTGAACCTCTTCGACGCCGACACGGCCTGGCGTCTCTGCCACGAGGTGGCCGGGCTGCCGTCGGCCGTCGGCCGGGCGGCCGCGGTCATCGTGAAACACGCCAACCCGTGCGGTGTCGCCACCGCCGCGACGATCGAGGAGGCTTACAGGCTTGCCTTCGAGGCAGACCCTGTGTCGGCCTTCGGAGGCATCGTGGCGCTCAGCCGCCCGGTGGGCCAGGCGCTCGGGGAAGCGATCGTCTCGAACGTCCTCGCCGACGTGCTCATCGCGCCGGGCTATGCCCCCGAGGCCGTCGAGGCTTTCCTCGCGACACGAAAGAACATGCGCGTCCTCGAGGCGGTCCCTCCCGGACCTCTCGGGGTGTCGCTCCGCCAGATCGACGGCGGCTTCCTCGTGCAGGACCCCGACCTCGTAGCGCTGGCGCGTCAGCCATGGCGGGTCGTGACCGAGAACCAGGTCGCCGAGAGCGAGTGGCCTGACGTCGAGCTCGCCTGGCTGGCGGTCGCCCGGACCACTTCGAACGCCGTCGTGCTCGCCCAAGGCGGCGTCGTCGTCGGCATCGGCTGCGGACAGCAGAACCGTGTCGACTCGGCTGGGATCGCCGCTCGCAAGGCGGGCGAGCGGGCCCTCGGGGCTGTGGCGGCAAGCGACGCCTTCTTCCCCTTTCGCGACGGCCTCGATGCCCTCGCCCATGCCGGCGTGCGCGTCGTCGTCCAGCCGGGCGGGTCGCTTCGCGACGACGAGGTGATCGAGGCGGCGAACGAGCGGGGGATCGCCATGGTGCTGACGGGCGAGCGGCACTTCAGGCACTGACCACTTCAGGACAGGAAGGGAGACGGAATGACTGCAACGGTGCTCGACGGGGAGGCCCTGGCGGCCCGGATTCGCTCCGAGCTCGCCGAGCGGGTGGCCGCCATGCGGGCCGCCGGGCTGGCGCCCGGGCTCGGCACGATCCTCGTCGGCGACGACGTCTCGAGTGCCCGCTACGTCGAGATGAAGCACGAGGACTCCGCCGAGATCGGTCTCGGCTCCTTCTCCCAGCACCTCCCGGCCGATGCCACCCAGGCCGACGTCGAAGCGGCCGTCCGGGCCTTCAACGAGAACCCGGCGGTCGACGCCTTCCTCGTGCAGCTGCCCTTGCCCAAGGGCCTCGACGAGGAGGCGGTGCTGCTATCGGTCGATCCCGCAAAGGACGTGGACGGCCTGCACCCCGTCAACCTCGGGCGGCTCGTGATGGGTGCTGACGGCCCGGTCTCCTGCACGCCGGCTGGCATCGTCGAGCTCCTGCACGCCTATGACGTGCCGATCGAGGGGCGTCATGTCGTCATCATCGGCCGGGGGCTCACGATCGGGCGCCCCCTCGCGCTGCTGCTGGCCTTGAAGCGGCCAGGGTGCAACGCGGCGGTCACCGTGGTGCACACCGGCGTGGCCGACCTCGCGCCCTATGTCCGCCAGGCCGACGTCCTCGTGGCGGCAGCCGGCCGGGCGGGCCTCGTCACGCCCGACATGGTGAAGCCCGGCTGCGCGGTGGTCTCGGCCGGGACGACCTTCGTCGGGCGGCGCCTCGTGCCCGACGTCGAGGAGTCGGTCGCCGAGGTGGCCGGTTGGCTGACGCCCCGCATCGGCGGCGTCGGCCCCATGACCCGGGCCATGCTCTTGAAGAACGCCGTCGACGCAGCCGAGCGGCGCTCGAAGCAGGGCGGCTAGCTGCGGCCGGGCCGCCGGCGGACCAGCCGGCCTGCAGCCCTCTTGACAGGGCCTTCGATATTTGATCACATGTACGCCACGGTGTGAGAGGGTCGCACCGACGTCGGCCGGGGGAGCTGCTGGGGCATTTGCGATGACGAGACGCACTGGCGCGGTGCAGGTCCGCCGTTGGAAGAGCCGTTGGAAGGGGAGTTGCCCGTCATGACCGACGCGCCCGGGATTGGAGGAGAGCTGTCGGCCCGACCCGCAGCGAGGCCCGCGGCCGGCTCCGGATCGGCGAGCAGTCCGCCGGCAGCCGACAGGGTCCGCCTGTGGAAGATGATGGTCCACCTCCGTGCCTACGACGAACGGGCGGTGCTCCTCCAGCGCCAGGGACGTATCGGCGCCTACCCGTTGTTCTGGGGGGAAGAGGCTATTCAGGCGGCGGCAGTTCTCGGTGTCCGGAGCACAGACTGGCTCTTTCTCAGCTACCGCCAGAACGCGATACCCACGCTGCGGGGGCTCTCGACCGAACAGGCCTGGGCGTACTTCCGGGGCGACCCCCACAGTTTCTTCGATCCGGCCAAGTACGCCTGTGCCCCGCAGAGCGTGCCGTTGGCCACTCACCTCCCACATGCCGTCGGGTGGGCTCTGGGCAGGCGCCTCCAAGGAGGCGACGACGTCGCCGTGGTGTTCTTCGGCGACGGCGCGAGCTCCGAGGGAGACGCCCACGAGGCGATGAACATCGCAAGCGTGTTTCGTGCGCCAGTCGTCTTTCTTTGCACGAACAACCAGTGGGCCATCTCGACACCTTTCTCACGCCAGGCAGCGGTCGCTCACCTCTCGGTACGCGCAGCCGGCTACGCCATGCCGGGCATCACAGTGGACGGCTACGACCCGCTGGCCGTCCTGGCGGCTGTCACCGAGGCTGTCAGCCGTGCCCGCCAGGGGGAAGGGCCGAGCCTGATAGAAGCCTCGTGCTACCGGCTGGGCGCCCATGCCACGGCGGACGATCCGAGCCTTTACCGGGACGAGGCGGAGACCGCCCTTCGCCGCCGGGACGAGCCCATCGCAAGGTTCGAGCGACGCCTGCTGGACGAGCAGCTCCTGAGCCCGCAGGACATTGCAGAAGAGCACGCTCGAGTGTCTGAGTCCATGCGCGAGGCTGGGCACCGCCTCGATGCCATGCCGGCTCCGACCCCAGAGGACATGACCGCCCACCTGCTGTCCGTACCGCCGTGGCCATGGCCGGGATCGCCCGCTGTGTCCGGGGCGATGCAGCGATGACGACGGCGATGGCTTCTCGTCCCGGCAGACACGTGCCGATGAT
>JAKATT010000128.1 GCA_021818615.1 Actinomycetes bacterium | reverse complement strand
CGCTCTGGAACGAGACGCCCGGCTGAAAGTCGAGAGCAAGAAAGGCGTCTGCTCCGACCAGCCATTCGCAGTAGGGATAGGTCGGCGTGGCCCGCCCGACCGGCCCGCCGAATTCAGCCCTGATCTCGGCCCGTGAGAGCAGCGTGCACGCTGCCCTGGTCGGCTGGCTCCCGAGCGATCCGTCGTCGATCCTGCGCTGTGCAGGGTGGGGACGACCGCTCGTGGTGGTCGCCGTGGTCGTTGTGGTCGTCGTGGTTGTCGCGAGAGGCGCTCGAGTGGATGATGTGGTTGCTCCCATCTCGGACGTCCCTGCCTGAACCCTCGCGCCTTGGCTGTCTCCGGCACACCCGGCCAAGAGCGCCGCAGCGATCAGAGCCAGGACGGCGACCTTGGCTCGGGATCTCATCGCGATATCAGACACCGGAGGATGCTGTCTCGTTGCGCTGTTGTGCACCATGGCATCAGATCAGGTGCTCAGTGCCTGCTCGGCCGGCGCTCAGCCTGGACCTTTTCGCGTCGCCTCGGGAAAGTCGGTTCGGGGGAGAAGGAAGGGCAGAACCTTCGAAAAGGAAGAGCAGAACCTTCGAAGTAGTAAATGTTACATAACGGCCATTATGGGCGTTTATTCCACGCCTCACAACGCCCCGCGACCAGGCGGTCCTCGGAGCACGAGTCATGGGAAGCTCCTTCATGATGACGGCACCGCAACGAGTTCGAGTCATCTGCTTCGACGTGAGCGGGGCAGTCCTGCTCCTCAAGTGGCGCGACCCGGTAGACGGACGCGTGTTCTGGGAGCCCCCCGGGGGCGGGATCGAGCCCGGTGAGACGAGTCGTGAGGCGGCGGTCCGGGAGCTGTACGAGGAGACCGGCCTCGACGCCGAGATCAGCCGCCGCTCGATCCTCGTCGATCGTGACTACATCTGGGCAGGGCGAAGGCACCTGCACGTGGAGGAGGTCTTCCGTGCTGAGACCCGTAGCGCTGGGATCAAGCTGGCACGGCCTACCGACGAGGAGCTCGCCACCTTCGTCGACTGGCACTTCTTTGCTCCCGACGAGTTGGAGCGCCTCGACGCTCCGCTCGAGCCACCGACACTTCGGGCGGCCGTCTTGAGGTTGGACGAAGACCGACGTGTTGAGGCTCTGCGGAACATGCCCCCTCACCAGCGCTCGTCGTAACGCGTCTCACCTCCTGCTCCGACCGGCCGTGAGACGCCTTGCAGGACTCGACGAGTTGAGAGCCTGGGCACAACCCTGGAGCGATCTGCAGATGCCCTGGTAGCGCCCGGGATCTCCACCACCCGATCACGGCGTCCAGCGAGGACGGGCCAGTGCGGCTCGCAGCATCCGCCCCGCGACCTGCCAAGCGATGCACCTACGATCATCGCATGGACGCAGTGCCGCCGAGGGTCCAGGTGACGCCGACCGATCGCCGGCGCTTCCTCCAGGGACTAGGCCTGGCCGGTGCCGCGCTCCTCACAGGCTGCGCCGGCGACACCGGCTCGGCAAGGCCCGCCAGAGTCCCAGACGGGGTCGCAGGAGAAACGACGGCACGGTTCGCCACCCCGGCACCCCTCCGGGTCGGAGAGCCTCCCGACCCTTCTCGGCCGATCGGCGAGGACCAGCTGGGAGAGGTCGAGCACATCATCGTCGTCATGATGGAGAACCACTCGTTCGACAACCTTCTCGGGGTGCTCGGGCATGGAGACGGCCTCACCCTCGACGCGGACGGCCGGCCAACGAACTCGAATCCAGATGGCCATGGCGGGCGGCTACGGGCATTTCACATGCCGACACCCTGCCAGTTCGACGGGAAGCCCTCCCAGGCCTGGAACGCCTCCCACGCGCAGTTCGACCACGGCACGAACCAGGGCTTCGTGACCTCGGCGTCCGGTCCAGTCGCCATGGGCTACTGGACACCAAGGGACATGCCGCTCACGAGCTCTCTTGCGAGAACCTTCCCTCTCGCAGACCGCTGGTTCTGCTCCGTGCTCGGCCAGACGTTCCCGAACCGCAGGTATCTCCTCGCGGGCACCTCGCTCGGGCAGATCAACGACACCTTGGCCGGCGCGGACTTCAGCCTCCCACCGAACGGCACCATCCTCGACCAGTTCCGCAGGCACGGCATCTCCTGGAAGAACTACGTCTCCAAGGCACCGGCGAGCATCTACGTCTGGCCGGGCCTGCTCGAGGACAGCTGGGTGGGCCGCCATACGCCGGGCATCAGCCAGTTCTACGCGGATGCGAAGGCAGGCACGCTACCTGCCTTCTCGCTCGTCGACCCGGACTTCTCCAAGAGCTCCGAGGAGAACCCGCAGGACATCCAGTACGGGGACGTCTTCCTCTCGAGCATCGTGAACGCGGCCATGCACGGACCGAAGTGGATGTCGACGCTTCTCATCTGGAGCTACGACGAGCACGGCGGCTACTACGACCACGTGGTCCCGCCAAGAGCCGTGGCGCCCGACGACGTGCCGCCGAGGCTCGAGAGAGGCGACGTGCACGCCGGTTTCGCCCAGCTCGGTTTCCGAGTCCCCGCCGGTGTGGTGAGCCCGTACGCCAAGCCGAACCACGTCTCGTCCACCGTCTACGACCACACCTCGGTCCTGAAGCTCATCGAGACGAAGTGGAACCTGCCAAGCCTCACCCGGCGAGATGCTGCGGCCCACGACATCCTCGACCTGGTCGACTTCTCGGCGCCTCCCGCCTTCCGGCGCCCACCCCAGCTGGCGAAGCCTGCGGCTCCTCGCCTACGCTCCAGCTGCCTCACGATCGGACCGGGTACCGTGCCGTAGCACCCGGCCACGGCCCGGGCGGCCGCGCGCGGGCCGCCGGACGATCCTCGGTGCCGGCCCGCCCTCCGGCACCCGTGTCATGGCCACGGAACTGAACTTCTCGTCCTCGTAGGCCAGCTGTCCGCCCTTCGGCCGACGGTGCTCGACCGAGCGTGCAAGCCGCACGGCGAAGTGACACCAGTCACCTGCCGAGGCCGATGCTGCGACCCAAGGGCCCCGGGGCGCCCGCACGGGAAGCATCTCGAGGAGAAGCCCGCAGTAGCCTTCGCGTCGTGCCCACCGACGAGATGCTCGACACCCTTGCCTCGATCGTCGGTGACGCCGGGCTCCTCACCGGCGTCGCCGTCGGCGAGGACCTCACACACGACGAGGCCCTGACCGCCCGGCCTGTGCGACCCGTCGGGGTCGCCTTTCCCCGCACCACCGAGGAGGTGGCCGCCATCGTGGCGCTCGCCCGTCGCGAGGCCGTGCCGATCACGGCGCGCGGCAGCGCGAGTGGGCTGTCGGGCGGCTGCGTGCCGACGCCGGGCGGTCTCGTCGTGTCCTTTGCCCGCATGAACAAGGTGCTCGAGATCGACGACGAGAACCAGGCGGCGGTCGTCCAGCCCGGCGTCACCCTGGCGGAGCTCGACGAGGTTCTCCGCCCGCACGGCCTCATGTACCCGGTTCGCCCGGGCGAGCAGTCCGCCTCGCTCGGCGGCAACGTCGCCACGAACGCCGGCGGCATGCGGGCGGTTCGATATGGCGTCACCCGGCACAATGTGCTCGGCCTCGAGGTCGTGCTCGGCACCGGCGAGACGATCCGCACCGGTGGGAAGTTCGTGAAGTCCTCGAGCGGCTACGACCTCACCCAGCTCGTCATCGGCTCGGAGGGCACGCTCGGCCTCGTCACCGAGGCGACGCTCAAGCTGCACCCCGTCCTCGCCGCCTCTGCGACCGTGCTCGCCCCCTTCCGCACGTTGGCGGCCGTCACCGCTGCCATTCCTGAGATCGTCCGGCGCGGCCTCACCCCGACCATCCTCGAGTACATCGACACGCTCACCATGCAGGTGATCACGGAGAGCGAGAGCCTCGACCTCGGCATCCCAGCCGAGCTGAAGGAGCAGGCGAGCGCCTACCTCGTGACCGTCATCGAGCACCCGGGAGAGGCGCGGGTCTCGGAGGACCTCGAAGTCCTCGCCGCCCTGCTCGACGAGCGGGGCGCACTCGACGTCTTCGTGCTGCCCGCCCCGGCGGCCACCGCTCTCATCACCGCCCGGGAGCGCGCCTTTTACGGCGCGAAGGCGGCGGGAGCTCAGGAGATTGTCGACATTGTCGTCCCGCGGGCCCGCATCGGCGACTTTCTCGAGGTCGCCGGCAAGCTCGCCGCCGAGCACGGCAGCTTCGTGGCCGGGTGCGGGCATGCCGGCGACGGGAACGTTCACCTTGCGGTCTTCCAACCCGACCACGACACGCTCGAGCGCTTCCTCGTCGCCCTGTTCGCCGCTGGCCTCGAGCTGGGCGGTGCCCTCTCGGGCGAGCACGGCATCGGTGTCGTCAAGCGCCGCGCCTACACGGCTCTTGAGCAGCCCGAGCGCATCTCACTCATGCGGCGGATCAAAGCGGCATTCGATCCGGACGGCATCCTCAACCCGGACAAGATCTTCGAGGATCCGACGGGAACCCAGAGGTGAACGGCGCGCAGGCACTCCTCCGCACGCTCGTTGCGAGCGGGGTCGACGTGTGCTTCATGAACCCCGGCACCTCCGAGATGCAGTTCGTCGCGGCACTCGACTCGACGCCGCAACTTCGGCCGGTGCTCGCTCTGTTCGAGGGTGTCGCCACGGGCGCTGCGGACGGCTTCGGCCGCATGGCCGACCGTCCCGCCGCCACGCTGCTCCACCTCGGCCCGGGGCTGGGCAACGGGATCGCCAATCTTCACAATGCCCGGCGCGGCCGGAGCCCGATCGTCAACATCGTCGGCGACCACGCCACCTACCACAAAGCTCTCGACGCTCCGCTCGAGTCGGACATCGAGAGCCTCGCCCGGCCCGTGTCCGGCTGGTACCGCTGGACGGCCCGCCCCGACGACGTCGCAGCGCACGCGGCGGCCGCCGTCGCGGCGGCGCTCGGAGCACCCGGTTGCGTCGCGACCCTCGTGCTGCCGGCGGACGTCAGCTGGCTCGACGCCAACGAGGAGAGTCTCCCGCCCGAGGCCCGCCGGCGGCCTGTCGTCGCCGGTGCGATCGCCCCCAAGGCTGTCCGCAACCGACCGGACGACGAGAAGATGAAGGCCGTCGCGGCCGCCCTCGAGTCCGGCGAGCCGGCAGCACTCCTCCTCGGCGGCAGCTCGCTCAGGGCCACCGGCATCACCGCCGCCAGCCGGATCTGCGAGCGCTCAGGTGCCAAGCTCCTTGCCGAGCCGTTCCCGGCTCGCCTCGAGCGGGGGGCCGGCCTGCCCTCCGTCGAGCGACTTGCCTACTTCGGCGAGCTCGCCCAAGCGCAGATGGGCCCGCTGCGTCACCTCGTGCTCGTCGATGCCAAGCGGCCCGTGTCCGCCTTCGCCTACCCGGGCAAGGCGAGCGACCTCGTCCCTGCCGGCTGCGAGGTGCACGTCCTCGCCGGCGCCGACGAGGACGCCGTCGAGGCGCTCGAAGCCCTCGCCGAGCGGATCGGCGCCGATAGCCAGGCGCCTAAATTCCACGCCCAGCGTCGCCCCGACCGGCCCACTGGCGCGCTCACCCCGGCGGCGCTCGGCCAGGCGATCGGGGCGCTCCTGCCCGAGGCGGCGATCATCTCGGACGAGTCGATCACCGGTGGGATCTTCGTGCCCGATGCCACAGCCGGCGCGCCCCGCCACGACCTGCTCTCGCTGACGGGCAACTCGATCGGCCAGGGGCTCCCGCTCGCGGCAGGTGCTGCCGTCGCATGCCCGGACCGGCCCGTCCTGGCGCTCGAGGCCGACGGGAGCGCCATGTACACCATCCAGGCACTCTGGACGCAGGCACGCGAGGGCCTCGACGTCACGACGGTCGTCCTCGACAACTCCTCCTACGGGATCCTCAACATCGAGCTCGGCCGCGTCGGCGCCGACGCCGGTGGCCCGATCGCCCGGTCGATGCTCGAGCTCGGCCGGCCTTCGCTCGACTTCGTCGCCATCTCAGACGGGCTCGGCGTTCCGGCAGTGCGTGCGGAGACGGCGGGCGAGCTGGCCGCCGCCCTCGAGCGCGCCTTCGCCGAAGACGGTCCACACCTCGTCCACGCGATCATGGTCTGAGGACTCGGCTGGCATCTCGGCATCAGCGCGCTCGACTGCCGATGGTCGGCCGCTAGTAAGGACGGCGGGGGTGACGCCAAGAAGGAGACGACATGACAGACAGCCAGCTGTACAGCGGGGACGATCCGGTGACTGAAGCGGACGATGGTTTTTCAGTCGCGCCCGGCCCTGACCCCTCGGGCGTCGACAGCGAGGTCGACTTCGACGATGAGCAGTTCACAGACGCCGAGCTCTTCTCCGAGACCGAGGCGGGTAACGCCGAGGGCGGTCAGGACGCCCACCTCGACGATCCCGAGCGCGTGGCGCGCGACGACAACTACTGACCTTTCGTCCCTGAGATGGCGGGGCTCGCAACCCGAGCAACGCGCCGAGCCCCGAGTTGCCCCGAGGCCGCCTCCTCGCTCCGGGCGCCTGGCGTCGAAGCGGGTGGCGCGAACGCTGTAGCTTGGCCGGGTCATGTCGCATCGGATGGAGATCGAGCTCACGAGCGCTCGGCAGGACCGGTTCACCTGGCGGGCCGCCGGGGCGCGCCAACCGAAGGGAGTTGTCGAGTCGTCGCTGCTGCCGGCGGGCGCCAAGGTCGGCGACGTCGTGCGAGTGG
>JAKATT010000024.1:20265-34578 GCA_021818615.1 Actinomycetes bacterium | reverse complement strand
GCATCACCGGATGGGCGCAGGTGAAATACGGCTACGGCGCCGACGAGCTCGATGCCCTCGAGAAGCTGCAGTACGAGTTCTATTACCTCCGGCACCAGGGGGTGGTGCTCGATCTGCGCATCATCGGTCGCACACTTCGCTCCGTGGCCGCCCGGCAGGGACGCTGACGGCACCCCGCATTGCTCTGCCCGCCCGCACGACACAGGTCATCGCGCAACGAAAGACAAGGCCGAGCGCGACGAGGGGAAGACCGAGTCGGTCCACCCCTTTTGTCGAGCGGACTGCGAAGCGCCAGAGCGAATGATGATGAGCGAGGATCAAGCGGTAGGGGGTCGCTTGTGACGACGCACCCCCCGTGTGGGTTACGCGCGCCCCGGACTCGCTCGCGACGCGCCAGCCGGCTTGGCGCAACCGCCAGCACAGGTCGACCTCCTCGACGTACATGAAATAGGCCTCGTCGAAGCCACCGACCTCGTCGAAGGCGTCGCGCCGGACAAGAAAACATGCCCCGGTCACCCAGTCGACGTAGCGCCCCTCGCGGTGCCGGGTATTGGACTCGGCGTAGCGACGTGCCATCCGCCCGGACGGGCGCAGCAGGCCGGAGAACGCCTGAGCCGACGAACGGCGCAAGCTGGGAAAGGCGCGGGCAGAGGTCGACGGCACCCCGCCCTCGTCGCTCAGCGAGGGGCCGACGAGGGCAACTGACGGATCCTCGACGAGTCGGAGACGAAGACGATCGACCGCACCGGGATGAACGACGAGATCGGCGTTACACACGAGAACGAGCAGTGCCGACGTCATGGCTACCCCGCGATTCACCCCTCCTCCAAAGCCGGGGTTCGAACCTGTTGCGACGACCCGCACGCCTGGCACCGCGGCTGCAACCGCCTCGGTCGAGCCATCGGTGGAAGCGTTGTCGACCACGATGATCTCTGAGAGAGCTTGGCGTGACAGCGATGTCACCGTCCTCAGCAATGCGTCCCCCGCGTTGTAGTTGACGACGACCGCGCTCACCGGCTCGTCAAGCCTGATACCGGCGGGTTGTCGTTCAACGCCCGGCTCAGCCACGGATCAGACCTCGAAGACACCTCGCGTCACAAGGCCGCTGCAGGATGCGATACGAGAGGAAGAGCGCTCCCGCGTACACCGCGAGGGCTACCAGTACTTGTTGGACGAGGGCGGGACTGCTCGAGATTCGGATCCCTCCGATGTCATCGCCGAGCTCTGCCACACCGGCGAGAACAGGCACGGCAGCGACTGCCGGAAGGGCCGCTCGGGAATCCGGCGTGGACCCGGCGAGCGAGCGATGGATACGCGTGCACTGGACAAAGTTGAGCAACTCAGTAGTCAAAGCCCCGACGGCATATCCGTAGACCGCCGACGCCCCCCCACAAGCTCCGCCATGTCGCCCGCGAAGCTGTGGATCCCGTGCGCGTAAGCTCTGTAGCCACCTCGCCGGAGGAACAGCCTGAGCGGTGTGCCGACATGCCACAAGGGACGTCGCAGGTACTCGACTCGCTGACGAAGGAACGCCTCACGCTCTCGTATCAGCATTGCATCCGCGACCGAGATCTCGGTACCTGCGGCTTCGAGGAACATGCGAGAGGCACTGAGCGTGTCGGCTGACCGAGACCAATTGGCAATATTGTCGTCACGGCTCCGGTGTCCCCGGATGCCGATGGTATTCGACGCGTGCTGGCGGTACATGACAAGCGGCTCGTCAACGAGCGCTAGAGTGCCCCGCCCGGCGAATATGAGCGCCATCCAGAGGTCCGGCCATACTGCCATGTCCGACCACATCACGGCCTGGAGGGTCCTCCGCCAGACGGCCAGGTTGTGCCCGGCGATGAACACGCGTCGGCTGATCACCTGCGTCAGCGTCGGAGCGGGCCGAGCCCCATTCGAGAACTCCTTCCAGACGCTCTTTCTGGCCGGAGTCCCTGAGGCAGAGTCGAACGGCAGCGAGTCGCTGCCCACGGCCTCCACGCCTGGGTCCATCTCGAAGGGGACAAGCATCTTCTCCACCTTGTCGGGCTTCCAGATGTCGTCCTGATCGGCGAAGAAGAGCACATCGGACTCGGCGCTTCGTACGAGCCGTGCCGTGTTGGGTGCCAGACCCAGGTTGGTCTCGTTGACGCTCAGCCGTACCTTGATCGGAGCGCTCCGGGCGAAGGCCTTCACGATCTCGACCGTCGAATCGGTCGAATGGTCGTCGCTCACCAGGAGCTCGTCGGGCACCGCTCTCTGCTCGGCGATGCTGTCGAGCTGCTCCTGCAGGAACCGCTCGCCGTTATAGGTCGGCAGACATACTGCCACCGTGAGGCGCTGGCGAGACGCAGTCCGATCCCCCGTCGCCGAGCGCTTGATCTCTTGTGCCATCTGCTCAGGCTCCAAAGACAGCCACTGGGTCCCAGCGCCGGCGCAGCAGCCTGTAACAGAGGGTGAACGCCGCCCCGTACAGCGTGGCTGCGGCGAGCACCTGAGCAACGAGCACGGGTCCGCTCGAGATTCGGACGCTCCCGAGGTGTACGACGAGCTGGCTCACGCCTGCGACGACGGCGACGCCAACTGCTGCAGGGACGACGGCTCGCAGGTCAGGGACGAACCCCGTCAAAGAGCGGTGCAGACGCGTGAACTGGTACAGGTTCACGAGCTCAGTCCCGATGATCACGCAGGCGGCTCCGTCCATCCCGAACCAGGGCACGACGAGGAGACTCATCGCGATGCTCAGTGCAGCGGACTGACCGAGCGGGCGCAGCAGTCGGTCCTCGCCGCCTTCGTTGATCACGAGATCGAGCACACCTATGTTCACGCACCAGATCGTGCTCGCAACACCGAGGATCACGAGGGGATGGGCAGCCGACGCGAAGGATCTTCCGGACAGCATGGTGACGAAGCCGTGCGCGAAAAGCCCGAGAAACACCGGAATCGGGAGACTGACCGAGATCAGCAGCCACAGCGCGTGCTGGGTCAGCCGGAGGCGCTCACGGCGATCAGCCTGCATGAACGGCGCCAAGACGGCTCCCATCAGGAATGCAGGTGTCGACATGATGAACATCGCGATCTGCACTGCAACGCCATAAGCGCCCACCTCCCTATCACCGCGGAAGAGCGTGAGCAGGACCACGCCGACTCGCAGATAGAGCGCGAAGAGCATGAGGCTCGCTCCGACTGGGGCGGACCGTCTCACGAACCTCTTGATCTGACGCCTGTCCCAGGCGAGGTGCGGCTTGACATACGAGCTGGCGAGCACCAAGGCAACGACAGCCGTGAGCGCAACCGAGCCCGTCGCGACGAGGACGTACCAAAGGCCACTCTCCTGTAGCGAGAGAATGACGAGAACCCCCGCCAACAACAGGAGGCTGCTGCCGACGTCGAGCACCGCCCGAACGTCGTTCCGCTCACGAGCGGTCAGCACGGAGGCGCTCGTCTGCCACCACGCCATGAACAGGACGGCGGGCGAGAGCACGAGCACGTAGCGAAGCGTCTCGCCATGGCTGAAGTAGAGGAGAGCGCCCACAGCGACGAGCAGCCCGGCCCCGGCGAGGCCGAGCAACGTCGCCGCTGCGAGCGACGTCCCATAGACCGACGATGCTCCCTCGCTCGTGCGCGCGACCTCACGGCTCGTGATCTTGCCGGTGCCGAAGTCGCCGATCGCCGAGAACACCGTGTACAGAGCGATCGCCGCCACGATCGATCCCCAGGCTGAAGGCCCGAAGTAACGCGTGGCGTAGTGCAGGGCGACGAGCGAGACGACTCCGCCCGCTGCGCGTCCAGCCAGCCTGGCGACCGTCCCTTGCAGGATGCGACGGCGAGTCGCCCGCGACAGGGCGCTCCTCGGATCGATCGGGCTGACGTCGAGCTTCCTCACTGGCTGCGGGGACGGATCAGCCGCCGGGCGATCTCTCTCACGAAGCCTGTCCCCCAGGCTGCATGCATCACCGGCAGGGCGGCGACGAGCATCGGGGCGGCCTGTGGGTCGCGCACCGCCTCGATGCCCCCGCGCCCGAGCACCGCAGCCAGGTAGCCGCAGGCGACCGGCTTCCGCCAAGGGCTCAGGAGCCCGAGCATGAGCCCGGGAACGGCGAGCTGGCGAGGGGACACCGATCTCGGGTGCTTCAGCATCGTCCGGGTGCGGTTCCTCCCGTAGCGGTGGTACTGGCGCCAGAGCGAGGCGAGGCCCTCTCTCACGGCGTAGGAGGAGCGGATCGACGGGTCGAGATAGACGCCGCCGGCGCGCTGGGCCCGGAACGCCAGCTCCGCGTCCTCGTTGCCTCCGAACCACTCGTCGTAGCCGCCGAGCTGTCTTGCGGTCTCGACGAAGCAGGCGCCGAGGTACACCGTGTCGACAAAGCGCGGCGGGCCCTCCTCCCGGCGGAACCGCGCCGGGCCCGAACCGAGGCGCGACGTCATGGCTGCCTTGATCGCCCGCTCTGTCGTCGTCGCGGCACTGAGGCGCATGGGACCACCGACGATGGCGGCGTGGGACGACCCGAGAGCGGCAACGCAGCGCTCCACGTAGTCCGGGGCGATCACGGTGCGCGCGTCGACCCGGACGAAGACGTCCCCCTTCGCGGCGGCGATCGCCACGTTCAGCCCGGCGGGGCGGCTCCGTCGGGGATTGTCGAGCACCCGCACGAGCGGGAACCCGGCGGCGATCTCCCGGGTGCGGTCCGTCGAGCCGCCGTCGACGACGAGCACCTCGATGATGTCGCCGTAGGTCTGCGCGCCGATCGCCTCGAGGGACTCGGCCAGGTGCCGTTCCTCGTCGAGCACTGGGACCCCCACGCTCACACGTGGGCGCGAAAGGCCGTCACCGTCCTCGAGCACGCTTCGATTGTGACAGCTCGCGACAGACGCGACGCGCTAACCTCGGATCGTCAGCTGTGCCTCCTCTTCCTTCGACGGCGGGATGACCTCGGCGCCCGCGCCCCCACGGGCCACCGCCCGCAGGGCGGGCGCGCTCGTCGACGGCCATGTCCTCGCCGATCCCGACATCGACACGATCCGCAGCCTCGAGCGGACATGGCTCCAGCGCATCCACGCGACCGGGTGTGCGATCGGGCCCGCGGACGACGAGGAGCGTCTTTCTCTGCTGGTCGCCCTGGAAGGCGCCGCGACCGCGGATGCACTCGCTCGTGTCCGCGGCGCGCTGGTGTCAGGTGCTCGGGAACAGAGCGCCCCTCGACCCGCCGCGAGCGTGCCGCAACGGCGCAAGGCGCTCGAGCACGCCGCCGCGGCATGGGGCACGCGGGTCGGCTCGCCGACATTGGTCGTGGAACAGCTCGTGCTCCTGCGCCACCTCGTGACGAGCTCGCCGGACGGCGAGCGTCTCGGGCGACTCGTCGACAAGGCCATGCTCGTCGCGACCGGGTCGGCCACCGACGAGCTACAGCTCGCGGCGTTCAGCGATCCCCTCACGGGTTGCTCGAACCGGCGGGCGTTCGAGCGCGACCTCGAGCGCGAGCTCGCCCGCTGCGCCCGAGCCGAGCTCGACCTCTCCGTGGTCGCGCTCGACGTCGACGGCCTGAAGGTCGTGAACGACACCGAAGGCCACGCCGCCGGCGATCGCACCCTCGTACAACTCGTCAATACGCTCCGACGCGCACTTCGGAGCCCCGACGGCGTGTACCGCCTCGGGGGCGACGAGTTCGCCGTAGTGCTGCCAGACACTTCGACCGACGATGCCGGCGTCGTCCTCGCCCGCGTCGAGCGCCTCGGCGCCCCGCCATTCAGCTGGGGCGTCGCCAGCTTCCAGGAGACCGGCTGCTCCAGCGCCGCCACACTGCTCGGGATCGCAGACGACGCCCTCTACGAGCGGCGGCGGGTCGTCCGCGGTGAGAACGGCTTTCGGCACCGCGACGTCACGCCGGCCTGAGCCCGCCGCCGCCGCACCCGATAGCGGCATCGAGGATCCTCGCCTGGATGCCCTCGAGAGCGAACGCCGGGACATGATCCCCCTGCCGGTGCAGCTCGTCCGCCGCCACGAGGAGCTCCCCGGCGACGTCGAGCGCCTGCTCCTTCTCGATCACGTCGAAAGACCAGGGCGACAAGCGCTCCAGCAGCGAACCGCAGGCGTTGGAAGGGGGCCGTTCGATCTCGCCAAGCGACACGGCTATCGCCGAACCGACCGCTCGGGGAAGCTCGATCCTGTCGAGGAAGTGCACAGGCTCCATGCGCCCCATCATGACAAGGGCGCATACCGGTTCACCTACCGATTGGCGGAGCACTTTCCCACCGGCCTCGATAACTTGCCCACATGCGGCTAGGTCTGATGCTCGACGTCCAACGCCCGATCGACGAAGTCGTGGCTCAAGCGCGGGAGGCGGCAGAAGCCGGCTTCTCGTCAGTCTGGTCGAGCCAGATCTTCGGCTACGACGCCTTGACACTGCTCGCGGCGATCGGCGAACGAGTGCCCGGCATCGAGCTCGGAACCGCTGTCGTCCCCGTGCAACCCAGGCACCCGGTCATGCTGGCCGCCCAGGCGCTCACCGTGCAGGCCCTCACGCGAGGGCGCCTCACCCTCGGCATCGGGCTGTCTCATCAGGTCGTCATCGAGGGCGTCTTCGGGCTTCCCTTCGACCGGCCGGCCGGCTACCTGTCCGAGTACCTCGAGGTGCTGATGCCGCTGCTCAACGGTCGGGCGGCCGGCTTCGAGGGCGAGAGGGTGCGCGGCAGGACACCAGGACCGCTCGACATCCCCGGCGCGACCCCGCCGCGGGTGCTGCTGGCGGCGCTCGGCAGACGGATGCTCGGGATGGCCGGGCGCCTCACCGACGGCACGGCAACATGGATGACAGGTGCGAAGACGGTTGCAGAGCACGTGGTGCCAACGCTCCGACGGGCCGCCGACGAGGCGGGCAGAGCGACGCCTCGGGTCGTCGTCGGGTTGCCGGTGTGCGTCACGGACGATCCGGCGTCGGCTCGGGAACAGGCCGCCAGGGTCTTCGCCATCTACGGGCAGCTTCCCTCGTACCGGGCGATGCTCGACAGGGAGGGCGCTGCGGGACCCGAGGACGTCGCCGTGATCGGCGACGAGAGGGACCTCCGGAGCGCCCTGAGAGAGCTCGAGGCGGCCGGCGCGACCGATCTCGTCGCTGCCCCCTTCGGCAGGCCAGACGCCCGGGCACGGACCTTCGAGGCCCTTCGGTCAAGCGCCTGAGGAGATCGGACGCCCACCCTACACGAGCGGCCACGGATACGAGCGGGGGTCGCCCTTCGGCGCAGGGAAGCGGGGCCGCTCGAGCACGGCGAGCGCCCGCATCTGCAGCGCCCCGGCCTCTTCCCCACTCAGCAGGGCAGCGACACCTGCGGGCACGCCGTCTTCGATCAGCTGCTCGCAGGCAGCAAGCACGCTCTCGGGAACCGCCTCGCCGGCGAAGTCCCAGATGACGGTGCGCAGCTTCGGCTCGCAGTGGAAGCTGAGCCCGTTGTCGATCGCCCAGATGCTGCCTTCCCTGTCGAGGAGCACATGGCCGCTCTTCCTGTCCGCATTGTTGAGGAGCAGGTCGAAGCCGGCGAGCTCGCGCAGGCGGCCGTGATGGGCCGCGTCCTCGAGCAGGCTGAAATAGTGCTGCCCGAAGTCGGCGTCGACGAAGCGCTGCAAAGACCCCTCCTCGAGAGGGCCGTCACGGCGCAGCACCGTCTCGGGGACGAGTCGAAGGCCGAGGCCCGCGGAGAGCTCGTAGGCTGCCACCTCCCTCCGGTACAGCTCCGAGCCGAAGTCCCACAGGGGCCGCTCCCCCTTGCCGGGCTTGTACACGGCCCTCGCCCTGGAGCCGTCCGAGCAAAGCGTGACGAGAAACGAGTAGTTCGAGCTCCAAGGCAGCCGGCCCTCGATCTCGATCTCGCCTGAAGAGAGGAGGACGAGCCAGTCGGTGGTGCTCAGATGAGCGGCGCGGTGTTCCCGTTCGTCCTCGGGCACGCGTGTCCTCTCGGGTCGAGCGGATAGCCGCACAGCGGGCAGGGAGGACGCCCCGACTCGACGAGCTGGGTCCCCCGGATGGCGAGCGCGGCGGCCTGCTCGCGCGTCATGGCGAGGCGCGCCGAGGACCCCTCCGGCTCGGCGGAGAGCGGATCTTCCTCGGCGAGCTCGCTGCGGTCGATCTCCTCTGCCACGAGCATGACGCGGTCGACTGCCTCGTCGTAGGTGACCCCGATCGTGCCCACCACGAAGTCGGGCTCGCCGAACTCCTCGAGCTCGAGCTCGGCGCCGGTCGGCAGCTCGGCTGGCCGGGCGAGGTCCCGCAAGAGGCGGCCGAGGTAGGCGGCGAGCGCTGCGACCTGCTGCTTCTCGACCTTCATCGTCACCATCTGACGGCCCTCGCGCACCTGCAAGAAGAAGACCCGCTCACCCAGAGGACCGATCGTGCCGACCGTCACCCGATCCGGCTGGCCGAGCTCGTAACCGGTGCTCATGGCTTCATCCTCTCGGAGCGACCGGACGAGCCGGTGCCGTCGCCCGAGTCGCTGGGGCGAGATCGCCGCGGAGCACGCCCGCCGGTGCCTGTGCCCGCGGCACCCGCCCGCGGGAGCCCCCACACGGCGCCGTAGGAGTTCACGGCGATGACGGACGGGCCCTCGGTCGAGAACGCGACCGCGCTCGTCGAGCAGGGTCCCACGTGGATCCGATGGAACAGGTCGAGCGGCGTGCCGAGCATGGTCGCGAGCACCGCCTTGATGCAGTCGGCGTGCGACACGGCGAGGACGACCTCGCCGGCGTGGTCGCGCTGGTAGCGGCCGATCGCAGCATGCAGCCGCTCCTGCACCTCCATGAAAGACTCCCCGTTCGGGAACCTCCACCCGCTCGGCCAGTGCCGGACGACCCTCCACTCCGGCAGCTTGCGCAGCTTGGCGAGCTCTGCACCCGTCCACTCGCCGAAGTCGCACTCGACGAGACCCCGGTCGATGACGACCGGCCTCCCCACCACGTCGGCGATGGGAGCAGCCGTCTCGCGTGCCCGCTCGAGCGGCGAGCAGTAGACGGCGGAGACCGCCACCCCCTCGAAGCGCTCGGCAACCGCTGCCACCTCCTGCCTGCCCTGGTCGGACAGGTGGAGGCCCCTCGCCCGACCTGGGAGCACCTTGCCGGTCGTGGGCGTCGTCCCGTGACGCACGAGACACACGATCGTCGGTCGCTGTTCTGTCCGGCGCGGTCGCTGCACGCAGGACACCGTACCGTTCAAGCCTGTGACGAGAGCCGGCGCGCTACAAGGGCGCTACGAGGCCCTCGGGCGCCTGTCGGCACGAATCGCAGGCTGCCGGGCCTGTCCCCGGCTCGTCGCCTGGCGGGAGTCGGTGGCAGAATCGCCGCCTCCCGCCTTCGCCGGCGAGACCTACTGGGCCCGGCCGCTCTCGGGCGTCGGCGACCCGAACGCCCGCTTGGTGGTCGTCGGCCTGGCGCCCGCCGCCCACGGCGGCAACCGCACGGGCCGGATGTTCACCGGCGACCGGTCCGGCGACTTCCTCGTCGCGGCGATGCACCGCAACGGGTTCGCCAATCAGCCCGTCAGCGTCTCGGCCGACGACGGGCTGCAGCTCATCGACGCCTGGCTCACGGCACCGGTCCGCTGCGCCCCGCCGGGCAACCGGCCCCTGCCGGCCGAGCGCGACGCCTGCCTGCCGTACCTGGTCGAGGAGCTGTCTCTCCTCGGCAACGCCAGCGTCTATCTCGCCCTCGGCGCCTTCGCGTACGACGCGCTCCGCCGGGTCGCCGCCACCATCGGAGAAGGGCCGGCGCCGCGGGCGAAGTTCGGCCACGGCACAGCCGTCCCGCTCGACACGGGCCGCACGATCCTCTGCTCGTACCACCCCAGCCAGCGAAACGTCTTCACCGGCGTCCTCGACGCCCGGATGCTCGACGCCGTCCTCGCCAGGGCGCGGGCCCTCCTCGCTGAGCAGGAGACGCCTCCTCTGGCCTCAGCGGATGAGGATGGGGATCCTCCGCGGGGCACCTGAGGCGCCCTCGGGCCAGCGCCGCCTGCTCACCCTTGCAAGCTTGCGGAGCAGCTCGACTGCTGCCGGGTCGTCGCTCGACGGCCTCACCTCGATCGCGCCAGCCTCGGTGAGGCGGTCCATGATCTCTTTTCCTCGCTCGGTGCGCACGATCGCAAGCGTCCAGTCGCCGAAGGCGCCGATCCCGCCGGCCGAGATGTCCGCATGCTCCGCCGCGAAGTCCGGGCAGAGCTTGCACCCCTCCCGGGTCCAGGCATGAGCCTCCTTGAGGGGGACCTCGTGATAGCTGCCGTCGCGCATCCAGACCTGGAAGACGCCCTTGATGTTCATCTTCACGATGTCCTTGCGGTGCAGCCCGTGACGCGCCTCGAACAGCTCCTCGAAGACGGCGTCGTCGAAGGTCTTCGAGCACAAGAGGCCGATGGTGAGGGCGAAACGCCGCGCTACCTTCCCGGCCTTGCGCGCCGCCATCACGGGCGGCGCCGAGGCTTGGCAGCTCATCCCGACGAGTGCGATCCGCTCGGCTCCGGTCGCGATCGCCTCGCTGTAGGCAAGGGTATTCGCCGAATAGGTGTAGCGGGAGCCGGCGGCGCCGAGCACGTCCTCGCGGGTGCGGGCGACACCGGGCACCGCCTTCCAGGTCGAGCCGTCCCCCTCGAGCTGCGAGACGAGGGCCGCGTCGATGACGTCGTGCTCGAGCGCCCAGATGAGGATCGCCGAGACCAGGCCGCCGTCCTGGCCTGTCTCGACCACCCCGGGATCGGCGGCACGGGCGAGGACGACCTCTGCCGAGATGCCAAAGACCTCCTCGTCGAGGCGCTCCCGCCCGAACAGGTAGGTGTCGACCTCCGGCTCCCACTCCCTGAAGCGCGGACAGGCCCGCGTGCACAGCGTGCAGCCGCGCTCGCCGTAGGTGCAGTCCTCGCGGCCGCCGTTGTCGTCGAGGTGGAACGGCCGGTACAGGCCGCCGTTGCCGTCGTAGTCGAGCACGTCGTAGGGGCACGCCACCACGCAGGCTGCGCATCCCGTGCACAGGCCGGAAGTGACCACCTCGCGGAAGAGGTGAGCCCAGTGGGGTTTCTCTGGAGGCACTCGAGCGTTCTCCTTCGGTACGGGACTGCCCGATGCTACGTCGCGCCAGCCAGCCCAACAGAAAAGGCGCCGTACACTCCGGGTGGCCGCCGCGGCGACCCGGGGGAGGTGAGGTCCGACGACGCCGACATCCCGATCGAAGGGAGCGTGGCTGCGGCGCGCGGCCCTGCCGGCAGCCGGCCTCGTGCTCGTGGCAACCGCCATGGCAGCCATGTCGGGCACGGGCATCGGCATCGCCTCGCTGCGCCGCCAGCCGACGTCGGTCGTCTTCACGGTTGCAGTGACCCTCCTGGGGCTCGGGCTCGCCGCCTCGGCCGTCGCCACCCTGGCGGCGCTCACGAGCGTCGCCCCGGCGCTGCATGCCGGGACCTCCTCCCGCCGCCAGCGCTGGCACCTGCTGAGAGCGCTCTCGATGATGGGCGGGCTCCTTCTCGTGCTCTTCCTGCTCGGACGGCTGAGAAGCCACCGGACCTACATCGCCCCCCACGTCGCAGGCGCTCCCGGCCAGGCAGGATCGAGCGGGTCTGCGCCCTTTCACATAGTGCCGACCGCTTCGTTCGTCACGATCGGCATCGTCGTCGCCCTCGCCGTGGTGCTCGTGCTCGTGCCGGCCGCGGTCAGATGGCGGGCCCCGGGCTGGCGGAGCCGAGCGGGTGCCCCAGCTCCGCTTTCCTCCCCGTGGGGCGGCGCCGGCGACAAGCAGCCCGATCAAGAGCTCGCGAGGTCGGTGCTCGCCGTCGACGTGGCGGACCCGCTGCGCGAGCCGGACCCGAGACGGGCGGTAGTCGCCGCGTACCTGCAGATGACTGCGGCGGCCGAGAAGGCGGGTGCCGGGCGAGCGCCTGAGGAGACCGCCCGCGAGCTCCTCGGACGCCTGCTCGGCTCGCTCGAGGTGCCCTCGCAGCCAGCGCGGGACCTGACCTATGTGTTCGAACGGGCTCGCTACAGCTTCGAGGAGGTGCAGGAACGCGACCGGAAGCTCGCCGTCGACGCCGTGCGCCAGATCCGAGCGGAGCTGAGCACACGGCTGCGAGAGCAGTCGCCGGCTCTCGAGCAGGTCGCGCAGGTGTCGTGACGGCGGTCTCCGGTCAGGACGGCGGCAGGCTGAGGCGAGCTGCGCGCCGGGCGCTCGTGCTCGGCGGGCTCTCGACGATCGGCATCGCCCTCGCCCTCGGGCTCGGCGCACCGGACCCCGGTGCGGCGGAACGCTCGTACGCCTCGGCGCTCGGGCTCATCGCCTGGAGCGTGGCGGTCACATGGCTCGGCGAGATCAGCCGGTGGCAAGGCGCAAGAGGCGCGAAGCGCGCCGCCGAGCTCGGCATCACCGCCCAGGAGCGGCGCCTCGACAGCTCCGACGCCGCCTCGAGCGACCCGGCTGTGCTCGTGCTCGTCGACCTGGAGCGCAACCTGAGGCTCGGTCGCCTCACGATCGGCGACTACCAAGCCCTCCTCCGCCCGCGCCTCGCCGACCTCGCAGCAACCCGCCTGGCCCGCCTCGGCATGCCGATCACGTCCCCGGCCGCACGCAGCGCGCTCGGGGACTCGTATGCTCTCGTCGACCCGGCCAGAGCGCAGCCGGTCGACCGGGGCGCTCCGGGAGTGAGCCTCGACGCGGTGGCGGAGCTCGTCTCACGCCTGGAAGAGCTCACGTGAGCGCCACCGACCAGAAGACCGGCGAGCAGCCGGCACCGCTCGCCTACGGGGACGTGCGGGTCGTCAGCGAGGAGATACTCGACGAGGTCTCCAGGGCCGTCGTCGGCAAGCGGAGCGTGATCGAGCTCGTGCTCGCGGGCATCCTCGCCGCCGGGCACGTGCTCGTCGAGGACGTGCCCGGCGTGGCAAAGACGTTGCTCGCCCGCTCGCTCTGCCGGGCGACCGGCCTCTCCTTCTCGAGGGTGCAGTTCACTCCGGACCTCATGCCCGCCGACGTCACCGGGGCGTCGGTGTACGACTCGGAGCACCAGCGCCTCGAGTTCCGCCCCGGTCCGCTGTTCGCCAACCTCGTGCTCGGAGACGAGATCAACCGGGCGCCACCCAAGACACAGGCGGCCCTGCTCGAGGCGATGCAGGAGCAACAGGTGACAGCCGACGGGATCGCCCACCGGCTGCCCGTCCCCTTCTCGGTCATCGCCACGCAGAACCCCGTCGAGTACGAGGGCACCTACCCCCTTCCCGAGGCGCAGCTCGACCGCTTCCTCTTGAAGATCAGCGTGGGCTACCCGGGTCCCGAGAACGAGCGAGACCTCGTCTTGCGCCGGGCGGAGCGGGGGCGCGACGAGCCGGACATCCGCGCCGTCACCGACGTCGGCATGGTTCGCGCCATGCGCGCCGCGGTCGAGCAGGTACGGATCGAGCAAGCCGTCGCCGGCTATCTCGTGCAGATCGTGCGGGCGACCCGCGAGCTCCCCGGCGTGCAGATCGGCGCCAGCCCGCGCGCCTCGGTCGCTCTCCTGCAGGCTTCGAGGGCCACAGCGGCCATGAGCGGGAGGAGCTTCGTGCTGCCCGACGACATCAAGCAGGTGGCGATCGCCTGCCTCGCACATCGTCTCAGCCTCCGACCGGAGTTGTGGCTCCGCGGCACCGATCCCTCCGACCTCGTGCGCCAGTGCCTGAGAGATGTGCCAGTGCCGATCGGCCACGACTCGTCATGACCCGCCGGCAGAGCGGCACGCGAGCGCTGCGGCCCCGCGGCACAGGCGGCGGCGACCCGGTCGGCGTGACCTGGGCCGTCACCCTTGCAGAGGCATCCGTCGCCACCTTGGCGCTGCTGGCGGCGGCGGCGACGGGCGAGGTGGTGCTCGTGGCGTTCGCAGCCCCGCTCGTCGTCGCACTCACCATCGGGCTCGTCTGGCCGCACCCTGAGGCTCCGAGCGTGACCACCTCGGTCGAACCGCTCGTGGTGGGAACCGGCGAGGCGGTGCTCGTCAGCCTCGAGGTCGTCGCCGACGAGGCTCAGTCGGTCGTCGTGGAGCTCGACCTGCCTGCAAGAGAGCGGGCGCTGGGGTCCTCCCGGTGGCTCGCCAGCCTGCGGCCCGGTCGCCCAGAGACCCTGTCCTGCGAAGTCTCGCTCGAACTGCCGGGACGCTACCGCCTCGGGACTGCTCGCCTCGTCTCGGGGCGAGCGCCCCTCCTCGTCGTGCGGTCCCGTTGCACCGGGCAGCCGTACATCGCCGAGGCGCGGCCCACGGCGGCTCGAACCGGGCTGCTCGCCCGATCCGAGCGGGTGAGGGTCCTGGCCGGCGACCGCGTCTCCCCGCTGGCGGGCGA
>JAKATT010000024.1:0-19485 GCA_021818615.1 Actinomycetes bacterium | reverse complement strand
TTCGCGGCCGCCTGCGCGGTGGGCGTGCTCGACGGCCTGCTCGCCTCGAGCTCGGGGCGCGCCATCGCCGTGCTCCTCTCGGCCGCAGCCCTGGCCCCTCTCGCCGCTGCCCTCTCGAGTGGCGATGCACGGGCGCGCCTTGCCGGCTTCGTGCTTCTCGCAGGGGCGACGGCCGTCGCCTTCTCAGGACCGCTGCTGCTGTCGCACGTGATCGGTGCCGCCGCCGCCGGTCTCCTCGTCCTCGCGTCCGCCGAGCTCGCACGGTGGGCCGGCGTCGTCGAGGTTGCCGGGCCTGCCCCGGCGAGCGAGCCTTCCTCCTCCCCGCCCGCAGCGACGACCGATCGCGCTTCGCCGGGGGCAATCGAGGTGCGCGGCCCGACCGTCCTCCGCGGCATCTCGATCGTCGGGCTCGGCGGTCTCGCCGGCGCGGCGCTCGGATGGCTGCTCGTCGAAGCCCGTCAGGTGCTCGCCGGCTTCGGGCTCGCGGCGCTCGCCCTCGGTGCAATCGCTGTCATCGCGCTCGTGGTCCTGCTCGGCTCGCTCGCCCGCTGCGAAGGCTCGCCAGCTCCGAAGAGCTGATCAGCCGAGCTCTGCGAGGACCTTCTCGGCGTGCCCGTCGGCGCGCACGTGGTACCAGACACGCTCGAGTGTCCCCTCCGGGCCGACTATCACCGTCGTACGGATGACGCCGACGCTCTTCTTGCCGTACAGGGTCTTCTCGCCCCAGGCGCCGTAACGCTCCATCACCTCGTGGGACGGGTCGGAGAGCAGCTTGACGCTGAGCCCGTACTTCTGACGAAACCTCGCGTGCGACGCCCCATCGTCCGCTGAGATGCCGAGCACGTCCACCGACTTCTCGTTGAAGCGACCGCTCAGGTCGCTGAACTGGCACGCTTCCTTGGTGCAGCCGGGTGTGTCGTCGGCCGGATAGAAGTAGACGACCACCCGGCGTCCTGCGTAGTCGCTCAAGCGGACGACGTTGCCATTCTCGTCCTCCAGCGCGAAATCGGGGGCTTCCTGCCCCTTGTCCAGCCGTCCCATGACATCCTCTCCGGCCCTGGCGGCCTCGGGCGACGAACCCGCCGAGCCGCGTGGCCAAGCCTCAGTGATCGATCAGGAGATCTGACAGTAGGCTGCGAGGGAATCGTCATGAGCTCCGAACCCACGTTCTCCTCACTGGGAGTATCGCCCGAGCTTGCGACCGCTCTCTCCGAACAGGGCATCATCGTGCCCTTCCCGGTGCAGGCGCTCACGATTCCCGACGCCCTCTCGGGCCGGGACGTGTGCGGCAAGGCAAAGACCGGGTCGGGAAAGACGCTCGCGTTCGGGCTTCCCCTCCTCATGCGCACGAGCCCGGCCGCGCCGAAGGCGCCGAGCGCCCTCGTGCTCGTGCCGACGCGAGAGCTCGCCGTGCAGGTCGCCGAAGTGCTGACTCCGCTCGCTGATGCGGTCGGACGCCGGGTCGCCATGGTCTACGGAGGTGCCGACATCGACAGGCAGACGAGACAGCTCTCGCGTGGCGTCGACGTCGTCGTCGCGACGCCCGGGCGCCTGATCGACCTCGCCGACCGCCGGGCGGTGAGCCTCGGGGCCGTTCGGGTCCTCGTCGTGGACGAGGCGGATCGGATGGCGGACATGGGTTTCCTCCCGCAGGTCGAGTGGCTGCTGAGAAAGATGCCCAGAGAGCGCCAGACCCTGCTTTTCTCGGCCACGCTCGACTCCGCCGTCGACCAGGTGGTGAGCCGGTACCTGCGCGACCCTGTCCTGCACGAGGTGAAGGAACGCCAGGTGACGGTCGAGCAGATGGAGCACGTCTTCTTGAAGGTCCACCAGATGGACAAGGCGAAGGTCTGTGCGGCGATCGTGAGCGGCGCGAGCAAGACGCTGTGCTTCGTACGGACCAAGCGTGGGGCGGACCGCCTCGTGCAGGAGCTGCGCAGCGAAGGAGCACGGGCCGCAGCCATTCACGGCGACCTCCGCCAGTCCCAGCGGGAGCGGGCGCTCGACGACTTCGCCGCCGGCAAGCTGCCTGCCCTCGTCGCGACGGACGTCGCCGCCCGCGGACTCGACATCGAGGGGGTCGACGTAGTCGTCCACTACGACCCGCCCGAAGATCACAAGGCGTACCTCCACCGTTCCGGCAGGACTGCCCGCGCCGGCGAGGGCGGCGTCGCCGTCACCCTGGCGCTGTGGGACCAGGAGCTGGCGGTCGAGCGCCTGCAGCGCCGGATCGGGCTCCAGCAGCCACTCGTCGAGGTGTTCTCGAACGACCGCCGCCTGAAGGATCTTGCAGCTTGGGCTCGCTCGGGCTCGGAGCGCCCCGACGAGCTGGACGGGTACGAGCGCCTCGCCCGCCACTCCTGAGGAACCAGCCCGAGATGGACAACGCCGACAGCTCCGGTCCGCTGTACTTCCGCCAGCTGCTGATGGGCCGGGATCTCGCGACGCGCGATCCCGTTGCCCGCCAGATGGTGAACTTCGCCTACCTGATCGGCGACCGGGCGCGAGGCGAGGCGATAGTCGTGGACCCTGCGTACGCGCCCTCCGAGCTTGTCGATCTCCTCGAAGCCGACGGCATGCGCCTCGTCGGGGCCCTCGCCACGCACTATCACGCCGACCACGTCGGCGGGGACCTCTTCGGCCATTCGATCGCCGGCGTTGCCGAGCTGCTCGACAAGGTGCAGGTGCCGGTACACGTCCAGCGCGCAGAGGTGCCCTGGGTGACCCGGACGGCGGGGATCGGGCGCGAGGACCTCGTCGAGCACGACGGCGACGAGGTCATCTCCGTCGGGGACCTCGAGATCCGGACGGTGCACACCCCTGGCCACACCCCGGGCTCGCAGTGCTTCCTCGTCGAGGGGCGGCTCGTCGCCGGCGACACCCTGTTCCTGCAGGGTTGCGGGAGGACGGACCTGCCCGGAAGCGACCCGGCCGCCATGTACGACAGCCTCGTCAATCGGCTTGCCCGCCTACCAGACGAGGTAGTCGTCTACCCCGGCCACCTCTACTCGGCCGAGGCCTCGGCGACGCTCGGCGAGACGAAGCGCTGGAATCCTGTGCTCGCCCCCCGGTCTGCGGCAGAATGGCTTGCTCTGTTCGGAGGCTGACGGCCCCCGGCCCGTTAGCATGTGACATGGCGCGGATCCCCTCGTTCGACTCGAAGTTCGGCCGTGAGGGCCTCACCTTCGACGACGTGCTGCTGATTCCCGCCGAGTCGGAGACGCTGCCCTCCGAAGCCTCGACGGCCAGCCGGCTGACGCGCAACGTCTCGCTCGAGATCCCGCTCGTGTCGGCGGCGATGGACACCGTCACCGAGTCTCGCCTCGCCATCGCGATGGCCCGCGAGGGCGGCGTCGGAGTGATCCACCGCAACCTGTCCATCGTCGACCAAGCGGCGGAGGTCGACAGGGTGAAGCGCTCGGAGTCCGGCATGATCTCTAACCCGATCACGGCGACACCCGACACTTCGATCGCTGACGCGATGGCGCTCATGGCCCGCTTCCACGTCTCGGGCGTGCCGGTCGTGGACGGTGCCCACAGGCTGGTCGGGATCGTGACGAACAGGGACCTGCGTTTCGTCGCCCCCGGAGCCGCTCCAGTCTCGAGCGTCATGACGTCGGAGAACCTCGTCACCGCGCCGGTCGGCACGACGCTCGAGGAAGCCCAGCAGATCCTCGGGCGCCACCGCATCGAGAAGCTGCCCATCGTCGGGACCGACGGCACCTTGCACGGGCTGATCACCGTGAAGGACATCCAGAAGCGGATCGACTATCCGCGCTCGACCAAGGACGCGCAGGGCCGGCTCCTCGCGGCGGCAGCGGTCGGCACCGGCCCGGATGCGTTCGAGCGCGTGGAAGCGCTCGTCGGCGCCGGTGTCGACGTCATCGTCGTCGACACGGCACACGGCCACGCCCGCAGCGTCCTCGAGGCAGTCTCCAAGCTGAAGGCGAACTTCGAGATGGACGTCATCGCGGGCAACGTGGCAACGGCTGCCGCCACCGCAGCACTGATCGAGGCCGGCGCCGACGCCGTGAAGGTAGGTATCGGGCCAGGCTCGATCTGCACCACAAGGGTCGTTGCGGGCATAGGAGTCCCGCAGATCACCGCCATCTTCGAGTGCGCGGGCGTGGCGGCTCCCGCCGGCGTGCCGATCGTCGCCGACGGTGGCGTGCAGTTCTCGGGCGACATCGCGAAGGCGCTCGCAGCGGGCGCCGACACCGTCATGCTCGGAAACGCGCTCGCAGGCGTCGACGAGTCGCCGGGCGAGATCGTGATCCAGCAGGGCGAGCGGTTCAAGGAGTACCGCGGCATGGGCTCGCTTGGCGCCATGCAGGGCCGTTCGTACTCGAAGGACCGCTACTTCCAGGGCGCCATCGATAGCGGCAAGCTCGTCCCCGAGGGCATCGAGGGCCGCGTCCCGTACAAGGGGCCGCTCGGGATCGTCCTCCACCAGCTCGTCGGCGGGCTGCGCCAGGCGATGGGCTACTGCGGGGCGTGCTCGGTGACGGCTCTGCAGGAGCACGGCCAGTTCATGCGTGTCTCCCCGGCGAGCCTGAGGGAGAGCCACCCGCACGACGTCGTCATCACGAAGGAAGCGCCGAACTACCAGGGGCGCTGAACCTGCGGCGCGACCAGCACTGGCACGACGAGCTCGTCTGCCGAGGTGACACGCTGGGAGCGGGCCGGGCGCTAGGCGCGGGTCCGGTACCTCCAGACCGCAAGTGGTGCCAGAACCACGAGGATGGAGAAGCACCAGATCACCGTCTGGACGACGTGGTCGGCCGTGACACCGCCGAGCATGAGCGCCCGCACCGCCGCCACCGTCTGGCTGACGGGTTGGTAGGTGGCGAAGCCACGCAGCCAGCCCGGCATGAACTGCACGGGTACGAAGGCATTCGACGCAAAGGTGAGCGGGAAGAGCAAGGGGAACGACATGACCTGGGCGGTCTCGCTGTTGGGAGCTGACAGGCCTATGACAGCGAAACCCCAACTGAGCGCGTAGGCGAAGAGCAACAGGAGCAGGATGCCGGCGAAGTAGCCGCCGACGTTGGTGAGCACCCGGAAGCCGACGGCGTAGCCCACGCCAGTGATGATCGCAACGACGACGATGTTGCGGCACAGGTCGGCGATCGTGCGGCCGGCGAGCACCCCGGAGCGGGCCATCGGCAGCGACCTGAAGCGTTCGATTATGCCCTTCTGAAGGTCCTCTGCGAGGCCGATGCTCGTCGCGACGGCGCCGAACGCCACGGTCTGCACGAAGATCCCAGGCATGAGGAAGTTGACGTAGCCGCCCGGGGCCTTCGTCGCGATGGCGCCACCGAAGACGTAGCGGAACAGCACGACGAACATGACCGGCTGTACGCTCGAGAAGAACAACGCCTCGGGAATGCGCGTGTAGCCGATAAGGGTGCGCTCGGCGATGACGGCGATGTCGACGAGCGCCCGCCACGGGGTCATGGTGGCTCGCCCCTCGCGAACGGCGCGGGCAACGATCATCGGAGCACCGGCACTCGCGCCGCTCACGCCACGACCTCGGCTCCCTCGTTCTCCTCACTCGCCCCGTGGCCGGTGAGCGCGAGGAAGACGTCGTCGAGGCTCGGCTCGCGCACGGCCAGCGTGAGCGGCACCAGCTCGGCGCTGTCGAGCACGCTGAGAGCATCCATGACCAGGCGGGGTCCCTCGTCGAGCGGCACAGCAACAACAGAGCCGCGCACGACCGGCGCGTCACCGAAACGCCGCTCCAACACAGCCCGGGCGCGTGCGGCCCTCTCGGCATCGCCCATCTCGAGATCGAGCACCGTCGCACCGAGCCTCGACTTGAGCTCGCTCGAGGTGCCCTCGGCGATCACCCGGCCATGGTCCACGACAACGAGGCGGTCGGCGAGGCGGTCCGCCTCCTCCAGGTACTGCGTTGTGAGGAGCACAGTCGTGCCCTCGCCGACGAGCGCCTCGATCACGCCCCACAGGGCGATGCGAGAGTAGGGGTCGAGCCCGGTCGTCGGCTCGTCGAGGAAGAGCACAGGGGGCTGGTCGACGAGCGCTGCCGCGAGGTCGATGCGGCGACGCATCCCGCCCGAGTAGGTCTTGAGCGGACGGTTGGCGGCATCCGACAGCTCGAAGCGCTCGAGGAGCTCGTCGGCCCGCAGGCTGGCGGCTCTTCGCTTCAGGTGTGAGAGCTGGCCGATCATCCTAAGGTTCTCCCGACCGGTGAGGTTCTCGTCGACCGCGGCGTACTGGCCGGCCAGCCCGATGCTCGCCCTCACGGCGGCGGCCTCCTTCACGACATCGTGCCCGAGCACTCTTCCCGATCCGCTGTCCGGCCTGAGGATCGTCGTCAGGATGCGGACGGCCGTCGTCTTGCCGGCACCGTTCGGGCCGAGCAGGCCGAAGACGGAGCCAGTCTCGACCGCGAAGGAGACCCCGTCGAGCGCGGTGACGCCGCCCTTGAACGTCTTCCTCAGGTCGCGCGCCTCTACAGCCGAGCCCATTTGGAACTGTTCTACTCTACGGATGCGACGGCCGGCACGGCGACTACTAGTGCCCGTGCCCGTCAGACCGTAGTCTCGCTACCGCCCGTGTCGGTGACGGGCAGAAGGGATGGGTGCTGATGGCTCAGCGTTTCCTCGTCCGAGCGGGATCCAGGGTCGATCTCGCCTCTCACGACCCCTCCTCGACGAGCGGTGCACCCGACGACCGCGAGCAGGCCGAGGCACTCCTCGCCGAAGAGGCGGAGCGGCTCTCCGAGCTTCAGGAGCGCCTCTGGGCCGAGGCCCGAAGGTCGCTCCTCATCGTGCTGCAGGGCGTCGACACCGCCGGCAAGGACGGGACGATCCGTCACGTGTTCCACGCCTTCAACCCGCAGGGCGTGACGGTGACCACCTTCGGACCACCGACGGCCGAGGAGCTGGCGCACGACTTCCTCTGGCGGGTGCACGCGCACACGCCTCGGGCGGGGCACGTCGCGATCTTCAACCGCTCCCACTACGAGGACGTGCTCGCCGTGCGGGTGCACCGGACAGTGCCCGAGCACGTCTGGCGGGCACGTTACGGGCACATCAACGCCTTCGAGCACCTCCTCGCCGACGCTGGTACGACAGTCGTCAAGTTCCTCCTCCACATCTCGGCTTCCGAGCAACGTCGCCGTCTCGAGGAGCGCTTCGAGCAACCCGAGAAGCGCTGGAAGCTGCACGTCGCCGATCTCGAGGAACAGCCCTATTACGGCGAGTACGAGCAGGCGTTCTCCGAGATGCTCGAGCGCACGTCCACAGCGCAGTCGCCCTGGTACATCATCCCGGCGGACCACAAGTGGTACCGGAACTGGGCCGTCGCCCACGTACTTCTCGATGTTCTGACGGATCTCGACCCGAAGTACCCGAGCTCGTCGCCCTCCTCGATTCCCCCCAACGGCTCCAGCCTGACATGAGCCAGGAGCGACTTTCATGACCACTGCTCGGCTGTCTCGGGCGGGCGGCCGGCTGAGGTCGCATAACCTCTGCTCGCCTGGATCGGCACCGGCATCAGCCACCTGCCGTCCGCCCTCTGGGCATCAGAGCTCCCGCCCCCGTAGCTCAGAGGATAGAGCAGCGGTTTCCTAAACCGCGTGTCGCAGGTTCGAGTCCTGCCGGGGGCGCCAACCAGTCCTCCGCGCGAACCTGCGCGGCGGGCTGGGCCGGCTCGCTACCGAGATCGTAGAGGGTGGCTGCGACATCGAGGGCGCTGTCGGCGAGCTGGTAGACGACGTCGGCCAACGTGGGCGCCTCTGTCGCCGAGGCTCGGGCGAGTGCCACCAGGCGCTCGCGCCGCTCGGCGATGGCGGCCTCCAGCTCCGCCAGGCGTTCACCGACGCGCCGTCGCAGACCCGGGGTCGCGTCGTCGGCTTCGAGGTTCACGAGCTGGCGGCCGATCCGCCGTTCGAGATCCGCGATCTCGGCTTCGATCTCGCTGGCGCGCTCTTTCGCCGGGGCGGTCCGTTCGGGCTCGGTTGCGGCGTCGAGGGCGTGGCGCCAGTACTCAGTGCGCTCGGGACCGAAGAGGGCGGTGGCGAGGAACGGGAGCAGCGCATCGTTGAGCCGCCGCTCGTTCAGGTACACATGCGGCGGGTGGCCGGCGGGGATGTCCTTCGAGCGCTGGTGGGAGGGCTGGCAGGAGTAGTAGGTGGAGCGTGTGCGTGCCGACAATCTCATCCATGGTCCGCGACCAGCACTTTGACGCTTGGGTTCAGGGAGGTCCCGGTGCACGAGGTGCGAGAGGTACTGCGGTTGTGGCTGTCCGGTAAGGGCTACCGGTCGATCGGGCGGATGGCCCGGCTCGACCGGAAGACGGTGCGCCGCTACGTGGAGGCGGCGAGCCACTCGGGGCTTTCGCTTGAGGGCGGTCAGGGGAGCGACGCCGGCGTCGCTCCCGGTCGTCGAGGACCGGCGCTTGACACAGCCGGCGCGCCGGTCGATCATCACCGAAGCGTCAGGCCGTGGCCGCGAGGTGGTCCCATGCTCGTGGCAAATGGGTGGTCCCATCTGGCAAACGGGTGGTCCCATCTGGCTGGCAAGCGACAGTGGACCACTGGACGCTGGACCCGGACCCGGGGGACACTTGGCTCTCAGGCCTTCGCGTCGGCGCCGCTCAGGTGGTCACGCTGCCTGCAGCGCCGTCCTCGATGAAGGGGTCCGGTCATGTCAACAATCAGGATCGTCAGGCCGAGGCGACAATGGGCCGTGTCACCTGCGACGGTGCTCCCTACCGCTCTTCTTGTTCGACTCTTCAGGCCGCATTGGAACTACACGGTGGTTCTCGACCACGTTGCCGCCGGCAAGCTCGGAGACGACCAGGTGAGAGTCCTCGATGTGGAGCCGGGGGGAGCATCGCCTCTCTGTGCGGTTCGTCCTGCTGCGCAGGTCCAGGGAGTTGCAGGTCACCTTGAAGGAGGACGAGGAGCGGCAGTTCATCTGCGGCACCAACGGGTTCGGCTGGCCCGTCCTGAGGGAGGCGTCGTCGGCGAATGTCGCTCAGGTCGGCGGAGCGCCCGTCGACGGGCCATCCGAACCAGGGGATCCTGCTTCGGATTAGCCAGGAGTGCGCAGGCTGCGAGCCGTCGCCACCTGCGTTCCGTGGGCGCCCTATGAGGTCGCGCGGCCGAGGTGGTACGCCCTACGAGGTGACGAGCCGGTAGCCGTGGCAGGCCGGAGTCGCCGTCATGCCCCGACAGAACCGCAGGGGGTTCCGTTCGGCGCCGCAGGGGCTGGAGGTCTCGGCCCGGTCCGAGAGGAGGGTCACCCGGCCGGTCGCATCCGGCCCCCGGAGCTGTCGAAGCGGTCGAGCATCATGACCTTGGCCCACGCCGCAATGAAGTCCCCGATGAACTTCGCTTCGCCGTCGTTGCTGGCGTACACCTCGGCTATGGCCCGCAGCTGGGAGTTCGAGCCGATCACGAGATCGACGGCCGTACCCGTCCACACGACCTCGCCCGTTGCACGATCGCGCGCCTCGTAGAGCCCCTCGGTCGTCCGAGATGTCCGCCATTCGTTCCCCATGTCGAGGAGGTTGACGAAAAAGTCGTTCGTGAGCGCCCCGGGCCTCTTCGTGAGCACGCCGTAGCTCGTGTGGTCGAAGTTGGCGTCGAGGGCCCGCATTCCGCCGATGAGGACGGTCATCTCGGGCGCCGTCAGCGTGAGCAGGTTCGCTCGCTCCACGAGAAGGTGTTCAGGAGGTCGCTTCTCTCCCGCGCGAACGTAGTTTCGGAACCCGTCGGCGAGCGGTTCGAGCACGGCGAAGGAGGCGGCGTCGGTCTGGTCCTGCGAGGCGTCCGTGCGGCCAGGCGTGAAGGGAACGGTCACCTCGACGCCCGCGTTCCGGCCCGCCTGCTCGACCGCTGCACATCCGGCGAGGACGATGAGGTCGGCGAGCGACACCCTCTTCCCACCTGACTGTGACTGATTGAAGGACTCCCCAACCCGTTCCAGCGTCGCGATCACGCCGGCAAGCTCGGCGGGGTTGTTGACCTCCCAGTCCTCTTGCGGAGCGAGACGAATACGTGCCCCGTTGGCGCGCCCGCGCATATCGGTTCCGCGAAACGTCGAAGCCGATGCCCAGGCGGTCCTCACCATCTGCGCGACGGTCAGCCCGGCGCCTAGGAGACGAGTCTTCAGTGCGGCGGCGTCGTCCTCGTCGATCAGCTCGTGGTCTACCGGCGGCACCGGGTCCTGCCAGACCAGGGGTTCGGCAGGCACGAGTGGTCCGAGGTAGCGTGACACCGGCCCCATGCCGCGGTGGGTGAGCTTGAACCACGCCTGGGCGAACGCGTGAGCGAGCTCGTCTGGCCGCTCGTGGAATCGCTTGGCGATGGGCCGGTACGTTGGGTCCTCCTTCAGCGCCAGGTCGGTGGTGAGCATCGTCGGTGCGTGACGCTTCGCGGGGTCGTGCGCGTCGGGAACGGTGCCCTTCGCAGCAGGGTCCCTCGGCGTCCATTGCTTCGCCCCGGCGGGACTCGTCGTCAGCTCCCACTCGTAGTTGAAGAGGTTGTCGAGAAAGCCGTTGTCCCAGTGGGTAGGGTTGCTGGTCCAGATGCCTTCGAGCCCGCTCGTGTAGGTGTCGTCGCCCTTGTCCGTCCCGTACGAATTCTTCCACCCCAGTCCCTGCTCTTCGAGGCCCGTGCCCTCCGGTTCGGGACCGACATAGGTCTCAGGTGCAGCGCCGTGGAACTTCCCGAACGTGTGGCCCCCGACGATGAGTGCGACCGTCTCCTCGTCGTTCATTGCCATGCGGGCGAAGGTCTCGCGGTCGATGTCGGCCTTCACGGCATGGAGGTCGAGCGTCGCGAACTCCTTGGCGTAGTCGAAACTCTCGCCCATCGAGTTCGACAGCGCCGAATGCTTGTGCAGCACGTCCAGGTTGAGCTGGTTCGGCCATCAGTCACGGTTGGATCTCGCTCCGAGCGCCGTGTGGAGCACGGGGCACCTAGTGGCAGGTTCTTCGCTTGCCATGTCGTTCCTCCTTCTCAGGTCGTGGCGGTGGCGGACGGTCGACGGGATGGTTGCTTCGCTTGCTGGCAGGTCGGGCAGAGTCCCCAGAAGGTCACCTCCGCCTCGTCGAGGAGGTACCCACGGGTCTCCGAGGGGGTGAGGCACGGGCGGGAGCCGACCGCGCAATCGATATCGGCGGTAGCTCCGCAGCGGCGGCAGACGACGTGGTGATGGTTGTCGCCGACCCGCAACTCATGAAGGGCGGGGCTCCCGGCCGGCTCTATCCGGCGGACGATACCTGCATCGACGAAAGCGGCGAGGACGCTGTAGACGGTCTGGGGGGAGACCGATCCGAGCTGCTCGCGCACACGCACGATGACGCGCTCGGCGTCTGTGTGGGGTCGTTCTCTCAGGGCTCGAAGTACGGCGAGGCGAGTCGCGGTGACTCGCAACCCGGCGCTACGCACCAGCGGGGCAAGGTCAGCGTCCAGCGCGGGGTCGGGTGGCCAGTCGTCCACGGGAGCTACCATAGACGAGCTCCTATATTATAGTCAATCCAGAAATACAAAGAACCCTTCGGCCAGCGGGTCGGGCGATCAACCCGAAGGGGTGGAGACGCCGCACGCAGATCGGGTCAGTATGTGCGGGTGAACGTTCCAGCTCCCGCCGGTCCACCGGCTCCGCCAGCCGGGATCGTTGCGGGTCGGGTCCAAGTCTGATGGCAACTCGGGTGATGACGATCGATCAGGTGCTCTCCATCCTCCGGGAGACCCCTGACCGGCTCAGTCTTCTTACCGAGGGCGTAGCCGAGCCTCGGCTCCACGAGCCCCCGAGTGCCGGCGAGTGGTCGGTCACCGAGATCCTGGCCCACCTGCGGGCATGCGCCGACATGTGGGGTGGCGCCATCGAGACGATCATCGGCACCGATCACCCGACGATACGTGCCGTGAACCCGGTCACCTGGATCGAGAGCACCGACTACCGGTGTGTCCCTTTCGCCTCGTCGTTGCAGGCGTTCGTGGAGCAGCGTGACCGCCTGCTCGCCTTGCTGGGCCCCCTTCCGCAGCAAGGCTGGGCACGCAGCGCTGTCGTGCTGGGAGGCGGCAAACCACTTGACCTCACCGTCCACTCGTATGGGAACCGCATGGCCCGGCACGAGAGGACCCACTGGCGGCAGTTGGCCAAGACGGTCGCCGCTCTGTCACCGAACTGAGCTCGGGACGACCTGCAGGGCAGGGTCTGCCGTTCGGCGCGCCTTGGACGAGCGAAGCGGGATGAGTGCTGTGCGCCCTTGTCTCAGGCTGCCTGATGGGTCGAAGGCGCCTCTGTCGAAGGGGCTTGACCATCTTCCCCAGGTGGGAGGGTGGCAAGGGGCTGGTCGTGGCCGTGCGAGCCCGAGGCGAGGCAGCGACAGCCGGTTCCGACCGCCCAGGTGGTGAGGGCGGCGACGGTGAGCCAGAACACCCCGAGCAGCAGGAACAGCGCGGCGCCAGCCCACTCGAGCCCGCTGAGGTTCCAGGCCCGGGCGAGGCTGAGCGTGGCAACCGTGTAGGCGCCGAGGGGGAAGGTGAACGCCCACCAGCCGATGCCGTAGGGGAGCCGCCCCGATCGCCGGTAGTGCGCGAGCAGGAGGGCGGCCGAGGCGAGCCACCACACTCCGAAGCCCCACAGCGCGGTCGCGCCGAGCCGCGACAGCAGGGCGACGATGGCTGCCGACGGCCCGAGCACGCCGGCGCCTGTCGCCGCCATCTTGACGAGGGCGAGTGCCCCGACCCCGATCGGCCCGAGCCCGATCCACAGCGATGGAGCGAGAGCAGCATGGGGAAGGGGGTGGACGACGAGGCGGTGGTGGAGCATCGTCACGATCAGGAGGTAGAGCACGAAACCCATCCCCCAGAACCCGTACGACGCGAGCAGCAGCGCCCGGGCGGTGGCGGGCGGCGCGCCAGGGACGAGTGGGACCAGCACGAGCGGCACCACGATGTTCACCACCGGCGGGATGAACCAGCCGCCGTTCACCGTTTCGAGGACCGTCTCCGAGCGAACGAAGAGCAGGTAGGCGAAGAGGAGGCTGATGGCAAAGGCGAGCGGGACGCCCACCCAGGCGAGCCCGGCGACGAGATCGCGCACCACCGTGGCCGACCACCAGGTGGGACCGACGGCGGCCGCCACCGCCGCGAGGACCAGGATCCCTCCGGGGAAGGTGGCGTACATGGCGCCGGCCACCGGGTCGCGCAGGTCGGCCACGGCGGCGTCAGGGTGGCGGACGAAGCGGCCGAGGTAAGGAACGACGAGGACGACCGCCACGACGGTGGCGAGCACCGCCATGACCTGGCTGAGTGTGCGGGCGGGCGAGGCGAGCGCCGCCACCCCGCCGGGGTTGAGGGAGGCGGCGACCGCCACGATGCCGGTGCCCATCACGGCTCCGAACCAGCCCGGATGGAAACCTCGCAGCCTTGCGAGAGGTGCCTCGCCCTCTCCGGCGCCAGTCGGTGCCGCCCCGCTCTCCGCGAACGGGTCTTCTTGTGGTGCCAGAAGCTGACTGCTCCTCGCGCCGGCTGTCTTTATCCCGGACATGGTCGACCTCCTCATCGACGGGACGGACCGGATCGGCCGGATGTGACTGCCTGTTCGGGCAGGGGCACGCCCGCCGCGGCGACACTGGCCCACAAGCTGGCGAACCCGTCGCCATCGAGCCGGTAGTCGATCCAACGGCCCCGCTTGGACCCTTGCACCAGCCCGGCGTCGCGCAGCACCTTCAGGTGGTACGAGAGCAGGTTCGCGGCGACGGGAACACGATCGAGCAGGTCACAGACGCAATGCTCGCCCTCGGCGAGCACGCCGACGATCGCCAGGCGAACGGGGTCGCCGAGCGCAGCCAACCTGTCCGTCGCTTCAGGCTCAGTTGATGCAATAGATATTGAACTAACCACACCGTCACCGTACGGTCGCTCGCGGCGTGGCAGATAGGGCCGTTCGTCACAAACCTCGCTGGCTTGGGTCGGCCCCCTCTCGGTGGGGCGGACTGATAAGTCCTCCGCGGCGTCCGAGCGCCGGTGGCTAGATGCCAGAGGCCGCGGCGAGAGGCAGCTCTGGCTCGATCTCCGCCGAGGCAAGCTCGAGGCTCTGGCCCTTCGGCTCGGGGAGCGCCACGAGGGTGAGGACGATGCCGAGCGCAGACACCCCGGCCATCACCCCCATCACTCCGCTGATCCCGATGGCGGCGAGCAGGTGGGGTACGAGAAGTGCGCCGAGGAAGGCCCCGATCTTCGCGGCCCCCGCTGAGATCCCGTCCGCCGTGCCCCGCACGGAGGTGGGGAAGATCTCCGATGGATAGACGAACGTCGTCTGGTTGGGGCCGAACTCGATGAAGAAGTAGCTGATGGCGAAGAGAGGTAGGAACACTCCGACCGCCGTCGCACCGTCGGGGAGGAGCCAGATGAGCGCGAAGGCGGCGGTCATGACGGCGAAACCCTGCCACTGGATGCGCTTCCTCCCGATCCGGTCCATCAGGAAGACTGCCACCCAGTAGCCGGGGAAGGCGGCGACGGCGAAGATGGCGAGCGAGATCAGCGTGTGGTCGAGGAGCGTCCCCTTCAGCTGCAGGAGCTTCAGGATGAGTGGGCTCGAGACCGAGTTGTCGTAGAAGGCGACGTCCATCAAGAACCAGCTTCCGGCAGTCCCGATGAGTCGGAGGAGGAACGGCTTCGACGTGAGTCCCGCGCGCGCTCCGCTCCCGTTGCGAAGAGCAGGACCTCTCGCGCTGGTCGGGACCGACCCGCTCCCGTTCACCTTGGGCTGCTCTCCGGTCATCCAGGCCACTGTGGCGGCTGTGGTTGCCGCGTCGCCCTTCACGCCCAGGGTGTAGCGGGGGGTTTCGCGGATCTTGCGCCGGAGGTAGATCACCGAGGCCGCCGGAACCGCTCCGAGGCCGAGAATGAGCCGCCAGGCGATGCCGGTCGGCACGCCCGCTCCGAGGAAGATCGACGCGATCGCCGGTCCGGCGAGGAGGCCGAAACCTTGCATGGCGAAGACGGTGCCGACCAGGCGTCCTCGCGACCTCCTGTTCGCGTACTCCGAGGTGATCACGGCCGAGGTGGCGTAGTCGCCGCCCACCCCGTAGCCGACGATCAGACGGAAGATGAAAAGCGAGGTGAAGAGCCTGTTGCACGAACCCCGAGCAATCTGCGAAGTCCCTGGTAGTGCGCGCGTGAGATCCACCACCTGACCAGGCGCCATGGCCACGATGGCGCCATGGCCTACAACTTCGTAGCCCCGGAGCGAGACCAGCTCTACTTGCTGCCGGCGTCGCTGACCGACTGGCTCCCAGAAGATCACCTCGCGTGGTTCGTCCTCGATTGCGTCGACGAGGTGGACCTCTCGGCTTTCTACGCCGACTACTGCGAGGACGGCTGGGGAGGCGCAGCCCATCACCCAAAGACGATGGTCGCCCTTCTCGTCTACGCCTACTGCCTGGGGGTGCGCAGCTCTCGCCAGATCGAGCGCGCCTGGTAGGTCGACACGTCCGACGCGCTCAAGTCCATCTTCACGGCGTCGCTTCGCCTGTGCGCCAAGGCGGGGATGGCGACCGTCGGTCTGGTCGCGCTCGACGGGACCAAGATGGCCGCCGACGCCTCGATGTCGGCCAACCGCACGAAGGACACGATCGATTAGAGGTCGACAAGATGTTCGCCGACGCCAAGGCGGCCGACGAGGCCGAGGACGCGGAGCTCGAAGACGCACGTGGGGACGAGCCACCGGCCACCCTCAGAGGGCGAGCGGACCGTCGCCGTCGCTTCAAGGCGGCCAAAGAGCTCCTCGACAAGGAGCTGGCAGAGGAGCACAAGGCCCACGAGGCCCGCCTCGCCGAGCGCCAGGCAGAAGAGGAACGGTGCGGCACGAAGCTGCGCGGCCGAAAGCCCAAGGTGCCAGAGGACAAGGCCGGAGCGAAGGAGAAGAAGGTCAACACCACCGATCCGCAGTCCAAGGTCGTCTCGACCGCCAAGGGCTTCCTCCAGGGCTACAACGCTCAGGCGGTCGCCAACGAAGCCCAGGTGATCCTCGGTGCCGAGGTGACCGACGAACAGAACGACCTCGGCCAGCTCCACCCCATGATCGACGCGACCGAAGCGTCGCTCCACGACGCCGGGATCGAAGATCGACCCGAGAAGCTGTTGGCCGACGCCGGGTACTGCTCGGAGGAGAACCTGGCTGCCTTGGACGACGAGGACCCCGACGTCTACGTCGCCACGCGCAACATGAAGAAGAACCAGAGGCCGGCAACCGGACGGCGCGGGCCGCTCAAGAGCGACGCGACGCTCGTCGAGAAGATGGATCGCAAGGTCTCGAACAAGGCCGGACGCGCCCTCTACCGAAAGCGCCAGCACCTCATCGAGCCGGTCTTCGGGCAGATCAAGGACGGGCGCCACGTCCGCGGCTTCATGCGAAGAGGCAAGGAGGCCGCGAACTCGGAGTGGAAGCTGATCTGCGGGACCCACAACCTCTTCAAGCTCTACCGGCGCGCCCTCGGCGACGCAACGGCAGCGCCCTACAGCCGGATGGCCACCGCGTTGGGCTGCTGATCGGGACGAGAGACGCCACTTGGGGCTGCGCTGAGCCGGTGGGACAACGCGACACGGGGGCCTGATCAGCTGGGGCCGCCGGCATTCGGCCCAGTCATCGCCGCAGGTTGTCGTTCACGCAACAGGCTCGGCGGACCTGAGATTGGCCGCCCACACGGTCGACAGCGCCCTTTCGGTGCCGCCGAAGAGCGATAGCCTCGCCTGCTCGAGAAGGGGTCACTCGTGCAGCGAATCCTCAGCCTCTTAGGACTATCTATCCTCGGCACCGCGACGGTGCTCTTCGGGAGCAGCGCGCCCGCCGCGCCCGCCCCTTTGAAGACCGCGTCGGCCGCACCCATGCGGGAGGAGGCCATCGGCCTACCGCCTCCGCTGGCTCCTGGAGCGGTGGATCTTGGACCGCTCCAGGCGACGGCTCCTCTCACGATCCGGATCGTCCTCAAGCCCCGCGACCCGGGCCGCCTCGCGAGCTTTGTGGCGGCCGTCGCGACGCCCAGCTCGGCCTCTTACCGTGACTACCTCGCTCCTGGCGAATTCGGAGCCAAATTCGGACAGCCCACCGCTGTCCTCGACGCCGTCCTCGGCACGCTCCGCGCACTTGGACTACGGCCCGGTCGGCCCACCCCTGACCGACTCGTCATCCCGCTCTCGACGACCGCTCACCGGGCGGAGCGGGCGTTCGGCCTGGGAATCTCCCGGTACCGGCTCGCCTCGGGTCGCATCGTCTTCGCCAATTCGTCGCCACCGAAGCTCCCAGCGAGCATCGCTGGAGCGGTCGAGGCTGTGATAGGTCTCGACGATCTCATGCGAGAACGGCCCGGAGGCTGGGGCGAAAGAGCCTCCGGAGGCTGGGGCGAAAGAGCCCCCGGAGGTTCGGGCGGAAGAGCCCCGGCCAGCTCATCGCCGCTCTCGGTTCGAAGCGCGGGCCACGGTCCGGCGGCCTGCTCGAGCGCCCTTTCAGTCGGTGCGGCGACAGCGGGCGACCTAGCGTCCGCCTACGGGCTGAAGGGCCTCTACTCCGACGGAGATCTTGGCCAGGGCGAGAGTGTCGCGCTGTTCGAGACTGCCGCCTTCAGCGCGTCGGACGTGTCGACCTACCAGGCGTGCTACGGAACGAAGGCGTCCGTCAAGACAGTGGCAGTGGACGGCGGCGGTTCGATCGGTTCCGGAACCCTCGAGGCGACTGCTGACATCGAGGACGTAATAGGCCTCGCTCCAGATGCGAGGATCCTTGTCTATGAGGCGCCGAACGTGCTCGAGCCCGACTACATCGACAACTGGACCCGCATCGTCGACGACGACGCCGCCCAAGTCGTCAGCACGAGCTGGTTGAGCTGTGAGGCAAGCGACCCGCGCGGTTACCTGACGGCTGAGAACACCCTCCTCGAGCAGGCGGCAGCCCAGGGCCAGACCGTCCTCGCCGCAGCGGGCGACTGGGGCTCGGAGGGCTGCGACACACTCACGGGTGCTACGACCCTTGAGGTCGGCGACACCGCGAGCCAGCCCTACGCGACCGGAGTTGGCGGCACTGAGTGGCCCGGCTCGACGAGGACCGGAGAGACTACCTGGAATGGGCAGCATGGCTCCGGCGGAGGGGGCATCTCGTGGGTGTGGCCAATGCCGTCGTGGCAGCAGGGCCCAGGAGTCATCAACAGCTACTCGAGCGGGGCGCCCTGCGCAGCCACCGCGGGCTACTGCCGGCAGGTCCCAGACGTCTCAGCCCTCGCCGGCCACCCGCACTACACGTTCTATTGCACGGCAGGCGATTGCTCGTCGATCGGTGGATGGGGCTACTTCTGGGGAACGAGCTTCGCGGCCCCGCTCTGGGCGAGCGCGGTCGCACTGTCCGACGAGTACTGCGCCGGTGCTCCACCGGCCGGATTCCTCGACCCCGCCCTGTACGAGCTTGCTTCGTCGAGTCCCCCGCCGTTCAACGACATCACGACAGGCAACAACGACTTCACGGGCACCAACGCGGGCGACTACCCGGCGACCGTCGGGTACGACCTCGCCACCGGTCTCGGGACTCCCGTCTTCGCCACCGGCTCTTCAGTACCGGGACTCACGGCGTACCTGTGCGAGATGGCGACGCCAACGCCGACGACGACCCGCATCACCTCGGTGACCAAGAAGGCCGCCGTCGGCGAGTTGATCTCATTCGCTGTCGAGGTGGCCGCGCCGGTGACACAAGCCGGCGCCGCCACTCCGTCGGGTTCGGTCCAGATCGGGGGCAAGGAAGGCAAGTGCACCGGCAAACTGTCGGGATCGGGCGGCATCGCCCGGGCAAGCTGTCGGATCCGCGCCAGCACCCCTCGAAAAGCCTTCTTCTTGGCTGGCTACTCCGGCGACTCACGATTCCGCCCTAGCAGGACACCATCGCCAACGACGGTGGAAGTCGCCAAGGCGACGTCGAAGACGGCGCTCAGGCTGTCGATGTCGAAGGTGACCTACGGGCGCGAGCACAGCGTCGTGCTCGAGGTGACGGTGACACCCGAGTTCGCCGGAGCTCCCGCTGGATCAGTCGTCGTGTCGTCGGGCCGCACCGTCCTTTGCCGGATCACCGCCCTTGTGAAAGACAAGGGCCACTGCTCGCCGAGAGCAACCGCTCTTCCGGCCGGCAGCTTTGCAATCCGCGCCTCGTATGCCGGTAACGCCGACTTCGACTCGTCGCGGTCGAGCGCGGCAAAGCTGACGGTGGTCAAGGCGCGTGCACGCAGCGGGCCGCGCTCTCTAAGCAGGCCCGGACCTACAGGTGGATCGCTCAGGCTTCGCCGGCGGTGAAGCCTGCAGGCAGGTGGACCGACACAGTCAGCCGGGAGCCGCTGATCGGGACCGACGCCGCCCAGCTCGCCTCGTCGCCGACCGAGCTCGTGTTGACCGCGATGTGAACGTCGGAGACGGAATAGGAGGCTGGAAGCGCCAGGGCGATGACGTAGAAGGCTCTCTGCCCG
>JAKATT010000157.1:16734-34630 GCA_021818615.1 Actinomycetes bacterium | reverse complement strand
CCGGGAGGAAGGCATCGCATGCGTGGCCGTCGCGCTGCTGGAGGAGATGAAGCGTTGAGCGACCACAGGGACGACGGCAGGCCGCGCCGCGAAGCACGCGGTGACGGTCAGCGGCGCGGCGCCGGCGTGCCGAGAGGTGCGAGCGGCGCGCCGAGAGGTGCGAGCGGCGTGCCGAGGACGGGTGGTACCCCTCGAGGCGCGGGGCGCGGGCGGCCACCGGCAGGCGGGTACGGCACCGGGTCGAGCCGGGGCGGGTCCGGCTCTCGGCCCGACAGGTCCGGCGGAGCCGGCGGGTACGGGGATCGTGCAGGCTACGGCGCAGGCGGCGGTCGCGCTGCTTCCCGTTCGGGCGGCACGCCGAGAAGCGACTCCCGCGACTCCCGCTACTCCCGCGACTCCCGCTACTCCCGCGACTCCCGCGAGGGTCCTCCCCGCTCTCGTCCCGGGCCTCCCCGCAGCCCCGAAGGGAAGGTGTGGGGCAGCCTCGCCCGTTCAGCGGGTGGCTACCGCTCCCGCTACCCGGATTCCGACGAGCGCGCTGGGCGTCCCGGGCGCCCGGACCGGTCCCGCGAGGGTCCGCCTCGACAGGGTGGGGGCGCCTCCCGGCAACAGGGTCGACGGGGTGAGCCATGGGAGCGGGCCGACGACAGGCGGGAGCACGGCGAGCACCCGCGCTCACTCGGGCGGGCAGCAACGACGGGTCGCAACCTCTGGCAGCCGCGGCCGGCGGGCGCAGGTGCATGGAGCAAGGGCGCCCCTGCGACCGGCGCGAGAAGGGGTCCTCGCCGACCGGCTGGAGAGCGCTCCCGCGAGCTCGGTGGCGAGCAGGTGGAGGGCCGCCAAGCCGTCCGCGAGCTCCTCGTTGCGGGCCGGCGCGAGGTGGGCGAGATCTGGATTGCCGAGAGAGCCGACCCTGCTCCCATTCTCGGCGAGATCGACGCCCTGGCGCGTGAGCGAAAGGTTCCGGTGCGGCTGGTGTCGTCACGGCGGCTCGAGTCCGTTCAGGCAACCGAGACTCCCCAGGGCGTGGTCGCCTTCGCCGCCGCGCTCCAGGCGGTGACGCTCGAGGAGCTCGTGCTCGGCGTGATCGGCGCCCTCGGCGAGAAGGGAGCCGGCGGCAAGCCGGAGGCCGGCGCTGCACAGGCCGTGCCCGGCCCGACAGCCGGACCGGCGCCGTTTCTCGTCCTCCTCGACGGGGTCACCGATCCGCAGAACCTCGGAGCAGTCATGCGCAGCGCCGAGTGCGCAGGCGCCACGGGTCTCGTCCTCCCGAGGCATCGGGCGGCTCACGTGACCCCGGCCGTCACCAAGGCGGCCGCAGGCGCCGTCGAGTACCTACGTCTCGCGCTCGTGGCGGGCATCCCGAGCGCTCTCCAGGAGCTCGAGAACCTCGGCGTGATGACGATCGGGCTCGACGAGCGGGGCGACAGCGAACTGTTCGGTCTCGACGTCGGTCCGCGCCCGGTCGCGCTCGTGCTCGGAGCGGAAGGCCGCGGCATCGCGCAGCTCGCCCGCCGCCGCTGCGACGTGCTTGCCCGCATACCGCTCGGCGGAGAGATCGACTCGCTCAACGTGTCGGCTGCGGCAGCGGTGGCGTGTTTCGAGATCGCCCGCCAGCGGAGGAAGTCGTCATGACCTCGCGCGTGGGCCGGCGTTGGGCTCGTCGGGACGGCAGCGGCCAGCTTCCCTAGGGCTGGAGCCGCCGAGAGCTCCATCTCGCAAGACCATCTTCGGCCTCCCGCTCGTAGAAGAGGCGGCGGTGCAGGCGAAGATCCGAGCCCTCCCAGAACTCCATCGTGTCGGCCACCATCCGGTAGGCCTGGTAGCTCGGCGGCCGCACGAGCGGGTCGTTCGAGGAGGCGAGTCCTCTGACCCGGCGGACGAGAGCCCCTTCGTCGGATAGGACTGCACCCTGCTCGGACACGATCGCCACAGCCCGGTTCGGCCGCGGCCGGCGCGCCCACATCAGATCGCTCGTCTCTGGCGGGAGGACCTCGACCGCACCCGTAGCCGTCACCTGGCGGTACACCTCACGCCAGTAGAGCGTCACAGCCGCGAAAGGGTTCTCGGAGAGCTCGACTCCCTTGCGGCTGAAGGAGTGGGTTTCGAAGAGGAACCCCTCGGCGTCGTGACCCTTCAGGATCACCGTGCGGCCCGAGGGGCGGCCTGTCGCCGAGGCGGTGGCGAGGGTCATGCAGGCTGGGTACCGCACCTCGAGTGCCTCGGCACGCGCCAGCCACGCCGAGAAGAGCTCCAGCGGGTTGGAGGGCGGGGCCTCGAACCCCCAGGGCTGGTCAATGGTCCACTCGGGGCGTGCCGGCAGGCTCAGCGCTCCTCGAGTGGAACATAGTCACGGCGGGCGCTCCCGATGTAGAGCTGGCGGGGCCGGGCGATCTTCTGGTCCTGGTCGAGCAGCTCGACCCAGTGGGCCAGCCAGCCGGCCGTGCGGGGGATGGCGAAGAGCACCGGGAACATCTCCATCGGGAAACCCATCGCCTGGTAGATGAGGCCCGAGTAGAAGTCGACGTTCGGGTAGAGCTTGCGTGAGACGAAGTACTCGTCGCCGAGCGCGGCTTCCTCGAGCTTGAGGGCGATGTCGAGCAACGGGTTCTTGCCGGTCGAGTCGAAGACGTCGTAGGCCACCTGGCGGATGATCTTGGCCCGCGGGTCGTAGTTCTTGTAGACGCGGTGCCCGAATCCCTGCAGGCGCCCGTGCCCCTCCTTCACGGCCTTCACGAAGTCGGGCACGTTCTCGACCGAGCCGATGGAGCCGAGCATGCGGATGACTGCTTCGTTGGCGCCTCCGTGGCGGGGCCCGTACAAGGCCGCCGCCGCTGCCGCGCATGCCGAGTACGGGTCGGCGTGCGACGACCCCACGACCCGCATCGCCGTCGTCGAGCAGTTCTGCTCGTGGTCTGCATGAAGGATGAACAGGACGTCTACCGCCCGCGCGAGGGCCGGGTTGGCGTCGAAACGGGGCTCGGCCGTCTTCCACATCATCGAGAGGAAGTTGGCCGGGAAGTTGAGCGAGTTGTCGGGATAGACGAAGGGCATGCCGGCGCTGAAGCGGTGCGCGGCGGCCGCGAGTGTCGGCATCTTGGCGATGAGCCGGATGATCTGCTTGTACCTGGTGGCGGGGTCGAAGATGTCCTTCGCCTCGGGATAGAACGTCGAGAGTGCCGCGACCGCGGAGACCAGTATGCCCATCGGGTGCGCGTCGTAGTGGAAGCCTTCCAGGAAGCGCTTGCGGACGTTCTCGTGGATGAAGGTGTGGTAGGTGATCTCGTGGGTCCACTCGTCGAGCTGCTGGCGGTTCGGGAGGTCGCCGCGGAGCAGGAGATAGGCAACTTCGAGGTAGGTGGATCGCTCGGCGAGCTGTTCGATCGGGTAGCCGCGGTACTCGAGCTTGCCGGCGTCGCCGTCGATCCAGGTGATCGAGCTCTCGGTGACAGCCGTCGTCATGAAGGCCGGGTCGTAGAACCAGATCCCGGGCAGAAGCTTCGCCCATTCCGCCGCCGAGACACCGCCGTCGACGATCGGGATCTCGATCGTCTCACCGTTGCGGTTGTCTGTGATCGTGATGCTCTCAGGCACGAGTTCCCGACCTCCAGTCGGCTCCATCCGGGCTCACCCAGCTACCAGCATCCAATCCTACGGCCGGGGGTCGCGACTTGCGACAGGCGGACAGGCGTCTGGCGAGGAACGCTGCAGACGCCTGAAACTCGTCGTGCGGCACTGAGCCGTGGCTGCCCGGGTTGGCGTGCAGGCGCTTGTCGGGGCTGCCGAGCGCGTCGAAGAGCCGAAACGCCGTCTCTCGCGGGAACAGCTCGTCCGACCACTGCACGAGGAACAGGACTGCGCAGGTCACCCGCGGTGCATCGGCGGCGATGCGCTCGGCTGTCGGGCCCGCGATGCCCATGAGGCCGAGGACGGCCGCCTCGACGCGCTCCTCGCTGGCGACGAAGGGCAGCCCGAGGATGGTGCCCATCGAGAGGCCCCAGTAGCCGACCGGGCCGGCGATATCGTCGAGCGCCGCCAGCTGGTCGAGCGTGTGGCGCCAGTCCGACACCATCGAGTCGGTGAGACAAGGGTCGCTCGACCACACCTTTACGAAGTCGAGGAACTGCAGGGCGCCGTCGACTCCCTTGTCAGGCCGCCGGTCGCCGTGGACGGGGCCGTCTATGGCGGCGGCGGCCACGCCATGGGCGAGGACGAGACGGTGGGCAAGCGCCCGGACGTAGTCCTGCTGCTTGCTCCCCGATGCTCCGTGACCTATCAGCACGAGGGGGAGTCCGGACCCGCCTGGCGTCGTCCAAAGGGCGCCAGGAACCTCGCCCTGCTCGCCGTCGACGACGAAGGAGCGGTAGCGGACGCCTCCCGCCACCTCGTCCTGCTCTACGTGCACTGCTACCGGGGGCCGGAGTGGCGGTAGACGTTGGTGTTGCGCTGCATGAAGCCCATCTTCGAGTAGAGGCGGTTCGCAGCCTCGCGGCTCGGCCGCGAGGTGAGGTCGACATTGCGGGCACCCCGCTGCTCGGCTTCGGACAGGGCGGCGGCGACGAGGGCTGCACCGATGCCGGCCCCGCGCCGGGTCTCGTCGACGACTACGTCCTCGATGACGGCATGCAGGCCAGTCGGGATCCGGTAGGTGACGAGCGTGAGCATGCCGACGATGGCCTTCTCTGGCGGGATCCGCGCAAGGAAGAGCACCGACGTGCTCGAGTAGATGATCTCGGCCAACTGCTCCTCGGTCGGCGCCGGCGCGCTCGACGAGAGCTGGGGGACGAGGCGCCCGACCTCGGCGACGAGGCCGGGCGTGAGGGACGCCGCCCGTGCGACCACGGCAGAGCTCACGCCGGCGGCTCCTTCCGCCAGACAGGCCGGCGCGGCCGGTCGAAGAGCACCTCGACGCCCTCTCCGCGAATTGCCCTGAAGGCGTGGTCCTTCCACATGCTTGCTCCCGCGAGCGGGCTTGGCATGGCATCCTCGGCGAACCAGCCGACATCCTGGCACTCGAGAGGGTGTGCCCTCAGCTCGCCGCCGGTCGGGCGGAGGAAGAAGACGAGGGAGTAAAGGGGCACCTGAGTGATGCCGACGCGGAGGCCGTCGAGGACCATGATGAGGCGCTCCGGCTCGGCCTCGATCCCCGTCTCCTCCCGCACTTCCTTCGCAGCGACCTCGGCTGCCGAGTAGCCGATGTCGGCCCAGCCGGTCGGGTAGAGCCACACCCCTGAGTCGGCCCGCTGAACGAGCAGGATCTCGCCCTTCTCGTTGCCGACCACTGCGCCGATCGCCATCTTCGGCGTGACATAGCCGGTGATGCCCGAACCGACGCCCTTCAGCCACTCGTTGACGAAGCCTTCCGGTTCGCTCGTGCCCGTCGGCTGCCCTTCGCGTTCGAGCGAGGCGGCAGCGGCAGCCCGGATGTCGCCCGCGACGTGCAGCACCTCCTCGAACCGCTCGCGCTCATAGAGGCTCTCGGTGAAGCCGAGCCCTGTCCGGGCGATGGCGGCGAGCGACTCGCTCCACCTCACGAGATCCTGGCTCGAGGCGGCAGGACGATCGGCCACGGCGCCGACCATATCCGCCTAGTGGAGCAGTCGCTCCGGGACGGGCCCGTGGCGGCTGGTCGGCCTGCAGCCGGCCGGGGGCGATGGCGGCTCAGGTGAGCGCCGGCACGCCGGCAGTCTCCGCCAGGTTGGTGTCGAGGCCCGGGAGGTCGTTGTTCTCCGCCATCTCGTCCATGCCGATCGGCCCGCGCGAGCGGCCGGCGAGGAACTGCTGGATGACAGGGTTCTCGCTGTCGGTCATGTCGTGTCTCGAGCCGAAGGCGACCAGCTTCGACCTGAACAGGACGCCGAGGTAGTCAGCGACTCGCATGACCGACGTGATGTTGTGGGTGATGATGAAAAAGGTCGCACCCGTCTCCTTCTGGGCAGTTAGCACCAGTTCGTCGAGGTAGGCGACGCGGACGGGGTCGAGCCCCGAGTCGGGCTCGTCGAAGAGCACGATCTCCGGCTCGGTGACCATGGCTCTTGCCAGCCCGGCCCGTTTCTTCATGCCGCCGGACACCTCGCCGGGCAGCTTGTTCAGGTGGTCGAGCAGGCCGACGAGCTCGGCGTTCATGAGCACGAGCTGGCGGATCTCCCGTTCCGGCTTGCGCGTGTGCTCGCGCAGCGGGAAGGCGATGTTGTCGTAGAGGTTCATCGAGCCGAAGAGCGCGCCGTCCTGGAAGAGGACGCCGAACTTCTTGCGCACCCTGTACAGGTCGGAATGGCGCATGCCGACCATCGGCTCTCCGTCGACGAAGATCTGGCCGGCGTCCGGCCGGAGCAGCCCGATGATGTTCTTCAAGAGCACGGACTTCCCAGTGCCCGAGGGGCCGAGGATCGTCGTGATCTTGCCGCGGGGGACATCGAAGGTGATGTCCTCCAGGACCGTGTGGGAACCGAAGGACTTCGTCACGCCGTGAAGCGAGATGATCGCATCTGGTTGGGCCTGTGGCTGCCGCCAGATGTCGCCGCCAGCACGCTTCCTGGTGCCGCCGATGGGGTTCTCGCCCGCTGCCTGGAGCTTCGTGGTCCCGTTCGGCTCCTCGCCGGGCCTGCCGCTCGCCTCGCCGGGCCTGCCGCTCGCCTCGCCGGGCCGATGCCCGTTCGCATCGCTCATGTCGTTCACGCGAGAAGGAACGGTCGCCTCGGCCGAGACTTGCGCGCCGTCCTGTGTGCCGTCGTTCATGGCGTCCGGCGGCGGAGGCTGCCGGACGATCGCCGCTACGGCAGTCCCCCGACCCCGCTTGCGCCCGACACGACCCCGCTCACGCCCGACACGACCCCGCTTGCGCCCGACACGACCCCGCTTGCGCCCGACACGACCCCGCTCACGCCCGACACCACGCCGCTTGCGCCCGACACGACCCCGCTCACGCCCGACACCACGCCGCTTGCGCCCGACACGACCCCGCTCACGCCCGACACCACGCCGCTCACTGACTCACCGACCTGGTTGACGATCCCCTGCACGCGATGGCGCACCGAGTGCGCCAGCTTTCCGGCAGCCGAGCCGGAGAGGTTGTTGCCCCAGCCTGCGGGCCAGCCTGTGCCGCGCTCGCCGGACGTGCCGGTGCCCGTGACGGCCTGCCCGGCATGCGGCTGCCGGTGGCCGCCGGTTGCTGAGGCACCCGCACGGTCGGAGCGAACATTGCTGCCAAGTCCGCCGCTCGCAGCACCGCCGGCGGTGGCATCCTGCGAGCCTGCAGCCGGCGCGACGACCGCGGGGGCCGAATTAGGGCTCGCGTGGACGGCGGCGGCGGCGACGCTCGTCCCGATGATCGCCGCCGAGGCAACGACGGCGACCGCTGCCCCTCCGACAGCCGGCATGCTGGCCACACCACCCGATGCGGCTGCGGCAACGGCAGCCTTGGCCGCGGTAGCCGCTGCCTTTGCTCCCGACAGCGAGCGCCGGAGCAAGCGGCGCAGCACGAATGCCGGCAGCACCAGAATGCCGAGGGCGCCTTCGGACTGGGCGAGTGCCATGAACTCCCGCCGGAGCGACTTGCGAGCGCGGAACAGGAGGGTCTCGATCGTCGAGACCTCCACCCCGGCATATGTGGCGATCTGCTGGTAAGTCCAGTTGCGGCCTTCGCGCAGCTCGAGCACTTCTCGGTGGCGCTCGGAGAGGCGCTGCAGTGCCCGGCTCAAGAGGTCGTGGTCATCGCCCGACTCGCTGAGAGTGTCCTGCTCGCAGGTGACTGCCGGCGCCATCAGGTCGAGGTCGTGGTCGTCGACGGTCGTCCAGCGGCTGTGCTTCTTCTGCATGTCGATGCAGAGGTTCCCGGCGATGACGCTCAGCCAGGGGTAGAAACGGCGCTCGCCGGAGAAGTTCGGGAGCGCCCGCCAGGCTCGCGCGAACGCCTCCTGAACGGCATCCTCGGCTTCTGCCGAGTTGTCGAGCTTGCGCAAGCAGAAGCGGTACAAGCGCCCGCGATAGCGGAGGTAGAGGTCCTCGAACGCGCCCGGGTCCCCCTGCTGGCACCGCTCGACGAGCGATCTGTCCCGCTCGAGATCGACATCGTCGTTGCGACGGAGACCTGCTGGCACGCAAGACCTCACAGGTTTGGCTCCCCCCTGGGGCCACCCCCCAGCATGGGTCTGCCACAAGGTTAGTACCGACGTGCTCGGACGAACAGACCTGCCACCCGGAGAGGACCGCAAGAAACCCTGCCGTAGACCGTTGAGAGGATCTGATGGCCGTCGGAGCGCAGCTCGGCCCCAGCGGGGGGGAAGCGGGAGCCACCGGCGTGCTCCCACGCCCGGACGGGGCCGCTCGTCCAACGCGAGCTAAGCGCCCGGAGTCCAAGGCCGGTGCGCTCGTCCGCGAGACGGGCACGATGGTCGCGACGTCGATGGAGGCGATGCGCCTTCTTGTCCGGCCGAACTTCCCGTGGGCCGAGCTGGTCGACCAGTGCTGGTTCCTCGCCCGGGTGACCACTATCCCACTCATCTTGATCTCGATCCCTTTCGGGATCGTGATCGCTCTGCAGGTCGGTTCCCTGCTCCAGCAGATCGGGGCTCAGGACCAGCTCGGAGCGGCCATGGTGCTTGCCGTCGTCCGCGAGCAGGCGCCGGTTGCCACCGCCCTGCTCATCGCTGGCGCCGGCGGCTCTGCCATGTGCGCCGATCTCGGATCGCGCCGCATCCGCGACGAGATCTCCGCCATGGAGGTAATGGGCGTGAACCCGCTCCATCGCCTCGTGCTGCCGAGGTTGCTGGCCGCGAGCGTGGTCGCCGTCCTGCTCGACGGCGTCGTGAGCGTGGCCGGCATCGGCGGCGGCCTCTTCTTCGGCGAGCAGGCGATCCATGTCACCTCGTCGAGCTTCTTTGCCACCTTCGCCGAGCTGGCCCAGCTGGCCGACTTCTGGATGGCCCTGTTCAAGGCGGCAGTCTTCGGTTTCATCGCGGCGATGGTCGCCTGTTACAAGGGCCTCAACGCCAAGGGTGGCCCGAAGGGCGTCGGCGACGCGGTCAACCAGGCCGTCGTCGTCACCTTCGTCATCGCCTTCTTCGTCAACTTCGTGCTCACGCTCATCTACTTCCAGTTCGTCCCGCAGAAGTCGATCTGACATGGCCACGCTCTCACGTCGCCTGCCCAAGCCGGTTGCCCCTGCCGTCAATGCTGTCGCAGGGGCAGGAGCTCTCCTCGGCGGCGTCTGGGACCAGGTCGCCTTCGGCTTCAAGTTGCTTGCCTCGATGCCGAGGGGCCTCAGGTACCGCAAGGTGATCTTCGAGCACGTCTCGGACATCGCCCTCGGTGCCGGCGCCATCATCATTGGCGGCGGCATGTTCTTCGTCATCTCGACGATCGCCTTCTTCACCGGCACCGAGGTCGGCCTCGAAGGCTTCACCGGCCTACAGCAGATCGGCGCCCAGACCTTCACCGGGGTCATCTCCTCGCTCGCCGACACCCGTGAGATCACGCCACTTGTTGCAGGCGTCGCGCTCGCCGCGCAGGTCGGCGCCGGCTTCACCGCCCAGCTCGGCGCGATGCGGATCTCCGAGGAGGTCGACGCGCTCGAGGTGATGGGAGTCAACAGCTTCACCTACCTCGTCACGACACGGGTGTGGGCGGCGATGATCGCCATGATCCCCCTCTACCTCGCGGCGCTGTTCTCGAGCTACCTCGCCACAGAGCTGATCGTCACCCACTTCTTCGCCCTGTCGCCGGGGACCTACGACTTCTACTTCAAGCTCTTCCTCCCACGGATCGACATCTTCTACTCGTTCATAAAGGCGATGGTCTTCGCGGTCGCCGTCACGGTCATCCACTGCTACTACGGCATCAACGCGACGGGCGGGCCTGCCGGTGTCGGCGCGGCCGCCGGCCGGGCGATCCGGCTCTCGATCATCGTGGTAGTCCTGCTCGACCTGCTCATGTCGCTCGTCATGTTCGGGGGTGCCTCGGCGACGGCGAGGTTGGTCGGATGAGGCTCTCCCGCGGCTGGCGCAGCTCACGCAGGGGGGCCGTTGCGGCCCGCTGGAACGGCCATGCAGACCCGGCCGGGTCCGGCGCACCTGCCAGGAGCGCCGGTCCGCCCGGTCCGCCCGGTCCGCCCGGCCAGGGAGGGAACGGGCCAGCAGGTGGGACAGCCGTTTCCGCCGGCCGCTGTTGCCCACCGGCAGGCCCCGAGCACCGCAGGACGGCCGAGAAGCTCTACTGCCACGTCGGTCGCCCGCTCTTCGGGCTCCTGGCGACGCTCGCGATCATCCTCGCCTCTGTCGTGCTCGTGCGCCTCGGCAATGGCGACTTCTCGTCCTCCTACGTCGTTACGGCTGCCTTCGCCAGCGCGAGCGCCGGACTGCATCCCGGCTCGCAGGTGGAGGAGCGCGGCGTCCAGATCGGCTCCGTGCGGGCGATCGAGCTCGTCCATCGGCAGGCTGTCGTGAGCATGGGCATCGCCTCGCAGTTCAAGCTGCCGGCGAACGCCGTGGCGACGATCGAGCCCCAGAACCTCTTTGGTGCCGACCAGATCTCGATCAGCGCGCCCGGCTCAGCGAGCTCGCCAGGTTCGCCGGGCTCCCGCCGGTGGCTGACGAACGGATCGCGCATCACGCACACAGCTGAGCTGTCCGAGCTCGGCCAGCTGTTCGCGACGGCCGACCCATTGCTCAGCCAGGTGGACACGGCGGACCTGACCCGGGTCATGACCGAGCTCGCCCTCGCCTACGGGGGCCAGGGGAGGCGGATCGCGAACAGCCTCACGACGGGAACCCAGCTCGCCTCCCTGCTCTCGCGGACAACGACCCAGCAGCTGGCCGCTCTCGACGCCTTCACGCGCTTCACGCTCGCCATCGCCGGTGAGGGCCCGCTTCTCAACCATCTCGCCTGGGACGGCAACCGGACGCTGCCTCTCTTCAACGCCGCCCGGGCGGCCTACGCCAAGCTGCTGGTCGACCTCGGCACGTTCGGCGATCGCCTCGCCGCTTTGCTGCAGGACTACCGCCCGCAGATCAACACGATCCTCGACGAGGGGGGCAACGTCACTCGCGTCCTCCTCGCTCAGCGGACGAACGTCGCCCAGCTCGTGCAGGGGCTCGCCACGTACGCATACCGCTTCGCCCACGGCTCGAGCTCCGCCCACCTGCCTGACGGCTCGAGGATGAGCTACTTCAAGACCTTCATCTTGTGGAGCGACGTCCAGCACCTCGTGTGCTCGCTGATCGCTCCGCCCGCCGGGGGTCTCTCCTATCTGGAGCCGCTCCAGCAGGCCATCCTCGGCGGAGGCTCCCCGCTCAACTGCTCGTCGGAGCTTGCCAGATTCGACCGGGCACAGCTCGGTCCCGTCCCTAGCCTGCCTACCGGCTCGCTGGCGCACGGAGCCAAGACCGCCAAGACCGGCTCAGGTGGCTCAGCACAAGGCGGTCTCGGCGGCCTCGGCGGCGGTCTCTGGGGGCTCGGGAGCACCGCCGACAAACTTGCCCAGGGATTGTTCGGGGCGCTTGGCCGGCCCATCGACCAGCCGGGTCTCTCCAACATCGGCGCCTACGTGGACTCACTCCTTCCATGAGGTGCCTGCCATGAGGTCCCTTCCATGAGGTGGTCGTCGCGCACGACGCGCACGCTCGTGAAGCTGCTCGCCTTCTCGGTCGCCTGCATCGCGCTTGGTGTCGCCCTCGTGGTGCGGATCGGCAACATCCAGCTCTTCTCCCACGACGTGACGTACTCCGCCGAGCTGCCGGACGCCTCTGGGCTCATCCCGGGCGACAACGTCAAGATCTCGGGCGTCACGGTCGGACGCGTGGAGTCGGTCTCGGTGGCGCACGGGAACGCGCTCGTCTCCTTCGATCTGCAGCCGAACATCCGCTTGCGCAGCTCTACGGGCGTCGGGCTGCAGTGGCTCGACGTGATCGGCCAGAAGGTCCTCTACCTCTATCCGGGCCGCTTTGGCCCGGTCCTAGAGGCGGGGTCCACCATCCCGCTCGAGAACTCGGTCAGCGACGCCAGCGTCGGGGCGCTCCTGAACGCCCTCGGGCCCTTCCTACAAGCGATCGATCCGAAGGAGGGCAACGCCTTCCTAACGGCGGTTGCCGGTGCACTCGATGGCAACAACGCCGAGGTGCACTCGCTCATCTCCCATGCGGCGGTTGTCGCCGGTGCCGTCGGCTCTGTGAGCACCCAGCTCGGCGCGGTCATCGACGACATGAACGTCGTTCTCTCCGCGCTCGCCTCGCACGAGGGCGACGTCTCCCGCCTTACGGACAACCTTTCGGCCCTCTCGCAGTCGCTCGCCCGGCACAACGCGCTGCTCGACGGCACCGTCGGCAACCTTGGCACCGTCCAGAAGGAGCTCGCCCAGCTGCTGTCCAGCAACCGCCAGAACTTCGACTCGATCATCTCGAGCCTGAAGACGATCACGAGCGAGCTCGACAAGCATCGCAAGCAGTTCGCGCTGGCGCTTCGCACGATGCCGGCCGGCCTCGCCCCCTACCAGCAGATCTCTTCGTTCGGCCAATGGTTCCAGATCGACCCTGTCTTCACCTGTATCGCCAACCAGCAGTCGTGCTCCTATCAGCAGCCGACCAACCAGCCTGGCTCGTCGTCGAACCCGCTCCCAGCCAATCAGGGCGGCGGCCTCTCCCAGCTGTACCAGACGGTGGCCGGGGGCGGTGCCTGATGCTCTCCGGCCTGCGGCGCATGCTCTCCCGCCTCTCCCCGCGAGCGGTCACCGAGTGGAACGCCAAACGGATCGGCGCCGTGTCGTTGCTCGTGGTCGCCGCCGTAGTCGCCATGGCGCTCGCCTTGACGTCGAACGTCTTCTCCTCGACTTACACCGTCGACGCCCGGTTCGCAAACGCCGTCGGCCTCAATCCCGGCTCCGAGGTCCTCATGGCCGGAGTGCAGGTGGGCAAGGTCGGCGATGTGACGGTCGTCGGCAACCACGTCTTGGCCCAGCTCGACATCAACGACGGGGTGCAGATCCCAGCCGACAGCTCGGCCGACATCAGCGTCGAGACGCTGCTCGGTGCCATCGGGGTGAACATCCAGCCGGGCGGCAACTGGGGGCAGCTGCTCAGAGGCGGCGACCTTCTCACCAACACCGGCACTCCTTATGAGTTCTTCCAGATAAAGAGCTCTGCGGGCCGCCTCCTCTCGAGGACCGACGCCAAGGCGCTCGGGCAGGTGATCTCCGACCTGTCGGCTGCCACGTCCGGTGACAAGCAGCAGATCCAGGAGCTCATCAAGGGGCTCGCCAACGTGACGGGCACAGTCGATGCCCACAAGGTGCAGGCTGCCCAGCTGATATCCGCGGCCCGTGAGCTGTCCGCGGTGCTCGCCTCGAAGGACAGCCAGCTCGCCACCGTGGTCGACGACCTGGACAAGGTCGTCGCCGGGCTCGCTTCGCGCTCGAGCGAGCTCGGCACTCTCATCAACGCGACCGATCAGGCCGCCACTCAGACCTCGAGCCTGATCGGCCGCAACCAGCCGCGCCTCCAGCAGATGCTCACCGACCTGCACCGGGCTCTCCAGATAGTAGGCCAGCATCAGCTCGACCTCGCCCGGAGCGTCGCGTACGCCGCGAGCGCCATCAAGGGCTTCTCCTCGATCGGCCAGTCGGGCAGCTCCGCCCCGCCATGGGCGAACATCTACGTCGACATCGTCGGATCGGCGGCAGCAATCGGGCTTCTCGGCAACTGCGGTGCGCTCGATCAGGCGCTCGACGTGGCGCTCGGCCCCGACCCGATGCCTTGTGCCCAACGCAGCGGCCCCGTGCCCAACTCGGGTCTGAACGGCGCCGGCAGCGGCGGTCCCCCGAGCGCGCCCGTCTCGTCGCTTTTCGCTCCTCTCACCGCAGGGTCGGGGTCATGACCGCCTCGCCATTCGTGCCGCCCGCCGCTCCGGGATGGGCTGAGCCCGCCGCTCCGGCACCGGCTCAACCAGGTTGCCTCGCTCGGCCGCGCCGCCTCGCACGGCTCGGCCGCCACCTCGGCCGCCACCTCAGCCGCCTGCCTCGCGGGCTCGACAGGCGTCGTTGCAGCGTGGCGACTCTGGCGCTCGGGGCGGTCGCGGCCGCGGCGCTCGGCGTCTGGCTCACGGCCTCCCCCGGTACCTACACGGTCCGCGCGGTCTTCCCGAGCGCCCAGGGGCTCTTCTCGGGCGCCGCCGTGCGCCTTCTCGGCGTCCGCATCGGCACCGTGACAGACGTCGAGTACCAAGACGGCGCCGTCGATGTCACCATGCAGCTCGACGGCAGCCAGTCCCTCCCAAGGAACGTCAACGCAGCGCTCGAGGCGCCGCTCCTCCTCGGTACGCCCGACATCGGCCTGAGCCCCGGCTATACCGGCGGGCCGGCCCTACAGGCCGGCGCCGTCATCCCCGAGTCGCACACCTCCGTGCCGGTCTCTACCGACCAGCTGCTCCGCCAGATGCAACGGGTGCTCGGCTCGGTCGATCCGGCGTCCGCCCACAACCTCGTCGCCAACCTGGCAAACGACATCGCCGGTCAGGGCGACGAGATCAACCAGCTGATCCACGGGGCGTCCGGCACCTTGCAGCTGCTCGCTGCCAAGGGCAGCGACCTCGGCAAGATGAACGGCAGCCTGGCGCAGCTCGCGTCGACCCTCGACCAGCACGAGTCGAAGCTGCTCGAGCTGATCGGGGCGTACGACACGGTCTCACAGGTGATCGCGCTGCACCAGAGCGACCTCGGCAGCGCCATCGACGAGCTGTCGAAGGCGAGCGCCCAGCTGGCGGCGCTCATCAGCCCGAACACCAAGCCGCTCGAGCAGGACGTCGCCGTGATCACGACGCTCGGCCGGACGCTCGACCGCAACCTGGCGAACCTGGACGAGCTCATGGCGTCCTCGCGGCGCCTCTTTGCCGGCGCCCACCGCTCCTACGACCCGGTCCACAAGTGGTTCGACCTGAACAACCAGCTCGCACCCGGTCTCACCACGGGGCTCCTCGAGGGCATGGTCCGTGACCGCCTCGCCGGCATCTGCCGCCGTGTGCTCGCCCATCACTCGGCCGGCCTCTCGGCCACCCAGAAGAAGACGCTTGCGACCTGTGGGAACCCGGACTCCGGCTTCTTCGACCCGATACTGCACCTCATTCCGCGGATCATCTCCGGTGCGGCGTCTCCCGGCGGCGGCCCAGCGAGCTCCAGCTCGCTCGGCGCGGCCCTCGGCACCGGCCTCTCGAAGATCCCGGGCCTCACTCCGGCCGAGCGGCGACAGATCGGGAAAGCGGCGATCACGACCACGACGACGGCGCCGTCTCACTCGAGGCCGAAGAAGCACGAGAAGCACGAGAAGTGCGCCGCGGGCATCGACGGCGCGATCAACTGCATCCTCGGCCCGCTTCCCTCGATCGGTGGCACCAACAGCTCCGGCTCGTCGGGTCTTTCCAGCTCGCCCTTCGCCCGCCTCCTCGGGTGGTCGTGGTGAGCGCGCTGGAGCCGCGCCTCGAGCAGTGTCGCCAACCTGGCCCGCTGCGGCGCATCGCGGCACGAGCCGCGCCGGTGCTCCTCCTCGGTGCCGTCGCTGTCGCCGGGACCGGCTGCCTCGTCGAGTCGACCGCCACCCTACAGACGACCGCCTACTTCCACGACGTGAGCAACCTCGTCAACGGAGCACCAGTCGAGATGGCAGGCGTCACGGTCGGCAACGTCCGGTCGATCTCGCTCAGGGGCAACCTCGCCGAGGTGGTCATGTCCGTCGACAAGAGCGCCGGCGTCCCGTCCGAGGTCAGCGCGAAAGTGGAGCAGTCCACCGTGCTCGGCGAGGAGGTCGTCGAGCTGGTCCCGTCGGCGAAGGCCACGGGTCGGCTGCTGGCTGATGGCAGCACCATCTCCGACACGGCGGAGGTGCCCGGTATCCAGCAGTTCGTCGCCGGCGGCACTGCTGTGATCGGCGCCATCGGGACCAGCCAGCTGGCGGCGCTCGTCGACGCCGGCGGGCAGGGTCTCGGAGGGCAGACGGCGACGTTGCGGGGGCTCATCTCCTACCTGCAGCACATCACCGCCGGCTACTCGACGCGGACCACGGAGATCAAGGCGCTGGTCATCGGGATGGACCGGCTGTCGAGCTCGCTCGCCCCAGCTGCGGCGCCGGATACGAGGGCGCTCGCCCGCCTGGCGAGCACGATCGGCGTCCTCTCGAGGCAGTCGGGGAACTTCGTCCACCTGCTGCAGGGCCTCGACCGCCTCTCGATCGAGGGCCGCTCGCTCATGGAGCAGCAGCTGGCCGAGATCGACCTGCAGTTCCGGGGCCTGGCGGGCATCACCGCGACGCTCGCCGGCCAGCAGCGGGCGATCGCCCAGCTCGTCGAGCAGCTGCCCGGCCACAACGCCGTCATGCACGACGTGACGGTCAACCACTTCGTACAGATCGTCGACGCACTGATCGTCTGCGGCCTGCCGAACGGCGGTGGCGACACGACCCAGCCGGCAGCGAGCTGCCACGGCGCAGGGGGCTCGGGCGGTCCCGCGTCTGGCTCCGGTCCCGGGGGGGGCCTGCCATGAGGAAGTTCCGCGTGGTGGTCAACCTGGTGGCGTTCTTCGCCATCACCCTCGCTCTGGTCGCCTACGGCCTCATCGACCTGCTCGGCAATCCCCTGCAGAGCCCGACTCTCGTCTCGGCAACTTTCCCGAACGCCTCCGGCGTCGAGCCGAACTTCGGCGTCGTCCTGGACGGGGTCGTCGTCGGCTCGGTGCAGAGCGTGCAGCTGGTCGGCAAGGGCGCCAAGGTCGAGATCGCCCTAAGCCCGGGTGCCGCTGTGCCTGCAGACGTGAAGGCACGCATAGGGCTCGCCAACGACCTCGGTGAGCAGCAGGTCGAGCTGGTCCCCGAGCACTCGGGCAGGGCTCCCTCGATCCGAGACGGAGCCGTCGTCCCGGTCATCGCGAACGGCATCCCGACCGAGGTCGGAAAGGTCATCGGTACCACGACGCGCTTCCTCGGGGCGATCGGGGCTCACCAGCTGAACTCGCTGCTCGCGACGCTCGCCCAGGCTTTGGACGGGCGGGCGGGCGACCTCCAGTCGATGCTCGTCAGCTCGTCGCAGTTCTCGAGCGAGTTCCTCGCCTACCAGCACCAGTTCGAGGCGCTCCTCGATGCCTCGCCTCCGATCCTGAACGGCCTCGGGTCGGATGGTCCGGCGCTGCGTCAGGCGCTCTCGAACACCGCGGTGCTCGCCGACGTGCTCGAGCACCACCGCTTCGACCTCGTTGCCCTGCTCGACAACGGCTCCGCTGCAGCGGCCGCGGCCACGAGGCTGCTCACGGCGGTACGGCCGAATGTGGCCTGCTTCCTGCACGACTTTGCCGACCTGTCGTCGAACATCGCCGAACCGACCAACCTGTCGAACCTGAGCGTCGGCCTCGCCACGAACCGGTGGTTCTTCGGCGCGATCGCGGCAGTCACGCCGAGCGGACCGTCGAAGAGCCTCTACCCGGGCGACCCGTACGTCGCCAACCAGGTGTGGCAGCGCACCCGGCTGCTCTTCCCACCGGGCTCGCCACCGGCCACCCAGTACGCGAGCTCCCTGTCGCTTCCGCCGAGCCTGCCCGGCGCGGCGTGCAAGACCGAGTTCGGCAACGGGGTCACTGCTGCGCATCAGGCCTTGGCGCAGTTCCCGGTGCCGGGCGGCATGGCGACCGATCCCCCGAGCGCCTCGCAGGCCGAGGTGCGCGGCGGCGGGGACCCGTCGTCGAGCTCCGGTCCGTCGGGCGCGGCTTCGCTGTCGTCCTACGAATCGCCTGCCGCGCCGCCGCCCGGCGCAGGCGCCTGGGCGGCCCTTGTGCTCGCGACGCTCCTAGGACTGTCTCTCTTGGTCCCAAGGCGCAGGAAATGGGCTGGTCGGGAGAGTGAAGGAGCACTGCGATGGTCACCGTTGCCTGTAC
>JAKATT010000157.1:0-16398 GCA_021818615.1 Actinomycetes bacterium | reverse complement strand
CTCGCAGAACGCCGCCGCCGCCTCGGCCCGCTCGCTCGTGCTGGCGCTCACGAACTTCGATCCGGGCACCGTGAGCGCCGACTTCCAGCGCATCCAGTCGATGTCGGCCGGGTCGTTCGCCTCGCAGGCGCAGCGTTTTTTCGCCTCGTCGATCGGAAAGGAGCTGTCGGCCGCCGGCGCTGCTTCCCGAGGTCGCATCGTGGCGCTCGACGTCCAGTGGGTGAACGGCTCGCAGGCGAGCGTGTTCGCGGTCGTCTCGCAGACCTACCTGAACGACCGCGTGAAGGCACCGATCGTCGACACCTTGCGGCTCGTGATCGGCCTGAGGGACACGAGCGGCAACTGGCTCGTATCGTCGGTCCAGGTGTTGCAGCAACCCGTCTCGGCTGCCGGCTGATCCCTGGGGCACCCAACAGCATGGAATCATTGCGCCATGTCGGTGCAGGATGACTGTCGTCACTACATCCGTCAGACGGTCGCGTCCGGTGAGCGTACCGAGCGGTGCCGCCTCGGGGTGAACGAGCAGCTCCCTTTTGCCTGTCCCGAAGGCTGCGTGTTCTACGAGCCGCGTCGCACCTCGAGCGCCGGATGGCAGGTCCCGCCCTCCCGGGGCTGAGCGGGGCCGAGCGGGGCCGAGCGGGGCCGAGCGGGGCCGGGCGCGGCGGACGCGGCGGGCGCGGCGGGCGCGGCGGGCGCAGCAGGAGCCCTCAGAGACCGCCGAGACCGCCCCCGCCACCGGGCAGCGTCACCGGCGGCAGGGTCGGTAGCGATGTGCCGGGATCGACGAGCGCAGCCAGCTGCTTGCCCAGCTTCGTCACGAGGTCCTTTGGCAGCCGGCCACAGATCCTGACTCCTGACGTCCCGACCTGGATCGTGACGTCCTTCCCGCCATCGGTCACGACGAGGTCGCGGAGCAAGGCGTCGGAGGGCAGCACGCTGACGAGGGACTTCGGAAGACCGATGCAGGCCGTCGCAGATGTCGGGCGCCGCGGCGCGCTGCCCCGGCCGGTCGCGGGGCCTGCGGTTGGAGTGCCGGCGCCGGTTGCGGGGGGGAAGGAGGTGCCCGGCAGGTGTGTGGACCCGCCGGAGCCAGAGCCGTAGCGGCCGGGTGTTGCGGGCGTACCACCGCCGGTGAGGGTCCCGACGACGGCGTTGCGGCGCGGCATCGGTGGGAAGCGGGTGCCCGGCACCATGCCGTAGGCCCCGCGTCCGGGAAGGGGCGCGTCGGGAAGGGCGTTGCGGGTCGATGCCGCGGCGAGGCGCGAAGGGTATGTGCTCGCGGCGGGGATGCTCCCGCCGGTCGAGTGGAAGGCGAGCGTGCCGGCCAGGGCTCCGCCGGCGGCACACGCCAGCGTGGTCGACAGGATCGCCGCGTTGCGCCGCTTCAGGCTGCGAGCCTGAGCGCCCGCCTCGGTGGTTGCCGTCTCCATCTCCATCTCCGTTCTCTCGGGTCGGCGAGGGCTCAACTGCTGATAGTCCACTTGGAGATCTCGAGCGTGCCGCCGCGCACCACCGTCGTGACGGCGAGGTGCACGGTGTCGACCGCCCCGGCCGCAGATCGAAGCTCGAGAGTCGCGCCGAGCGCGGCGCCGACGACTTGGCTTCCTCTTGCGGACACGCTGATGCCAAGCCGTGTGACGTACCGCGTCACGGCTGAGCCCGACCAGGCTGCCGGGAAGGGTACGTGCGGGGCGATGGCCGACCACCAAGCTCGTGATCCTGCCTCGATCGAGTGCAGGCCGCCGTAGTAGGCGGTGAGGGCGGCCTCCTCGGCGGCAAGGGGCGCGGGTGACTCGACGAGGCCACCCGACGCTCTCCCCACCACGCTCAGCGTCCCGAGCAGCGTCGGGTTCGTGTCGAGCGTGAGACCCTGTGCGACGAGTGCCTCGGGCGCTGGCACCGCGAGCGGGGCGGAGCTCGTCGGGGTGGGGAGCTGGTGGGCGCCGCCGGCCGGAGCGGTGGGGACGGAGCGGGTCTCGACGGCGGAGACTAGGAGGCGGTCCGGGGTCCACCAGAGGGCGTTCGTCGGCCAGCACGTGTCGAGCAGGAGAGTCGGTCGGGTGCCGTCGGCGACGGGGCTCCCCGCCTGCACGACCCGGTGGCCCGTCACCGAGAACGTCGTCGTCGTGCAGGCCGACACGAAACGGATGACGGCACCCTGCCGGAGGAGGTCGATCCGTGCGAAGTAGCTGACGTCGTGGGCGGCGAACACGGCGGTCCCGTCCGCGCCCGGCCAGACGGACGACGGGTCGTGACCGACGGCGGCCGACAGCACCCCGTCGCCCTCGCCCTGCTCGACCGGCGCACGAAGCCCGAGGCTCGGTATCTCTAGCAGCCCGGCGACCTGCCCGGGGCGAGGCTCGGGTGCACGGCAGGTCGACTCCGCGTCGAAACCCCTCCCTCTCCTCACCGCCGTGCCTGCCACTCCCTGGAGCTCGTGGCCGACCGCATGGGCGCGGACGGTCCACGCGAGCGCGAACCCCCCGGCTGCCGCGCTCCCCCACAGCAGCGCGGCGCCGAGCGCGCTGCGGACTATGCCCGTCACGCGCGGCTCTTCACGTAGCGCCGCTGCCTTCGGCGGCGCGGCCACCAGAGCAGGCCGGCGCCCGCTGCCGCGGCGCCTGCGAGCACCGGGGCCGCTCCCGCCCACGGCAGGCCGGTGTGTGGCACGGTCGCGTTCGGCACGGCCGGAGGAGGCGGCGGCGGAACCTTCTGGGGGGTCTTTCGCGAAGCCGAGACGCCAGCCGCTGCCGCGGAGGCCTGGGCGAGGTTGACGGTGAGGCCGCCGTTGTCGCCGCTCGCCGCCCCGATGCCCTGCAGGAGCACCAGCCGGACGCCGTGGGCCGTCGCGGTCTCTGCGCCCGACGGGCTCGTCGTGACGGAGCCGGCGGCGACGGTGACGGTCGACTGGAGCGGGGTGCCCCTGAGGACGGTGAAGCTCTGGCCCGGCACCACCGAATAGGTCTTCGGGCCCCCGGCTGGTGTGTCAACCTCGACGGTCACGAGCGAGGGGGTGTCTGTGGCGTCCGGCTTCTCGAGGCCGCCGGCCGGGCCGGGGCGGCTGAGCGACGCCGCGGCGCTCGTCCCTCCGATCATGATCTTGACGAGGGCGGCACCGCCGGGCTGCGCGCCCGGCAGGATCGAGATGGTGCTGCCGTTTGCGGTCGAGCTTGCCGACCAGCCGGCCGGCGTCACGGCCGTCCTGGAGGACGAGGTGCCGATCGAGGCGCTGAGCGTCTGGTTCTTCGCGAGGGCGTGCACGACCGTGCCGAGCAGCGACGAGAGCGACTCGCCGCTGCCCGGGAGCTTCGGGAGGTTGCCGAAGATCCCCTGCAGCGCCTGCAGGGCGGGGGAGAAGGGCTTCACGATCTGGCCGAGCAAAGGCGCGAGGTTGATCGAGAGCTGGCAGGCCTGCCCGGCCGACGTCGCCCTGCCGCGCTCCCTCGAGGAGGCGTCGGCCGTGGCCGACCCGCAGGCCACCGTGAGAGAGACGGCATGGCCGAAAGGCGAGGGCAGCGAAGGGGCCGGGCCCGCGCACTTCGCCGGGACCGAGCGCGACTGGCCCGGGACTGCTGTCACGACGGCGTCGCCCTGCTTGCTCGGAGCAAGAAGGCCGGCTCCCTCGGCCCGGAGGTCCCCGCCCGAGGTGGAGCTGGCGCTCGAGGCGCCACTCGTCAGCGTCAAGGATGGCAGAGCCAGCTGGAAGGCCTGCCCCTGTGTCGTGACGACGGGGGCGCGGTCGGCCCCGGCTGAGCTGGCGGCGGAGGCGGTGCCCGGGGCGGTGGCGACCGCCGCCAGGGTCAGGGCCGCCGCTGCCAGGCGCACTGAGACCCGCGGTGGGCGACCTGTCACGGACCGGCCTGACGGAGCTCCGTCCATGTCGTCGGGAACGTGGTGGGCTCGTGGTTCTTGCGGTTGCTGCCGCCCCAGCGGCTACGAGCTCAGGTTCCCCGAGCGCAGGCCCTCGAGGTCAAGCGTGACGTAGCGGTAGCCGGCCCCCCGGACGGCGCTCACGACCTCGGCTCGCAAGCTCAGCACCGAGCCCAGCTCGGAGAGCGGCACCTCGATGCGGGCGACGTCGCCGTAGTGCCGTACCCGCAATGCGCGAAACCCCAACGCCCGCAAGCCGCTCTCCGCCCTCGCCACCCGGCCGAGCACCTGGAGCGTGACGGCGGTCCCGTACGGGACGCGGGAGGCAAGGCAGGCTGAGGCGGGTTTCGAGGCGGTGCGCAGCCCGAGGAGGCTGGAGGCTGCGCGCACGTCCGCCTTCGACAGGCCTGCTTCGACAAAGGGGAAGCGGGCCCCTCGCTCGAGAGCCGCAGCCTGCCCGGGCCGGTGGTCGGAGAGATCATCGGTGTTCACGCCGAGGATGACGGTCGGGACCTGGCCACCACAACTACCGCCACCGCCCGCAGCTGCCGAGAGCGCCTCGAGCGCCTCCATGAGCTCGCTCTTGCAGTGGTAGCAGCGATCGCGGCCGTTCGCCCTGTACGCCTCCCGCTCGAGCTCTCGCGTCTCGACGGGGCGCCAGTCGAGGTCCCACTCGGCGGCAAGGGAGCGGCAGTCCTCGAGCTCCTCGGGCGCGAGGGAGGGGGAGACCGCCGTCACCGCTAAGGCACGCGAGCGGCCGAGCCGCTGCCGGGCGACGTAGGCGAGCAGGCCGGAATCCGCCCCTCCTGAGAAACCCACCGCCACCGTGCACAACCCGTCCACGACCCGCTCGAGCGCGCTGAGCGACGCCGGGGCGGAGTCAGTCGACACCGACCTCTGCCAGCACGGCCTCCGCCTCACCGACGAGACCGGTGTAGAAGGGCCCGAACTCGGCATAGAGCGACGACGCCTTGTCGAAACGCATCCTGTACACGCAATCCTTCAGATCATCGAGATGGACGCCGAACAGCGTCACGCCCCACTCGTAGTCGTCGAGGCCGGTCGAGCCTGTCACGAGCTGGAGAACCCGGCCCTTGAACTCCCGCCCGACTGAGCCGTGGCCGTACATCAGCTCGAGGCGCTCCTCGAAGTCGAGGTGGTACCAGTTCTCTGCGCCGGCGGCGCGGCGTTTCGACATGGGGTAGAAGCAGAAGGCCGGCATCTGCTCGGGCGGCAGCGTCGGGTACAGGCGCGCCTGTACCATCGCCTCGGGCACCCCGGCGGTGTACTCGGAGAGCTCGGTGAGCGACATGTAGGAGTCGGCGATCTCGAGGCCGGCCCTGGCGAGCCTCGTCTGCAGCCTGCGCAGGACGTGGAGGTCCGGGCCGAGCCCGAGCAGGCACAGGTCGGCCTTGTGGCCGATCATCGAGGCCGTCACGACCTGGTGGCCGTCCTTCCTGGCCTCCTCGATCGCGGCGAGCACCGCCCTGGAGCGTGCATCCGGCCCGGCACGGCAGAAAAGGTGCACGACGTTCCAACCGATGCTCGGAGCCCCCGGGGCGCCGCCCGGCGCCGCGCCTGCCGGTCTGCCGGAAGAGCTCTCAGTGCCAGCCACGCCGGCAATCCTAAGACGAGGCGTCCGCGCGCGCCCCCCGCCTCCGGCCGAGGCGTGGTCCTGCCCGCAGGTGCCTCGACGGCAGCGGGCGCGAAGCGGGGGCGCCGAAGCGCCCCCGCTTCGTGAGACCCGGCGCCGCCCTTACCGCCTACCGGGGCTCTGGCGGCGCAGGATCAGAAGTCGTCCATGCCTCCACCGGGCATGGCCGGCGTGGCGGACTTCTCTTCGGGCTTGTCGACGACGACGGCTTCGGTCGTGAGGAACAGTGCCGCGATCGAGGCAGCGTTCTGCAGCGCAGAGCGCGTCACCTTGGCGGCGTCGATGACGCCGGCCTTGAAGAGGTCCTGGTACTCGCCTGTGGCGGCGTTCAAGCCCTCCGGGAGGGTCTTCAGGCCCTTCACCTTCTCGACCACGACGCCGCCCTCGAGGCCGGCGTTGACGGCGATCTGCTTGATCGGCTCCTCGACGGCGCGGGCCACGATGCGGGCGCCGGTCGCCTCGTCACCCTCGAGCTTCTCGGCCGTGTCGAGGATCGCGGCCTGCGAGCGGAGGAGCGCAACGCCACCACCCGGCACGACGCCCTCCTCGATGGCCGCCTTCGTCGTCGACACGGCGTCCTCGATGCGGTGCTTCTTCTCCTTCAGCTCCACCTCGGTGGCGGCTCCGACCTTGATGACGGCCACGCCGCCCGACAGCTTGGCGAGACGCTCCTGGAGCTTCTCCCGGTCGTAGTCGGAGTCGGTGTTCTCGATCTCGGTCTTGATCTGGTTGATCCGCCCTTTGATGTCAGACTCGCTGCCAGCACCCTCGACGACCGTCGTCTCGTCCTTCGTGACGACGGTCTTGCGGGCACGCCCCAGCAGGTCGAGCGTGACGTTCTCCAGCTTGAGGCCGACTTCCTCGGTGACGACCTGTCCACCGGTGAGGATGGCGATGTCCTGCAGCATGGCCTTGCGGCGCTCCCCGAACCCGGGCGCCTTCACGGCGGCGCTCTTGAACGTCCCGCGGATCTTGTTCACGACGAGCGTGGCGAGAGCCTCGCCCTCGACGTCCTCGGCGACGATGACGAGCGCCTTGCCGGTCTGCATGACCTTCTCGAGAACCGGGAGCAGGTCACGTACCGCCGAGATCTTCGAGCCGACGAGCAGCAGGTAGGGGTCGTCGAGCGACGCCTCCATCCGCTCGGGATCGGTCACGAAGTACGGGGAGATGTAGCCCTTGTCGAAGCGCATGCCCTCGACGAGCTCCATGTCCATACCGAAGGTCTGCGACTCCTCGACGGTGATGACACCGTCCTTTCCGACCTTGTCGATCGCCTCGGCGATCATCGAGCCGATCTCGTCGTCAGCAGCCGAGATCGAGGCGACCTGGGCGATCTGGTCCTTCGAGTCCGTGTCCTTCGCGAGCTCCTTGATGCGACTCACCGCAGTCTCGACTGCCGCCTCGATACCCCGCTTGAGAGACATCGGGTTGGCGCCCGCCGCCACGTTGCGCAAGCCCTCCCGGACCATGGCTCCGGCGAGCACGGTGGCCGTCGTCGTCCCGTCTCCCGCCACGTCGTCGGTCTTCTTGGCGACTTCCTTGACGAGCTCGGCCCCGATCTTCTCCCATGGGTCTTCGAGGTCGATCTCCTTTGCGATGGACACGCCGTCATTGGTGATCGTCGGCGCACCCCACTTCTTCTCGAGAACGACATTGCGACCCTTCGGGCCGAGCGTGACCTTCACCGCATCGACCAGCTGGTTCATGCCTCTCTCGAGCGCCCGGCGGGCCTGCTCGTCGAACGCGATCAACTTCGGCATGTTGTCAGTCCTCCCTTGCTGCTCGGGTCACCGAGCGTCAGCACTCTCATCGATCGAGTGCCAGATTAGCACTCTCTACCGGTGAGTGCTACCGGCGAAGCCGATTCCGGAGCGCGATCCTCGCCCGCCTCCCGGGAAGGCGGCGCGACCCGGCTGCGTTGCACCCACCGTGGCATCCCTGGAGCCCGTCGCGGGCCCTGCCGAGGCGTCGCGCCTCTCACGCGGCCTCGTCGTCGTCCTCGCCGTCGCCACCGGCGTGGCCGTCGGCGGCGACTACTACGCGCAGCCTCTGCTGGCAGCGATCCGCCACTCCCTCCACGTCGGATCCGCCGCCGCCGGACTGGTCGTGACGGCCTCGCAAGTCGGCTATGCCCTCGGCCTGCTCTTCCTGCTGCCCCTCGGCGACCTGCTCGAGCGCAAGCGCCTCGTGGTCGTGCTGGCGGTCGTGACGGCGGCGGCGCTTGCCGGCGCCGCCGTGAGCCCCGATCTCGCCGTGCTGTTCGTGATGGCTGCCATCGTCGGGACGAGCTCGGTCGTCGCCCAGGTGCTCGTGTCCTTCACGGCGTCGCTCTCTTCGGAGGGCGAGCGCGGCCGCATGGTCGGGACGGTGATGAGCGGCCTTCTGCTAGGCATCCTGCTCGCCCGTACCGCGGCCGGCTACATCGCCGCGGCATCCTCCTGGCGGACCGTGTACCTGGTGGCGGCCGGTCTCATGCTCGCCATCGCCGCCGTCCTCGCCCGCGCGCTCCCGCGGCACCGGGAGGACACCGGCCTCAGCTATCCGGGCATCCTCGCCTCGGTGCTCAGCATCTTTGCCTCCGAGCCCGTGCTGCGGTGGCGCTCGATGTTCGGCCTGCTCTCCTTTGCCGCCTTCTCCGTGCTGTGGACGAGCCTGGCGTTCTTGCTGTCGGCACCCCCCTACAACTACGGCTCGGGGACGATCGGGCTGTTCGGTCTCGCCGGCGTCGCCGGGGCGGCGATGGCCTCCGCCGCCGGCCGGCTGGCCGACAGGGGGCACCAGGGACTCCTCACCGTAGCGACTGCCCTTGCCATCCTCACGGCCTTCCTCGTCCTCTGGGCTGATGCCTCGTCCCTTGCTCTCTTGCTCATCGGCATCGTCGTTCTCGACCTCGGCTGCCAGGGGATCCACATCACCAACCAGAGCCAGATCTACCGGCTGGCACCGACGGCTCGCAGCCGCGTCAACGCCGGCTACATGACGAGCTATTTCATAGGCGGCACGATCGGGTCGATCGGCTCGGCGATGTGCTTCCAGAGCTTCGGCTGGAGCGGCGTCTGCGCCCTCGGCACGGGCTTCGGCGCGCTGCTCGTGTCGGCGGCGCTGCTCGAGCGGCGCTTTGCCGCTCACCGGCTCGTGCCGGCTCAGCCCCGGGCTGAGCCCCGGGCTCAGCCCCCGGCGACGGCCGGGACGACGCTCAGCGTCTGACCGTCGGAGACCTTGGTGTCGAGGCCGTCGAGGAACCTGACGTCCTCGTCGGCGACGAAGAGGTTCACGAAACGCCGCAGCGCCCCGCTCTCGTCGAGCAGCCGCTCGGCAAAGCCCGGGTAGCTCGTTTCGAGCGAGGCGATGACGTCACGCACGGTGCCGGTGGCAGTCGTGACCTCCCCGGCTCCTCCGGTGAGCGCCCGCAGCTGGGCCGGGATGCGGACCGTGATGCTCACGAGAGGACCTCCTCGCCGAGAGCGGCCGAGACGGCCGCCAGGGTGGGCTCGATGGTTGCGGTCGGGCGGATGCGCTCCTGCAGCGCCTCCACGGTCTTGAGGCCGTTGCCCGTGACGTAGCAGACCACCCGCTCGTCGTTGCGCACCACGCCCGAGCCGGCGAGCCTGGCGAGCGTCGCGATCGTGACGCCGCCTGCCGTCTCGGCGAAGATCCCCTCGGTCCGGGCGAGCAGGCGGATGCCGTCGATCACCTCGTCGTCGCTGACCGCCCCGATCGCCCCGCCCGTCCGGCGGACGACCTCGAGGGCGTACCAGCCGTCCGCCGGGTTGCCGATGGCAAGCGACTTGGCGATGGTGGACGGCCGCACCGGCTTCACGAAGTCGGTGCCGTCCTGAAAGGCGGTCGCGACCGGCGAGCAGCCCTCGGCCTGGGCGCCGGACACCCGGACGCTCCCCGGCGCAGGCTCGTCGACGAGCCCGAGCTCGACGAGCTCCCGGAAGCCCTTGTCGATCTTGGTGAGCTGGCTGCCCGAGGCGATGGGGACGACGACGTGGTCCGGCAGGCGCCAGCCGAGCTGCTCGGCCACCTCGAAGGCGAGCGTCTTCGAGCCCTCGGAGTAGTACGGCCGCACGTTCACGTTCACGAACGCCCACTCGGGACGCTCGCTGGCGAGCTCGGCACAGAGGCGGTTGACGTCGTCGTAGTTGCCCTCGACCGCCACGAGGTGCCCCCCGAAGACCGCGGTGGTGAGGACCTTTGCCGCCTCGAGGTCGTTGGGGATGAAGACGACGGAGCGCATGCCGGCGCGCGCCGCGTGAGCGGCGACAGAGTTCGCCAGGTTGCCGGTCGAGGCGCAGGCAGCCACCTTGAAGCCGAGCTCCCGAGCCTTGGTGAGGGCGACGGAGACGACACGGTCCTTGAAGGAGCCGGTCGGGTTCCGGGTGTCGTCCTTGATCCACAGCTCGCCGAGGCCGAGCTCGGCGGCCAGGCGGTCGGCCCGCACGAGCGGCGTCATCCCGGTGCCGAGGCTCACGGGTGCGTCCGCTCCGACCGGGAGCAGGTCAGCGTAACGGAACATGTCGTGCGGACCCGACTCGATGCGCTCGCGGGACACCTGGCGGCGCTGTGCCTGCCGGTCGTAGGCGACCTCGAGCGGCCCGAAGCAGTGCTCGCAGGCGTGCGCGGCGACGGCAGGATAGGTACGGGCGCACTCCCGGCACGCCAGCCCTTGAACAAAACTCACGTCTCCTCCTCATCGGTCGGGCATTGGCACCTGGTCCCCGTGGCTCTTCTCGAGCCATTCGGGCACTGGTTGCCGCGGCGTCATCGGGCCCGTCCCTCAGCCGCTCTGGATGATGGCGACCAGTGTAGGGGGAGCGGCTGGCTCCCCGCCATGCGCGCCGTGCCTAACGTGGCGGGGCAATGGCTTCGCTGCTCGAGGCGCCATCGATCGCCACCTACCGCCACGGGGACTTCGACCCGGCACGCCTGGCCGTCCTGAAAGGGGGCGCCACCGTCACCGCCTGCATCCCCGCCCGCGACGAGGCGGCGACGATCGGCGCCATCGTGGGCACCATCCGCCGCGAGCTCGGCGCGAAGGGTGCCGGGCTCGTCGACGAGATCCTCGTCGTCGACGACGCCTCGAGCGACGGGACGGGACGCGTCGCTCGGCGCGAGGGGGCGACCGTCATCGCCGGCCCCGGCTACGGCAAGGGCCAGGCGATGGGGCTCGCGTGCCGCCGGGCCGACATCGTGGTCTTCCTCGACGGGGACGTCGCCAACTTCGGTGCCCACTTCGTGACCGGTCTGCTCGGGCCGCTGTTGACGAGCCCGCAGACTGTGCTCGTGAAGGGTGCGTACGAACGCCCCGTCGCCGGCGACCCGAACGGCGGGGGCAGGGTGACCGAGCTTGTCGCGAAGCCCCTCTTGTCGCTTCTCTTCCCGGAGCTGTCGGGAGTGAGCCAGCCGCTCGCAGGCGAGACCGCCCTTCGGCGCCGGGTGCTCGAGGACCTCGAGCTCGCTCCTGGCTACGGGGTCGAGATCGGCCTTCTCATCGACGTGGCGGAGCGCTACGGAGCCGATGCCGTCGCCCAGGTGGACCTCGGGGTGCGCCTGCACCGCAACCGGCCGCTCAAGGAGCTGTCCTCCCAGGCGCGCGAGGTCATGCAAGCGGCGCTCGTCCGCGTCCGACCGGCGGCGCCGTGAATCGAGGCGGCGGCCCCGCTGGAGGCGGCGGCACAGCGAAGGCGAAGCTCGTCGTCGCCTCGAACAGGGGGCCCTTCGCTCTCGAGGAGCGAGGCGACGGGTCCTTTGGCGTCAGGCCGGGCGGCGGGGGACTCGCCCCGTCGCTCGCCGCTGCGCTCGAGGGCCGCGACGACGCCGTCTGGGTGGCCGCCCCGCTCACGGCGACCGACCGGATGGCCGCCGAGCGTGCCGGGGGCATGGTCGAAGCTGGTGGCGACGGCCTCAGGCTGCAGCTCGTCCATGTCGGCGAGCAGGTGCTGTCGAGCGCGTACGACGTCATCGCCAACTCGACATTGTGGTTCTGCTTCCACGGGCTTTTCGACGCCTCGCGCCGGCCGTTGTTCGACCGCCGCTTTTATGCCGCATGGGACGACTTCAGGCTGTACAACGAGGCTTTCGCCAACGCCGTCGCCGAGGTCGCCGCTCCGGGGGCCGTCGTCCTCGTGAACGACTACCATCTGGCGCTCGCCGGTACGACGCTCGCCGAGGCGCGTCCGGACCTCTTGAGCGTCCACTTCTCCCACACCCCCTTCCCCGGTCCCGAGGAGCTGGCGATCCTGCCGCCAGCCGTGCGCAGCGAGCTCCTGGGCGCGATGGCGGGTTTCGGAGCATGCGGCTTCCACACGGCGCGATGGGAGTCGGCGTTCGTGCGCTGCTGTGAGCAGCTCGGCGGGAAGGTGCCCGCCACGTTCCACGCCGGCCTTGGCGCAGATCTCAGCCGCCTCGCAGAGGTGGCGTCGTCCCCCGGCTGCGAGCGACGCAGGATCGAGATCGCCGACCGCATAGGGGACCGCAAGCTCATCGTGCGCTCAGACCGCATCGAGCTCTCGAAGAACCTGCTCCGCGGGTTCCTGGCATTCGACCTGTTGCTCGAGGAGCACCCTTGCTGGCGCGAGTCAGTGGTGATGCTCGCCCGCGCCTACCCGAGCCGGCAGGGCCTGCCCGAGTACCTCGCCTACAGGGCCGAGGTCGAGCACATGGCAGCCCTCCTCAACGAACGCTGGGCCACGCGAGGCTGGGCTCCTGTCGACCTCGACGTCGACGACGACTTTGCGTCGACCGTTGCAGCCCTCGAGCGCTATGAGGTCCTTCTCGTGAACCCGATCAGGGACGGGATGAACCTCGTCGCGAAGGAGGGGCCGGCCCTCAACGAGCGCGACGGCGTGCTCGTGCTGTCCACCATGGCCGGGGCGTTCGAAGACCTCGGTGGCCTCAGCATCGGCGTGCACCCCTTTGACGTGGCGGCGACCTCCGAGGCGCTGCACCAGGCCCTGGAGATGCCGCACGAGGAGCGAGCCCGCCGATCGAGCGAGCTGAAGCGCCGTGCCGGCCATCTGGCCCCTGCCGCCTGGCTGGAGCACGTGCTCTCCGAGGCGCGCTCGCCTCAGGACTGAGCGCTGAGCGCCTCGGCGGCACCGGCGAGGACGGCGGCCACCTCCGACGGGCCGGCCAGAACCACGTCGGCCCTCTCGAGGAGGCTGGCCGGCGCCTCGGGGCTCGCGACCGCCGCTCGGAGCACCTCGACCCGGCCGCTTCGAGCGAGCGACTCGAGCGCTTCGAAGCCGAGCTCGTCGCCGGCGTCGTCCCCGAAGAAGGCGAGGCGCGCGAGCGGCTGGGCCGCCCTCGAGGCGAGCCGCTCCCCCCACTCGAGGAGCACCGTCCCCTTGTCGATGCCGATCGGGGGCACGAGCTCGATGCTCGCCCGGCCGGGACGGGCGACGAGAGCGTGCCTGGCCGCCAGGTGCTCGCCGAGTGCCCGGCCCGCCGCCGCGGTGCCGAGCTGCTCGCGGGCATTCCTCCAGTGGAGGGTGACTCCGAGGCCCTTGTCCTCCACCGCTACTCCTATTGGCGCATCGCGGAGGGCCTCGTCCCGGGCAGCTTCGAGCACCGGCTTCCACGCGACGGCAGTCGCTGCAACTTCTACCTCGGCGCCCTCGGCGCCCTCGGCGCTCTCGGCGCCGGTCGTGTGCTCGAGCCCATGCAGCCCGTAGGCATGGATGGGGCCAGGTGCGGTGCCGAGCGCCAGCTGGTCGGCGAGAAAGCGCGCAGGGCGGCCGGATACGACGCCCACTGCTGCGAGATGCCCTGCGAGGAGGTGGAGGCTCGCCACCACGCCGGAGACGGGAGCCGCTGCAGCCGGGTCGCTCACGATCGGAGCGAGCGTCCCGTCGAAATCGGTGAACAGGCCCGTTCTGGCCGGGAGCTCCGTCAGCCACGCGATGATGCCTGCCGGCGTCACCTCCGAGGCTGGATGGCGGTGCCCGACAGCCGCTCGCGGCGCCGGCGCTCCACCCGCCGTTGCAGTCGCTTCATGACGAGCGGATCGTAGGCGAGGGCATCCTTCGACCCGAGGAGGCGCCGGAGAGCCGCGTAGAAGGTGGCCGGCGAGCAGCCGAGGCGCTCGCGGATGGCGCGCTCTTTCGTCGGCGCGGAGAGCCACCAGTCGCGCTCGAGGTCGAGGATGCTGCGTTCCCTCGTGCTGAGTGCCATGGCAAGCTCGACAATGCCAAGGTCGGGGGCGGAAGGCAAGCATCCTCTGGTTTCGCCCCGGCAATCCGACCTGCGCGACGCTCGCGCTCTCGACCGGAAGGATGGGATGTCGACAGGAGTCAGCTATCTCGCGGCGTTCGGCGGAGGTGTGGCGTCCTTCGCGTCCCCCTGCGTCCTGCCGATCGTCCCGGGCTATCTGTCGCTCGTCACCGGTCTCGACCTGAGCTCCCTCGAGGGCGGCGTGCGACGCTACGGCGTGCGGATCGTGCGCGAGACGTGCTTGTTCATGGTGGGTTTCGCCGTGGTCTTCATCCTGCTCGGCGTCACGGCAACGTCGGTTGGGCAGGCCGTCGTGCGCAATCACGTCCTGCTCACCCGGATCACAGGGGCGGTTGTCCTCGCGATGGCGACGTTCCTGGCGGCCGGCCTCGTCGCCAACGTCTCGTGGGTTTACAAGGAGGCAAGGTTCCACCCTGATCTGTCGCGCTTCGGGCCGTTCGCCGCCCCGGTCGCCGGCATCGCCTTCGGCTTCGGCTGGACGCCGTGCATCGGGCCGATCCTGTCCTCGATCCTCGCCGTCGCAGCTGGCAGCGGCAGCCCGGTCACCGGTGCGGCGCTCCTCGGTGTCTACTCGCTCGGTCTCGGGGTTCCGTTTCTTGTCGTCGGCCTCGGCTTCACCCGTCTCACGGGTGCGCTCAAATGGGTGCGCAGGCATTCCCGAGCGGTCACGACAACGTCGGTGGTGGTGCTCGGCGCCTTCGGCGTGCTGCTGGTTCTCGACAGGTTGACGGAGGTGACGAGCCTGCTCGAGAGCGCGATGAGAGCGATCGGGCTGGGAGGGCTGGTGAACGCCGGATGACGGGCGGCGAGACCTGGCACGACCCACACCCATCGAGCGCCGTCCTCGCCTTCAGCACTGCGAGCGAGCTGCTTGGCACACTCGGCTCCGGCGAGCTGACGAGCGAGAGCCTCACGGACGCGCTCATCGAGCGGATCGAGGCGCTCGATGGCCGCGGGCCGCAGCTCCACAGCATCATCTCCCTTCACGAAGGAGCGCTGGACGAGGCGAGGCGGCTCGACGCCGAGCGGCGCAGCTCGAAGCTGCGCGGTCCTCTGCACGGGCTCCCCGTGCTCGTAAAGGACAACATCGACACCGCCGGCGCCCTCGGGACGACCGCGGGCTCCTATGCGCTGGCGACGTCGCCGCCACGCGTTGACGCGACGCTCGTCTCGGGGCTGCGCGCTGCCGGGGCGATCATCCTCGGCAAGACGAACCTCTCCGAGTGGGCCAATTTCCGGGGCCGCGTCTCCTCGAGCGGCTGGAGCGCGGTCGGTGGCCAGTGCCGCAACCCGCACGGCCTCGACCGCTCGCCCGGCGGCTCCTCGGCCGGTTCGGGTGCTGCGGTGGCCGCTGGCTTCGCACCGTTCGGCATCGGCACGGAGACCGACGGCTCGATCCTGTGCCCGGCGGCAGCTTGCGGGATAGTCGGCTTGAAACCGACTGTCGGTTTGGTGAGCCGCGCCGGGATCGTTCCGATCTCCCCGAGCCAGGACACGGCCGGCCCGATGGCGCGTAGCGTCTCCGATGTGGCCCTGCTGCTCGAGGTGCTCGCCGCCGCCGGCACCGACCGGCGGGACGCCGCCACCTTCAAGAGGCCGCCTGCCTCGCCAGCCGTCGGCGGGTACATAGAAGCTGCCCGGCGCAGCCCTGCCGGCCTCCGGGTCGGCATAGCGCGCGGAGAGGGGTTCAGCGGCTACCACCTCCCGACCGACGAGGCCGCAGAGGTCGCCTACGAGGCGCTGCGGGTAGCCGGCGTGGAGCTGGTCGACCCGGTCCGCTGCGAGCGGGCGAACGATGACGACGAGCTCCTCGTGCTCAAGACCGAGTTCAAGTCAGCGCTCGAGCACTACCTGGCCAAACGGGGCGGTGGCAGCGGCAGCGCCCTGTGGTCGCTCGCCGAGGTGGTCGCGTTCAACGAGGCCAACGCGGCCGAGCGCCTCGATCTGTTCGGCCAAGACCTCCTCGTCGAATCCGCCGCGGCCGGGGCGCTTGACGACCCCGGATATCTGGCGGCGCAAGAGAGGAACTGGCGACGCACCCGAAAGGACGGCATCGATGCCGCCTGCGAGCGTCACGGCATAAAGGCCCTGGTCGCCCCAACGATGCCGCCGAGCTGGCTGATCGACCACGTGAACGGAGACGCCCACAGCGCAGCGGCCTGGGGGCAGGCGGCAGTCGCCGGCTACCCGTCGATCACGGTTCCGGTGGGCCTGCACCACGGCCTGCCAGTCGCAGTGGCTCTCTGGGGGCCGGCCTGGAGCGAGGCGACACTGCTCAGCCTTGCCGCAGCGATCGAGCGAGGGATCGGCCCCGGGCCACCACCCTCGTGGCGAGGGGCGACTGGTCTCCTCGCCTAGGGCGGCCCAGCCTGGGGGCGGCCCAGTCTGGGGGCGGCCCAGCCTGGGGGCGGCCCAGTCTGGGGGCGGCCCAGCCTGGGGGCGGCCCAGCCTGGGTAGAACTGGTCAGAGAAAGTGGAACTGGTCAGAGAAAGTGCTGCTATAGCACCACTTTCTCTGACCAGTTCCACCCTGTCCGCCAGAGAGCCCACCCCGTCCGCCAGAGAGCCCACCCCGTCCGCCAGAGAGCCCACCCCGTCCGCCAGAGAGCCCACCCTCTCCCCCAGAGAACGGGA
>JAKATT010000092.1 GCA_021818615.1 Actinomycetes bacterium | reverse complement strand
GAGCGCCGGGCCGGCAGGCGCCCGGCAAGCCTCGTGCTCGGTGTCCCGAGCACCTACCTCGCCCAGGGCAGGCCCGACGACATCCTCTCTGAGCTCGGCCTCGACGGCCCGGGCATCGCCGCCTCGGCGACCAAGGCGGCGAGGCGCTCTGGGATCGGCAGCGGAGCGGCCCGGCACCACCTCGCTGCAGGCGGCGGCCCCGGCAACGGCCCGGCCTCGGAGAGCGCCAGCGCTAGCCGGCCCCGGCAACGGCCCGGCCTCGGAGAGCGCCAGCGCTAGCCGGCCCCGGCAACGGCCCGGCCTCGGAGAGCGCCAGCTCAGCTCAGCCGGCGTCGAAGCGTGTCGGTTCTTCGGCCACCTGCGACTGCCAGAGTTGCGGGCCCTCGATCCTCGCGTCGTTCACCAGCGGATCGACCGGATAGCCTCGGAGCAGCCCCTCTCTTGCCGGTTGCAGCAGGGAATGAAGCTCAACGGGGGCCAGTGGCGCGGGTGACAGCCACTTGCCCCATGCCTCCGGCTCGAGCACCACGGGCATGCGGGAGTGGACCTGTGCGACGGTCCTGTTCGCGTCCGTCGTGATGATCGTGCACGTGAGCAGCCACTCTCCCAGCTCATCGCCCCGCCGGCGCCACGCTTGCCATAGCCCGGCAAAGGCGATGAGACCTCCGTCGACTGGGCGGAAGCACCACGGCTGGCGCTTGGCGGACGACTTGGGCTCTCCTGACGGCTCCCGCCTCCACTCGTAGAACGCGTCGGCCGGGATGAGACAGCGATGCTTTGCGACCGCGGTCCGGAACGCCGGCTTCTCGTCGATCGACTCTGCCCGGGCGTTGAAGGCGTGAACACCGAAGCTCGGGTCCTTTGCCCAGGGCGGCACGAGGCCCCACCGGTAGGCGCTGAGGCGACGCCGAAGCAACGGCTCCGGCCCGCTGGCGCCGATCTCGAGCGAGCTGGCGCCGATCTCGAGCGAGCTGGCGCCGATCTCGAGCGAGCTGGCGCCGATCTCGAGCGAGCTGGCGCCGACGGCCGACTCGGCTGTCGCCCGCCTCGCTGTCACTGCTAGGATGGGGGTTTGCGGGGCGACGTTCCAGCGAGGCTCGAGCAGCTCGACCGGGACCTCTACGTCTTGCACGCCAAAGGCATCGACCACCTCCTCGATCCGCCGGCTTGCCACGAAACGCCCGCACATGACAGCTGACCTCCTGTCCGCGCCATTCAGCTGTGCTTGCCGGCGAGCTCCTCGGCGACGATCGAGCGCACGAGCGCAAGGTCGTCGGGATGTGTGATGCCGATGCAGCGCGCCGCCGTATTGGCAACTCTCACCGTTGCCTGGCCGCGGGCGACGAGGTCACCCACGACTCTCGGCAGGAGCACCTCGGGCGGTTTGCCGTCGATGCTCTGCGCCGCCGCCGGGTCAAAGGACCCGAGCGCCTCGTCGAGCTGCTCGAAGATGCCGGTCGTGAAACCCCAGAGGTTCATCGACACGTCCTCGTCGCCCGTGAGCTCTCTGCCGGGGTGCTCGGGTCCGGCGCCGAGGGGACGAGCGATGTAACGACCTTTGCCCGCCTGTTGCACTTTCTGCTCGGCGATCTCCTTCAGCCGGCCCGACCCGTCGGTCCAGCAAACCCCACGGGTGACAGGAGCGTCGTCGAGGATGGTATTGGCCAGCCGGTAGGCGACCATGACGTGCTCTGCCGCGCTCGTATCGAGCGTTTTCAGCTCGGACGCCAGTGTGGCGACGGCCTCGTCCCCGTAGAGGTCGTCTGCGTTAACGACTCCGAAGGGTCCGCCGACGTGGGGTGCGGCCGACGCGACGGCTTGAGCTGTCCCGGCGATCGGCCCCTGCACGACGGTCGTCACCCGCAGCGCCGACGGCCAGTGCTCGGAGATGTGCTGGAGGAGCTCTTCGCGCACCTCCTCGCGCACGATGAGCACCACGCCGTCGAAACCCGCCTCCAGCGCGCTCCTGGCGGTGAAGTCCATCAGGGCCTGTCCCTCAGGACCGACACGGGCAAGCTGCTTGAGGCCGCCGAAACGGCGACCGTGGCCGGCTGCGAGGACGACGAGCTGCACGTGATGAGATTAGGGCCTCGTACACTTGGTGCCGATGCCCGAGCTGCCCGAGCTGATCGACGAGGAGGAGCGAGCCCGCCGGGAGGCGGCGCTCGAAGAGCTCATGGAGCTCATGCGACCTGCCGTGCAGGAGGACGGTGGGGACCTCGTCGTCACCGCCGTCGACTACGACGCCGGCATCGTCGAGGTCCAGCTCCAAGGAGCGTGCGGCTCATGTGCCATCTCCAGCATGACCCTTCAGGGTGGCGTGGAGCGGCTGCTGAGGGACCGACTGAGCTGGGTGACAGAGGTGCGAGGAGCTGTCGACGAGTCGATGGACTTATTCGAGTCGGCGTCGCTCGGCCGGGGAGGCTACGTTCCCCGAGCCTAGTTGACAGCCGCCAACGCATCGTTCTGGAACAACCGCCAAGACATCGTTCCGCTCCCGGAGGCCCTTGGGCGCTACGAGATCCTTCCCTCATCGCAGGACCCGCGAGAGGCCGAAGGCAGCCTTGTGGGTGATCTCGCCATCCATCGTGACGTCGCCGAGCGGGCGGGGGCGGACCTTTGTGACGGCGGTGATGTGCTGGGGCGTGTGCTCCTCGCCGGGGGTATAGCGGCCCTCTTCGAGAGTGCCCTCTTGACACGAGGCGCTCCTTCAGGAATGAACTGATCCGCGGGCTCAAGACACCAAGGAGATCCCGACGTCGCGGAACGACCCCGGCACGGTTTTCCCTGCTTGAGAGCACCGCGCAGGGGCAGGCTGGCCAATCTCAATACTGAGCCGGGGCGAAGTCTGCCCACTCGGCCTTGAACGAGTACCGGTCCCCGCGGATGCTGCTCACACGCCACTCGACGGGACGGTCCCCGGCGACGGCGAGGCGCTGGACAGCCAGTGCGGCCTCGCCTTTCGGTAGCCGGAGGAGCTGCCGATCCGCTGCGGGCGGGTTGAACGGCCAGATCCGCTCCCAGCCTCCGGTGACACGAATGTCGCACTTCTCGGACAGCAGGTCGTAGAGCGATCCGGACTCGAGGTCGGCTTCGACGAGCTTGCTCCCTATGTCGGCCGGTAGCCACGAGCGCATGATCGCCAGCGGCTCCTCGCCGGCGAAACGGAGACGCTCGATGCAGACGACCGGTTCCTCAGGTTCGATGCCAAGGCTGTCGCCACACTGGCCGGCCGGCTCGGTCCGGATGCTCAGCACCGTGCTGCGCTCGGCGACACCTTGGCAGCGCAGCGACCGCGACAGGCTGTACATCGCGTGCAACGGCTGTTCGAACTCGGGCCGAGCCAGCGTGGTGGCGCGGCCACGCTCCCTTACGACCAGGCCGTCGGCGGCCAATCGGCGTAACGCTTCGCGCACGGTCTGCCTGCTCACCTCGTAGTCGCGGGCGCAGGCTCCTTCGGTCGGGAACCGCTCCTCGAACTCCCCTTCGGCCATTCGGCGCCGAAGGTCCGCGAGCAGCTGTGCCCACAGCGGCAGCGGGCTGGTCCGGTCGAGCATTGTCGCCCCGGTCAACCGAGGAAGAACGAGGCGACGAGGACGGCGAGAACGAACAGGGTGACCAGGGTCATCGGCGGGTCCTTCTCGTAGACGAAGCTGAGCACCCCGACGGCGACGCGTAGCACCGGGGTGGCCAGGAGGATGATCAGCCCGAGGACGATGACTCCTTCACCGGTCCCGTGCGACAGGGCCGCGCCCAGCTGGGTGATCGTGTGTGGGAACAGGGTCTTGTTGCCGGTCACGCTGTGGTAGGAAACCTTGCCGGTGAACGACGCGTAGCCAGGGTGGTGCAGGAACGTCAGCACGAGCCCGACAATCACGGTCACTACCGACGCGATCACGCCGACACGCAGCACGTAGCTGATGGCCGTCTCGACGTTGCGGAGCTTCTTTTCGTCGACGTCGTGGTGGTGGACGCGGTCGGCGCCCGAGCACGCCGTGACGGCGGCACCGTCAGCTGTGTGCGGGTCCTGCTCGGAAGGGGTCATCCGAGCACCCCCCTCTGGAGCATCTCGACCGCGATCACGATGAGCACGACCACGAAGATGAGACGGACGACCTTGCTCTGGATCCTTCGCAGAGCCTGGGCACCGAACATCGAGCCGCCGAGGACCCCTGCCGCCACCGGGGCGGCGATGATCGGGTCGATCTGACCCCGGGCGAAGTAGACGCCGGCGCTCGCCGCCGCAGTCACGCCGATCATGAAGTTGCTTGTCGCCGTGGACACCTTCATCGGCAGGTGCATAGCGAGGTCCATGGCTGGCACCTTCAACGCTCCCGACCCGATGCCGAGCAGCGCGCTCACCATGCCTGCCACGTACATCATGGCGAGACCGAGCTTGGTGCCGGTCACCTTGTAGGTGATCTCCTTCTGCTCGAACTGGTCGTAGTAGGAGCCGTGGAGGTCGAAGTAGTTGGCCAGGCGGTCGTGGGAGACGGCCAGCGGCTGCGCGCTGTGCCTCTTGCGGAACGTGGCTATCGCGGAGTAAGTGAGGACGGCCCCGAAGATGACGAAGAGGAACTTCGCAGGCAGCACCGTTGTCAGGTAGGCGCCTGAGACTGCGCCGGTCGTGGTGGCGACCTCGAGGAACATGCCGGCTCGCAGGTTGGTCATGCGTTCTTTCACGTACGCCGACGCAGCGCCGCTGGAGGTTGCGATAACCGAGACGATCGACGCTCCGATTGCGAGCCTGATGTCGACGTGGAACAGCAGGGTCAGGACCGGGACGACCACCACCCCACCCCCGAGCCCGACGAGCGAGCCGATGGCCCCTGCGACGATGGAGATCACGAAGAGCAGCAGGACGAAGGAGAGTGGTGTCACGCAGGTATTGTACGGACAAGCTAATGATCGTGCAAGTATGGCCCGGCTTGGCCGCGGCGGTCTTCGGGGCCCCTGGGCTGCCGTCGCGGGGACGGCGCTCGGGCTCGGGCACGTCGGGTCCACGTTGGTGCCTGGCCCTGCGACCAAGCCGGTTATCGACGTCGATGCTGTGGTCGCTGCTGTCGGGCAGGTGGGCCGGGGTCGTTGAACGGCACGAGAGACCGGGCCACGAGCGGCGCGGCACCTTTGGCGTCGCCGGAAAGTAGGCAACGTAGACGAACGTGTTGCGCGAAGGCCCGTTTCGTGGCAGAGGGGTTCGTCCGGGCGCGCCGAGAGCACGGCTCCCGGCCGCAGAGCACAGACCCCGGGACCGCTGCCCGGCGCCTGATCCGGGTTCTCGGCGCAATCACGTCCGCGCGAACCACCTCCGCGCGGACGACCTCCACGCCCTCCGCGCAAGGAAGGGCGCTTCCCTGGCGTCTCACGGGCGTGCGCACCCGCGTCGCCCTTCTTGTCACCCTCCTCGGCTTCGCGCTGCTGCCGGCCTGCACCGCCACGGGCACCCGCGTGGCCGGCCAGTTGCAGGGCGCCACCGACCTTCTCGTGACTCGGGGCGGGGTGATCTGGACGTTCGACTCGTTCGGCCCCGGTCCGGAGGTGTCGCGGAGCCCCGACGGGGGCGGCACTGGAGGGCGGTGCTCCCTGACACGATGGCGGTGGCGCTGTGTGGTTGCCTCACGGGGAGCTGGTTCCTCGGGCCGGAGGATGCCTGGGTCGTTCAGGTGAGAATGCTCGGTGGCGGTCTCGGCAACATCGTGCGGGTTGACGGCACCACCGACGGCGGCCGCAGCTGGAGGGAGCTGCCGGCAGCGGCGCTCCCCCACGAGGGGGAGGCTGTCGAGGGGGAGGCTGTCGAGGGGGAGGCTGTCGCTCCTCCCTCTCCCTGCCCCTTTGACCACCCTCCCGTCCTGCGCCTGATGGGTGCCACCGCCTTTCTCAGCGCCGGCTCGTGCACGCCTGCCGGCGAGACGCCCTCGGTGTTCCGTTCGGGTGACGGCTTCAGGCACTGGGCACGAGTGTCCCTGCCAGCACCGCCGGGAGGGTGGCCAGCCACCGTCGAGGTTGGGCCGGCCGTCAGCACCGCTCACGAGCTTCTTGTCGCCGTCCTTGCCCGAGCCGGTCACCTCGTCGTCGAGCGTTCGACGAACGGTGGCCGGAGATGGCAGCTCGTCGGCCGTGTCGACCTCGGGCGCACGTCGACGGACCCGGCGGCGACATTCCTCGCCCGTACTCCTGCGAGCTGGGTGGTGCCGACCGGTCTGGCGATGGCGGTCCCGACCGATGCCGGGCGCCGCTGGCACCTCGAGCCCTCCAACCAGTTCGCCGGCAGCGGCCCGATCGCCTTCGGCCCGCAGCTCGTAGTCGCTCTCGCCTCGCTCGATGGCTCGATGCGCACCCCGGCCCTCGAGAGCACCGACGAGGGACGCGACTGGATGGCGGTCGGGATCGGCGAGCCCGGGCTCGAGCGAGTCCTAACAGCCTTCGACGACGCTGCCAGCGGTCTTCAGTCGCTCAGCCGCTCCCGCCTCGTCGCCTGGGGACCGGCCGGGCTCTCGGTGTCGTCGAGCGGTGGCCGCAGCTGGTCGAGGCGCCTCGACGTCCCGGTCGCCGTCGCCGACTTCCTCGGACGGACGGGCTACGTTGTCACCCCGTACTCGCTCGAGCGCACGGTCGATGGCGCTCGCAGCTGGAGGATGCTGAGAGAGCCCGCTCCGCTCTCGACCATCCAATTCGACACCCCCTCTGTCGGCTTTGC
>JAKATT010000217.1 GCA_021818615.1 Actinomycetes bacterium | reverse complement strand
ACCTGAGGCAAGCCTCGATCGAGCAGTCACGGCGCGTGATCGAGATGTTGCGTGCTCTTGTCGAGCACTTTGAGTCTCATCCGAGCGAGATGCCAGCCGAGCAGCGGCGCGAGTCCGAGCGGGATCCACTGCGAAGCGCGGTCGGCTACGTCGCCGGCATGACGGACCGGTTCGCCTGCGTCCAGGCCGTGGCGCGCCTTGGCTGGACTTCGGACCGGCTCCCGCGAGGCTTCGACGCCGGCTGAGCGGGCCGCTCTCCGACCCCCTTTGACCCGTGCAGGTCATCCCAACCGAGTCGACTGACATGAGCTCCTCCTTGTCCTACGACCGGGGCGGCGAGTGCTCTCGTTCGACGCGGGTCGGACAGCGGCTCGATGCGAACCTCGAGGCGCTTGCCGACGACTTCGATGCCGGCCGGCGCGGCGCAGATCTCCTGGGCGAGCGTGCGTGCCTCGTCCTTCGCGCGGGCGAAGTGCGGGCGCAGCATGCGCGCCAGCGTGGTCTCGGCGTCGTAGGCGGAGATGCTGATGGCATCGCAGATCCGCTTGGCTTCGGGCTCGAGCCGAGCCGCCTCGGGATGGACCTCACCGAGGGGGACCTTGGCGTGCCCGTCGCGCACCGACATCCCGGCTTGCCGCACTTGCGCCGCAGCGAGATCAGCGAGCCGGGCAACACCGGGGCCCGTCCGGTCGACCCCAGCGTCTCCGAGAACGGCCGTAGCCGTTTGAGGGAGCCGAATCCCGGCTCAACATATCAAGCCGCCACTCGGCTGCTGTCTACTCCGGCGATCTACCGCCTGGTCAGCGATGCTGCAGACCGATCAGGGCCGTCACTCTCGGAGAGCCGCACCGGTCGAATATGGAGGGCTGGGTCATGATGGCGGTGTTGGTGGCGCGTCGCCTGCGTGTACCGGTGAAACCCATACTTCGTCACCGCTGCAGACGATGAATCCACTGGAGCCGAAAGTGAGAGCCTGGTCCGAACCAGGCGGGGTGGCTTCAAGGGTAGTAGGAGTGCCGTCGCACACGTAGGCCGGATTGTGCACAGAGACCACAAAGAACCCCGCTATATCCCCCGGTTGGAGAGCCGTGGTCACAATGGACATTGGTGGCCACACGCCCTGCAGCTGGTCGACATAGTCGGGAGTCACCGGTGCCTGTTGCCCCGACTGCTCGAGCACGGTGAAGTGAGGATCACCTCCTTGTACTGAGCAGGCGCTCGTTCCTGTATTCTGGAACCCCAGCACCCAGAGGACCTCGGCATTCCAGGGCTCCTCGGTTGTCATGACCAGCCGTAGCTGTGAGGACGTGCAAAGGCTAGCGGCCCGCGGCACCTCGCTGCTGGGTGCACGCGAGCCAGCGAGGCTCCCGCAACCGCTTACGGCGACAACTACGGCAGCCAGCGCCAAGGGTCCCCAGCGAGCAGGTTCTCGGGCAGCCGTCCGCGCGACATCGCTATGCACAGGAGTCCTCCCTGTTTGCATCGATCTGATCGTAGTCTCCCGGGCCGCCGGACCATTGCCAAGCGAACGCACAGGCATTACTTGAGGTGATTCCGCCAAAGAACACCGCACTGTAGCTCGTAAAGCCAGCACAGCTTGGACTAAACGTTTGTGTCCAGTCGTACGGGCCAGGATTGTCACAGGCGTTGTCGTTGGCCGCCCAGTTTGCCGTCCACTCCGATGTGCCCGAAAGAGTGCCCATCCCCGAGGTGCCTCCGGGGTCGTCCCAGAACGAGTGGTTCGAGTAGACGCCTGGCAAGTAGAGAGTTTGGTCGTGTTCCAGGTAGTCCCAGTAGCCGTTGAACGTGTCGCGGGCAAGTCCGCTTGCTAGCGTCCCGACAATGTTGCCACAACTGCTGTAGACATGTCTCCAACCGAAGTGTGGCTCGACGTCGATCCACAGGAGAGGAAAGTCCCAGCTGACACCAAGGTCAGAGGCCAGCTTGGCCGCCTCCGCGGCTTGATCGTATCCCCAAGTGTGGGCCTCGGTGGCCGTGCCGTCATAGTTCGGGTCGAGTCCCGGGCCGCCACCGAACCAATAGGGAGTCCGGCCGATGCCGTCAGAGTAGGTTGCAGCGTTTGTGTGAGCGTCGTTCGAGGCGGTTGAGTTGTAAGCGTTGGTACTACTGCAACCTGTGTTGTTGAGGTCCCAGTATCCGCCGATCTCTCCGAAGTAGCCTCCGTAGCGGCCGCAGCCGTTGTTCGAGATGTTCGGCTCGAACCATGGAGCCGAGCTCGATGGGCAAGGCGACACAGAGCCGGACGGTGCGGGTCCGTTGCTGTCTGTGCCCCACCAATAGCCCGACGGGCCGTCGCGTAATGGGCCAGGCCGCGTGGATGCGTCGGCTGACGCTCCGACCAAAGCCATCGCCGCGACGACAGGGACGGCTGCCGGCAGGCATACGATCCGTGTTCCCATCCCTGGACCTCACAGACTATGTCACGGTGCCATCACCATACGCCCCCGGGAGATGTTGTCAATGGCCATTGAGCTCCGCGCGCTGGCGGCCAGGTGAGCCGCGCGCTGGCGGCCAGTTCTGCCGCTCAGCCTCAGGTGAGTGGCTTCACCGGTGCCGGTCGTCGCCTGCTGCAACCGCACGCTGTCGCCGGTCGTGACGCGGACGTGGGCGTGGTGTATGAGCCGGCCGACTGTCGCGCTCGCCAGTGTCTTCGCCATGAGCTCGTCGAAGCCACCTGGAAGTGGCACAGGTTCACTCGCGGGTATTCGTGCTGCTGGCTGGGGAAAGAGGGGCTGACCGAGGGTCCGCGCTTCTCAAGGCAACATGCGCAATAGTTAGGTGCCACCTTTAGAAACCGTGGCGGGAAGAAGGTGTGCAGGTGAACGGTCGTGGCTTGCGGCTGATTGCCGGCTCCGCTGCAGCGGGGGCGAGCCCGCTCGACGCCGATGCATTCCAGGCGGCGTGCGTGGAGGCATTCGTTGCGTCGTGGTCGGCTCGGGGCTTCAGCCCGGTGACGATCGCGAACAACACTGGCGTGTTAGAGGCTTCTTGGAGCTGCTGCGCATTCCAGCGTGGGAGGCGGGCGTGGACGACGTCGACCGCGTCGTCGGTGAGCTCGTAGCGCGGCGGATGGCGGCGTCGACCCGCCGCGGCTATGTGCAGGCGTTCAAGGACTTTCACCGATTCTTGGTGGCGCGCAAGGCGGCTGAGATCGAGGTGACGTTCGGGGTGGTGCTCGACGATCCGGTGGACGAGTTCAACGCCGCTCGCCATGTCGGCAACGATGGGTCACCGTCGACCCGTCCCCCGCCGACGCCAGAGCGAATGGAGGAGTTCTTCGGGTTCTTGCGCGACCGGGTGGCTACGGCTCGCAAGTTTGGCCCAGCCGGCCGCGACTATGCGTTGTTCAGGACCCTCTATCACTGTGGTCTGCGCGCAGATGAGGCTGCGTCGCTCGAGCAGTCGGACCTCCATTTCGATCGCGGCCCGTTCGGCAAGATCCACGTCCGCTTCGGCAAGGCAGCGCGTGGATCGGGGCCCAGACCCCGCTGGGTGCCAATGCTCGACCAGCTCGACCTGGTGCTGCGCTGGTATCTCGATGACGTCCGACCGCGGATTGCCGAGTCGACGGCGCTGTTCTGCGACGAGGGTGGTGGAGTCCTGCATCGAGGAACGATCCGCAATCGGCTTCACCATCTGCTCGAGTTGGAAGGCCGATCGGACGTCGAGCGGTTCTCCCCCCACGGATTGCGTCATGCATGCGCGACCCGCAACTACGAGCGCGAAGTCGATCTTGTTGCGATTCAGCAGATGCTCGGTCATTGGCATGTGGGAACGACTATGCGTTACGTCACGCCATCGTCAACGTTCATCGAGGACGCGTATCGGCGGGCGGTGTCGACCACGCTCGCGGAGCTGGAGGTGGAGGAATGAACGTGCGCTGGAAGCTGCGGATGGCCGCCGCGCAGCGAGAAGTGTGGACGGGTGCGGAGCTGCGGCGTTTGCTGTCGGAGCGGGCCGGGACGCAACTTTCAGCGGCGTCGGTGTCGGCGTTGATGACCAAGGAACCGTCGCAGGTGAAGCTGTCGACGCTGGCTGCGTTGTGCACTGCATTGGAATGCACCCCGAACGACCTGTTCGAGGTCGACACGACCCCTATCGCCGTCACCAAACCGGCGAAGCCGAAGCGCGAGCAACCCAAGGTGGCGCGAGGACGCTCCATGCCGCCGGTATGAGGATCGCCGACTGCGTCCGGTGTGGCAGCGGGATCGGCCGCAAGGGAACCGAGCTGTGCCACCGCTGCCGTGCCGCCGACGCGGAGGCCGCCCGCCGGGCGTGCTGCCCAACGTGTGGGCGTGTCCGGCGGTTGGCTCCGGACACGAGTCGCTGTGTCACCTGCTCGAGAACCTGTATCGACTGCGGCCACGTGCTGCGCTTCAAGTCCAGTGTGCGCTGCCGGGCCTGCCGGCGCCGGCGGGATGCAGAGACGGCAAAGCGGCCTTGCCCTCGGTGCGGGCGTCCGGGGTTCATCCGGCCCACGACCGGTTGGTGTGGCTCTTGCTCGAATCCCGGCCCGGTGCCCCTGCCGGCCCAGCCGTGCGCGGCGTGCGGGGCACTGGCCCCCAAACGGGAAGGATTGCTGTGCGGGCGCTGCTGGCAGCGACACCCTGACCGTGCCCGGAACCAAGCCGACAATCTCGCTGCCCGCCTCGAGAACCCGCCGTGGTGGCTCGCCGACTTCGCCGAGTTCGCCGCCGAGCGCCACTGCATGGGTCGCGCCTGCGTGATGATCACCGCACTCGGGCGGTTGCTGTGTGACGGCAAGTCCCGTTACCCGCAAGCCATTCTGGAGCGATCCCGTCAGCCCGGTCGATCGGCCGGCACGTTGGCCCGCACGCTCGAAGACTTCTTCGTCCACCACAAGCTGGCCTTCGGGCTCGACCAGGCAGCCCGGCTCGCCACTGGCCGCAGACAACGGCGCGTCGACGGCACCCCGGAGCTGCTGCGACCGGTGGTGGCCTTGTTCTGCGAACACCTTGTCCGGTCCCAACAACGCGCGAGGCGTGCCGGCACTCATGTCCGATCGGACTCGACGATCGAAAGCGCGCTCGCCCATGTCCGGGATCTCGCCGTCTTCGTCGTCGGCGAACGAGCCAAGACCGACTGGGCATTGGTGCAGATGGTCGATGTCGAGGCGTTCCTCAACGCTCAGCCAGCGAACCGGCGCCGGCGTCTCAGCGCCGCTCGCCAGTTCTTCCGGTGGGCCCGTCACGACAAGCTGGTGCTCGTCGACCCCACGGTGGCGATCACCTCCGCCCCCAGGGCGGGGTTCGCCGGGGCCACCCTGACGATCGCCGAGCAGCGTCGCTTGTTCAGGCGTTGGACCGGCGACAACGTTCATCCCCACGAAGCCGTGGTCGGCATGCTCGCGATGCTTCACGCACTCAACGTCTCCGAGCTCGCTTCGCTGTGGGTCGACGATGTCGACCTGGTCGGTCGAACCATCCGCGTCGCGGGTCGTCCCCACCCAGTTCCCCTCGACCCCGCATCGATGGCAGCAGTGGAGGCCTGCCTGGTGCACCGAAAGGCGCTCGGAACGCGTAACCCTCACTTGATCGTCACCAAGGTCACCAAGCCACGCATGACTCCGGCGTCACCGGCCTATCTCACCCACGTCCTCGACCCAGCAGGCGTCACGACGAAGACGTTGCGCTCGACGCGCATCGTCGACCTCCTCATCAGTCTGAACCCCAAGCTCGTCAGCGAGGCGCTCGGCATGAATGCCGGCGGTCTCCTTGCCTACGTTGCCGACACTGTCGATCCTGACCGGCTCGCCAGCTCGAACGTGTGAGCTTCAGGTGCCGCCTTGCACAGGTTCGCCCGAACGTGTGCGCTTTCACCTGGTGCAGGTTCGAGCTGACGGCGACGCTGCGCCGCTCGTAGGCGGCGTCGACGAGTCGGTAGAGACCCTCGGCCGCATCGAGGCTCACCGGCAACAGGCCAATGTCATCGAAGACGATCAGCTCCGATCGCAGGATCCGCCCGACGGCCCTCGTTACGGTGTCGTCGGCCCGGTGGCGCCGCACGAGAACGCCGAGATCCTCGAGGACGAACCAGGCGACCTTGATGCCGACCTCGACGGCGGCCTGGCCAATGGCTTCGAGGAAGAACGTCTTCCCCGTGCCCGACGGTCTGCATACCACGACGTTCTCGCGGCGCCGTACCCACTCCAGGGTGCGCAGGGCGGACTGGGTCGGTGCCGGGATGGAGGACGCCTTTTGATCCCAGGCCTCGAAGGTCTTGCCGGTCGGAAAGCTGGCTGCCTTGCGTCGGGTGGCGAACGCCGACCGCTCCCGCCTGGCGAGCTCCTCTCCGAGCAGGCTGCGGAGCACTTCGGCCGGCTTCCGGCGCTGGGACTTGGCGGTCGCCAGCGCCGCGGGTGCGCTCCTTCGGATGTGAGGCAGGCGGAGACGGCGCAGCAGGGCCTCGAGGTCGTCGGGGAGCAGCGCCGCTCGGTCGCCTCGGTGTCACGCGAATAGGGGGTCGGCTGGGAGACGACCTGGGCGGTCGTCACCTTCCATGGCTGCCCCCCTCGTGGACGACCCCAGACGGGTGGTTCGGGTACGTGCGCTCGGGGTCGACGAGCACGGGTTCCTGAGTGCCACCCCCGAGCACCCGACCATCTACGCCACCATCCTGGTCGATCTCGATCGCCGCAAGGTGATCCACCTGTTCAAGGGAAAAAGTACCGCCACGCTGCGACGATGGCTCTCTGAGCGCTCCGGGCGCTGGCGAGAGGCGGTGAAGGTGGTGGCCCTCGAGTTGACCGACACCCACCGCAGCGGGCTCGACCTCGACGACGGCCAAGCGATCGAAGGCCTTCTTCAGCAGAGTCAAGGCCATGTGGCTCTGCTCCACGACGGGTCAACCTATGCTGAATGATCGCCGCCCTCAACCGCGGCTGATGTCGATGCCAGCGCAAGCTGCGCTCGCCAACAAGCTCCCAGACCGAGGGACCTTGTTGGCAACCAGCCTCCACCAGACCCATGGCGGTTCCAGGCGGGGCACGGAGGAGCCACGGTCTGCCCTGTTGGCGCCATCCGCCTCGTCAACCCCTACGATGGCCCTGTCAGGACTGGCGTCCCGGTCGGGCCGAAGGGCTCGGATCGACCGGTGCCGGGCCGGCCATGCCGCTCCGGCACGTGAGGTCTCGCAGGTGGTCACCGCCGCCGGCACGGCGTTCGGGCGCGGCGAGCCGGCGCGTCCATGTCCGAGGGGCCGGTAGCCCCGACGTGCACATAACCGGTACCCGACGAGAAGGAGCGAGAGTGGACGTTCGCATCGGGATCATCCAGACGCCTAAGGAGCTCGACGTCGAGCTCGCCGACGGCACCGATAGGGAAAAGGTCCTGCAGGACGTCGAAGAGGCCCTCGGCAACCCCGACGGCGTGCTCTGGTTGACTGACAAGCGGGGTCGACGGGTAGCGGTGCCCACAGCGCGGATCGCCTATGTCGAGGTGGGCGCGGCGGTGGACGAGCGCCGCGTCGGTTTCGGCGCGCCGTAGGCCGGCAGCCTCCGGCCATCTGTTCAGTGATCGACCTGCTCGAGCGCCAGCTGCTGTTCGTCACCGGCAAGGGCGGGACAGGGAAGACCACGGTCGCGGCGGCTCTCGGTCTCTTGGCGGCGGGGACCGGGCGGCGCACGCTCGTCTGCGAGGTGGAGCCGAAAGGCGACCTGTCGGCTGCCTACGAGTGCGGGCCGACTCCTTTCGAGGGCCGCAAGGTGGTGGCTTTGCTGACGGCCATGTCGATGGACACCGAGGCGTCCCTGCGGGAGTACCTGCGCATGATCCTGAGGGTGCCCGTCGTCGGTCGCATAGGTCCCGTCGCCCGTGCCTTCGACTTCGTCGCCACGGCTGCGCCCGGGATACGGGAGATCCTCACCATCGGAAAGCTCTGTTACGAGGTGAGGGCCCAGCACTATGACCTGGTGGTCGTCGACGCCTCGGCGACCGGTCACATCGTCGGGCAGCTTGCGGCGCCGACGGGGATCAACGAGCTCGTGAAAGTCGGTGTCGTCCAGTCGCAGACGAGGTGGATGCTCGACATCCTGCGCGATCCCGCTCGCACCGGAGCAGTCATCGTGACGACGCCGGAGGAGATGCCGGTGAGCGAGGCAGTCGACCTTGCCGGACGTCTCCAGCAGGAGACTCCTGTACACCTCGCTTGTGTCATCGCCAACAGGGTGCTCCCCGAGCTCTTCGGGCGCGGGGAGGAGCACGTCTTCGACGAGATCGCCCTCCCGGGTCGACGCGCCGAGCTTGCAAGAAGCGTCGGCGCCGGCGATGCCGAGATCGCGGCGGTGTTCGCCGCTGCCAGCCTGGCGGTGACGATCCGGCGGGACGGGGCGGCACACCTCGAGCACCTTCGCCGGGAGCTCGCCGACGAAGTTCCCCTCATGTACCTCCCGTACCTTTTCGGGAGGGCGCATGGCTTGCGGGCGATCCGGCGGGTGGCACAGAGCTTGGGGGAAGAGCTGTGATGGCGCCGGGGACCGCCCGCCAGCGGCAGGTCGAGCAGCTGCTGGCGGCGCGGGAGGTGGTGGTCGCGTGCGGGCCCGGTGGCGTCGGGAAGACGACGACTGCTGCCGCGCTCGCCGCAACGACCGTGGCCCGGGTCGGAGGCAGGGTCCTGGTCCTCACGGTCGACCCCGCTCGGCGTTTGGCCGATGCGCTCGGCATCGGTGGCCTCGGCAACGCCGCCATCAAGGTGCCGGACGAGGCGTTCTCGGCCGCCGGCGTGCGGCCACGCGGCGAGCTCTGGGCGGCGATGCTCGACATGTCGGAATCCTGGGACGCTCTCGTGAGACGTCACGCACCGGACAGTCGCACAGCTGATCAAATCCTTGGCAACCCCTTGTACCAGAACATCACCAGGCGCTTCGCACAGGGCCATGACTACATAGCGATGGAGCGGCTGTACGAGCTTCACGAGGGCGGCGAGTACGACCTGCTCGTCGTCGACACCCCTCCCTCGCGTAACGCCCTCGACCTGCTCGACGCGCCGGAGCGCATGTCCGAGTTCTTCTCCTCTCGGCTCCTTCGCTGGCTCACGGTCCCTTACAGGTCGCGGCTGGTCAACGTGGCGTCGAGACCCTTTTACCAGGTCGCCGACCGTGTGCTCGGCAGCCAGTTCCTGCAGGACCTGGCCGACTTCTTCATCCTCTTCCAAACGATGCGCGATGGCTTTGTCGCCAGGGCGGAGGCCGTGAACCGGCTGCTACGGGATGTGCGAACGACCTTCCTGCTCGTGACCACGCTCGAAGCGGTGCCCGCCCGGGAGGCCGAGGAGATGCTCGAGGCGCTGCAGAAGCGTCGCCTCCATCTCGGCCTGCTCGTCTGCAACAAGGTGCTGCCCTCCTTGCTCTCGGATCCGGCGGTTTCCAGGGCGGCCGAGCAGCTGGCCGAGAAGGCGCCGCAGCTGGCAGGGCAGATCGCGGAGATGCTCGGCGACGGCGTGCCGAACGCCTCGGCTGACGTGGTCGCCACGGTGCTCGGGGAGGTGGCGTCGAGCTTCGCCAACTTCAGGCTGGTCGCGACGAGAGAGGCCGAGCTGCTCGGGGAGCTCTCGGCCGCCCACGAGGTGAGCGCGACGGTCGGCTATCGAGCGGGCAACATCACCGACCTCGCCGGCCTGCTGGCGATGGGGGCGAGGATCTGGGGCGACGAGGAGGTCGAAGAGCCGCCCGCTCCGCGCTCAACCAGACGGCAGGGTCAGCCGCGCCGTGAGCCGGGCCCCCGACCCGGCGGACAGCGGCGCCGGCCGCGCCGTCAGACGGCAGAGGGTGGGACCGCGCCGCCAGCTGGGACCGCGCCGCCAGCTGGGCATGGAGAGAAAGCCGCGGACATGCGCCGGGCAGAGCGCACCCGGGGCACGGGAGGACAGCCAGGTGGCACCAGCCCCCGGGAGCGTTGAGGTGCAGCCGTGGCTTGCCGAGAGAGCCCAGGGAGGGCAGATGGACATTGCTGACGCCGCTATCGAGCGGTACGCGACGGAGCACAGCTCGCCCGAGCCGGAGCACCTGAGTGAGGTCGCGGCCGCGACCCGTGCGGATCACGACGATCACCAGATGATGGTGGGCAGGCTCGAGGGGGCCCTCCTCGCCATGACCGTCCACGCCGTGTCGCCGGCGCTCGTCCTCGAGATCGGTACGTTCACCGGGTACTCGGCTCTCGCGATGGCCGAGGCGCTGCCGGCCGGCGGTCGGATCATCACCTGTGAGGCCGACCCGGAGCACGCCCGGCACGCCCGGCAGAGCTTTTCCGGAACTCGACTGGGTGAGCGGATCGAGCTTAGGGAGGGTCCGGCTATCGACACGATCGCCTCGATCCGGGGTCCGATCGACCTCGTCTTCATCGATGCCGACAAGGAGAGCTACCTCGACTACTACGAGGCCACGCTGCCGAAGCTCTCCCCGAGGGGGCTGATCGTCGCCGACAATACGTTGTGGTCGGGGCGAGTCCTCGACGATGACGACACGTCGACGAGCACCGTGGCCATACGGCGCTTCAACGATTACGTCGCCCGCGATCCGAGGGTGCGATGCGTCCAGCTCACCGTCCGCGACGGCGTGACGCTGATCCGGCCGATCGCTGGCCGTACCACGATGGACGGTGGGGGTCGATCCTGAGTGCTCGACTACCACGTCCACCTCTGGCCGCACGAGGACAAGGCCACCGAGAGGGAGCTGACCGTCGAGCGGCTCTCCGAGTACTGCGAGGAGGCGTCCAAGAGGGGTGTGCGGGAGATCGCCCTCACCGAGCATCTGTTCCGGTTCCGTCGCGGCCGCGAGATCGTGGAGGGTTTCTGGGCGGACGAGCCCGACGAGGCGCTCCGGGAATACATGGCGGCGTACTTCGATCACCACGCGACCGCAGATCTCGACCTTTACATGGAGACCGTCGACCAGGCGAAGGCGGCAGGGCTGCCAGTGGTCGCGGGGCTCGAGGTCGACTACTACCCGGGTCGTATGGACCGGGTCGCCTCGCTGCTCGACGGGTACCCTTTCGACGTCCTGCTCGGCTCGATCCATTGGCTCGGCACCTGGATGTTCGACCTCATCGACTCCCCGGTCCAACAGCGTGAGTGGGACTCCCGCGGCATCGAGCACGCTTGGCGCGCGTACGGACAGGCTCTCGAGGAGCTGGCAGCGACACGCACGACTGACGTGCTGGCACACCCCGACCTCGTGAAGGTGGCCGGTAGGCGACCGGACAGCGGCGTGGTCCGCGAGGTCGAGACTCGCATCGCCGAGGCGGCCGCGACCTCGGGGATGGCGGCGGAGATCTCCTCGGCCGGGCTCCTCAAGCCTGCAAGAGAGGCCTTCCCCTCCAAGAGCCTGTTGCAGCGCTTCTCGGATCTCGCCGTCCCGGTGACAACGGCCTCGGACACCCACGGGATCAGCCGCATCGCCCTCGACGTCCGGCACCTGCACGACGCCGCGAGCATGGCGGGATATGTCTCGCTCCGGGCATTTAGCGCCAGGGTGGGTTACGACGTGGAGCTGGGCCCGGTTCCACCGGAGCTCTCCAAGTGACGACGCCGCTCGACCTCGCCTGGCAAAACGCCGCCCTCGATCCTGGCGCCCGGCGTCACCTCGACCGTCTCATGGCCTCCTGGAACCTGCTCGCCGACCTGTGCTTCTCCGACATCCTCCTATATGCACCAACCGACCGGCTTGCGGCGCGTGAGACGGGACGGGGCGACACCCATCTAGTCGTCCTCGGCCAGGTCAGGCCGACGACCAGCCAGACGCTGTTCGACGTCGACCTGGTCGGCCAGGTCGTCGCGGTCGGCGAGTCGCCCCTCGTGGCTGAAGCGCTGCGGACGGGAGCGATCGCCGTCGGTGAGCAGCGCAGCGATGCCGGTGAGGGCCACCTGCGCCTCGAGTGCATACCGGTCCGGTACTCCGGGCAGGTGCTGGGCGTCATGTGCAGAGTCTGGTCACCCTCCACGGCCCGGCGGCGCGGCTCGCTCGAGAAGACCTATCTGGACCTCTTCGAACGGCTCTCGGTGATGGTCACCGACGGTCTGTTCCCGTTCCCCGACGACGATCTCCCTGGCGAGGCCGCTCCCCGGGTGGGAGACGGTGTCTTTGTCGTCGACGAAAAGGGGCGGATCACCTTCGCTTCGCCGAACGCGGTGAGCGCGCTCCACCGCATCGGGATCATGAGCGCCATCAACGGCTCGACGCTCTCTGCGCTCGGGCTCGAGACGACGATCATAAAGGAGTCGTTCGCCAAGCGGCTGCCTGTCGTCGAGGAGATCGAGCGCCGCTCGGATATGACGCTCATGCTGCGGTGCATACCTCTCGTCGATCGGGGAGAGGTGACGGGAGGTGCTGTCCTCGTCCGGGACGTCACCGATGTGCGACGGCGTGATCGCCTGCTGTTGACCAAGGACGCCACCATCCGCGAGGTCCACCACCGTGTGAAGAACAATCTCCAGACCATCTCGTCCTTGCTGCGGCTGCAGGCGAGGAGGATCCACCATCCCGCCGGCCGCGTCGCCCTGGCGGAGGCCGAGCGGCGCATCCGCGCGATCGCCCTGGTGCACGAGATCCTGTCGCGTGACGCGGGTGACCAGGTACCCTTCGACGAGATCGTCCATGCACTAGTTCGCACCGCCCAGGAGTCGAACGTCGGTGCGCAGCCGATCGCCGTTCGTGTGGACGGCCATCTGGGGGACATTCCCGCCGACATGGCGACGCCCCTCTCGGTCGTAATCGCCGAGCTGCTGCAGAACGCCGTCGAGCACGCCTTCCCCGATCCGGACACCTCGGCTGGCTCCGGGGCGCTAAGGGACACGCCGCGGATCGACGTCGTGTTTCGCCACGATCCTGAGAGCTATGACGTTGTGGTGCACGACAACGGCGTCGGGCTGCCTGAGGGCTTCGACATCGAGAGGAACCGCAGCCTCGGGCTTTCGATCGTTCGCGATCTCGTGCGCTCCCAGCTCGAGGGCACCATCTCGATGGTCACCGAGCGTGGCACGATGGTGCACATCGACTTCCCTGCGGGCACATCGCCGCACACGGGGCGCTGAGCTCGTCCAACGAGCAAGGAGGAGCCGCCAGGCCGGCTAGATCGTCCATGGACATCACATGCAAGGAACCCGGGTCGAGCAGCGTCGATCCCCTTGATGACTATTGCCCGGGCCGAGGCGTCCGAGGGAGCTGCCCGCAAGCTCGGCGCCACATCGCCGGTACGGCCGGCGTACCTGGAGTCGCTCGAGGGGGTTGTGACGGGCGCGCCCGGGCGTGAGGAGAGCTTTCCCGACGAGTCCTTCGAGACCTTCTACCTCGAGAATTTCGAACGGCTCGTCCGCCTCGCCTTCATCCTGACCGGCTCGAAGGAGGTCGCCGAGGATCTCGTCCAGGAATCCTTCGTCCGCATGCACGGGCACTTCTCGAGAGTCGGCTCGCCGGATCGCTACGCGCGCCAGGTCGTCGTCAACGCCTGTCGATCGCACTTCCGCCAGAAGGCGCGCGAGCGGGACAAGCGCCCGCTGCTCTACGTCATCGACGGCTCGAGCTGCCAGCAGCCCGGCGAGCTCAGCGACGTGCTGCTGGCGCTGCCATATCGCCAGCGGGCCGCCATCGTGTTGCGCTTCTACTCCGACCTGAGCGAGGCAGAGATCGCCGAGGTGCTGGGCTGCAGGCCGGGGACCGTTGGGTCGCTCATCCACCGCGGGCTCGAGCGCCTGCGAAGGGCGCTGTCGCAATGAGCTACGAGGACGACATAGCTAGAGAGCTGCAGGCTCGGGCGGCGTCTCTCAGGGCCTCACCCGACCTGGCTGACCTCTCGGCGCGCTTGCAGCGGGTCGCGGTGCGCGCGGAGCACCGAGACCGGCTCGTCATCGGCGGGGCGGCGCTCGCTCTCGCGCTCGCGCTCGGTGGCCTCGCCGGTGCGCTCGCCACCCGCCCGGCGGGCACCGAGCCTGTCGCCTCGCCCTCGGCCGGCGTCGTCGGCGGCAACATCCGGCCCGATCACGCGAACGCCCATCGGGAGAGAGGGCGCTCGACGCGCCGCCCTGCGACCGAGCTCCGGCTCTCGGTCTCGGGTGTGAGCCTGCTTGCGATCGGGCGGTCGCTCCCGAGCCCGGTGGCAGTGACTACCCAGTGGTCGAGCGCCGTGTCGTGCAACCGGGCGGTGCTCGTGACCACCACTGTGGGGCGATCGGGCGCCTTCGCTGGGGCGTCGGGGATCATCGGCCTGCCTGCCCTCGCGCCTTGGGGGCTCGAGGTCGTCGACTCCGGTGTGCTGCCTACGCAGACCGGTGGCGAGGTGTGGTGGCTGACCGCTGCAGCCGGCAGCGCAGTCGCCCGGGTGGCGGCGGAGGGACCCGGCGGCCAGGTCGTGACGGCGCAGCCTCGCGACGGACTGGCTCTCCTCGCAGGCAGCCAGGTCGCGAGCAGCGCCGGCATCACCGACATCAGCGCGGTCGCCGAGGACTCACAAGGCCAGAGCCTTGCCTCGCTCGCTGTCGTCATGGGCTCCGGTCCGAAAGTGGCAGGGGAGCAGCCGGCGAGCTCCGAGGGAGGCAGCGGTACGTCGGGCACCCCAGCGCCGAGTGCGTGCGCCGTGCTCCCGCTGCCGCCACTGCCCGATTCGGCCACCTCGAGCCAGCCGGGCGACCCGCGACTGGCAGCAGCAGCGGTGGTCGCTGCCTACGAGGCGATCTTCCAGCACGCCATGGCGCAGGGCCCGCTCTCCGGGGACAGCGGCACAGTCGGCGAGACGCTGCCCGCCGTCGCTGTACGCCAGGTCTCGTTCGTGTCGGCCACCCGGGCAGAGGTCGTCTACCGGATGCACGCCGGTCTCTGGCAGACGGGCACCGCCGTTCTCGGCGCCGCGGGCAGGTGGACGCCACAGGGCCCTCCCAAAGGGTCGGCATCATAGCGTTGGGGCCCGTCGAGACAGCCTTGCGGCTCCCGGGAGAGCGGGGCTGTGGGCGGTGTGACGGTTCGGGGCGAAGGCTCAGGCCGTCCGACGCCTGCGGGCGGCGAGCCAAGCCTTGCGCAGCTTGCGCCGCTCTTCCTCGGAGGCACCCCCCCAAACTCCCGACTCCTGGTTCGTGGCCAGGGCGAACTCGAGGCACGGCTCGCGGACCTCACAGGCAAGACAGACAGCGCGGGCTGCCTCTATCTGCTCGATGGCCTGGCCAGTGGTGCCCACTGGGAAGAACAGGTCCGGGTCTGTATCCCGGCACGCGGCGGTCTTGCGCCAGTCGTCGGTGTCCCACTCGATCGAGCGGGTCCAGGTCAAAGCCACCCTGCCTCCTCGTCAGTGTTGCTGTGGTGCGTGTGCCCACCCTGCTTCGTGAACTCAGTCACAAACTGGACCACGCAACCCCACTACCGGTATGAACCAGGTGCCGACAGGGGACCGGCGGGCGCGAAAACTATAGATCGATACCACCGCTGTCGCAAGCATGTGCGCACGAGCACAATAATGCCCATAATCTGAGGCGGTGGAAGCATGACCCAGGTCCTTGCTCATCGTGGCAGCGCCAAAGCCCAGCAAGAGAACACGCTGGGCGCTTTCGGGGAGGCACGCCGCCTCGGCGCCGACGGAGTGGAGCTCGACGTCCGGGTGACGCTCGACGGCCATCTTGTTGTTCATCACGACGCGGTCACGCCCGACGGCGCGGTCATAGGCCAGAGCCTGCTCTCCGGTCTGCCTGAGTTCGTCCCGGAGCTCGGCGAGGCGCTCGATTCATGCGGCGATCTGCTCGTGAACGTGGAGATAAAGAGCGATCCGTTCGAGCCGGGAGAGGGGTCGTACGAGCCAACTGCGCGCCTCACCGCCCAGCTCTGCGCCGCCCGGCAGCGCAGCGGGGCGGGCGGCGCGCTCGTCGTCTCGTCGTTCTCGCTCCCCGCCCTCGAGGTGGTGGCGGCCGAGGAGAGCGGCCTCGATCTCGCACTGCTGGTCGAACCAGGCAGCCCGTATGCCTCCCGGGCTCTCGAGGTGGTCTCGTCGAACCGGTGGTCCGGGTTGCACCCTTTCTTCCAGATGGTCGATCAGCAGCTCGCCGCTCGAGCGAGGGAGGCCGGGTTGTCGCTTCGTCCCTGGACAGTCGATCGTCGCGAGGACATCGTCGCGCTCGCCCGTCTAGGGGTGGACGCCGTGATCACGAACGACGTCGAGGAAGCGCTCCTGGCGCTCGGTCGGGCTCGAAAAGCGAGCCGCTTCGCGTAGGCCCCCTTAGCTCGGGCGGAGCAGTCGCCGGGCAGCGAGGCACGAGACGATCGGCTGGCGCGGTCGACTCGGTTGGTCAGGACGGTCCCGTTTCGGGAACAATCAACTCATGAACGTCGCTGTCTGCGTGAAGCAGATCCCTGACCCAGCCGGGGAGCTCGCTCTCGACCCCGGGAAGCACACCCTCGTGCGTGAGGGCAAGCTCATCCTCGACGACTCGGACGCGTACGGAGTCGAGATGGCTCTCCAGCTAGTCGAGTCGGCAGGAGGTGGGGACGTGATCCTCGTCTCGATGGCACCGCACGGCGAAACGAGCGGCCTGCGCACGGCGCTTGCCATGGGCGCCGCCAGGGCGGTGTTGGCGAGCGACCCACTGCTCGCCGGCTCCGACGCCCTCGGCACTGCAAAGGTGCTCGCGGCGGCTGTGAAGCGCGTCGAGCCCGACCTCGTCATCGCTGCCACCGAGTCGACTGACGGTTACACGGGCACGACTCCGATCCAGCTTGCCGAGCTGCTCGGCTGGCCAGCCGTGTCGTTCGCAAAGCACGTCGAGATCGCCGACGGCACCTTGAAGGTGCAGCGCCAGACCGAAGCTGGCTACGACGAGGTGACGTGCCCGCTGCCCGCCGTCGTGACCGTGACCGCAGGCGTGGTCGAGCCACGTTATCCCTCGTTCAAGGGGATCATGGCGGCACGCTCGAAGACGGTCGAGGAGCTGACCGTCTCTGATCTCGGCGTGGACCCCGCCCAGGTGGGCGAGGCGGGCGCCAGGCAGGAGGTCGTCTCAGTCCAGCCTGCCGATGAGCGCAAGGCCGGAGAGATCGTCGTCGACGAGGGTGACGCCCACGAGCGGGTAGTGGCGTTCCTCGAGCAGATCAAAGTTCTCTAGGAGGAGACGTGGACAAGATCTGGGTTCTGGCCGAGCAGCAGGAGGCCTCGCCGCTCGGCACTGTCTTGGAGCTGCTGAGCGCGGCTCGGGGCCTCGCCGCGGCGGTCGAGGCAGTGACATATGGGACGGGCGCATCCGCTGCGGCCTCGGTCCTGGGGGAGTACGGCGCGACGAAGGTCTTCGACGCCGGCGATCTCGGCGACTCACTGCCTGGCCCCCGCGTGGCAGCGGCCATCGCCGGTCTCGTCGAATCGCAGGGCGCCCCGGACGCGCTGCTCGTGGCTGCCACCTACGACGGCCGCGACATCGCGGCGCGCCTCTCGGCCCGGATCGACCGCCCCGTCCTCACGAACGTGGTCGGTCTCGAGGCGGATGACGGCTCGATCGTGTCCGAGCATGCCATCTTCGGCGGTGCTCAGGTGTTGAGGGCCCGCTTCACGGGGGATGGCCCAGGCATCTTCGTCGTCCGAGCCAAGTCGTTCGCGGCAGAGCCATCTGGAGGCTCGGAGCCAGAGGTTGTCCCCATCGACCTCCCCGACACCGGCGCCACCGACGCCGCCAGGATCGTGGAGCGCCACGTTGAAGAGCGCTCCGGGCCGCAGCTCGACGAAGCACCAGTTGTCGTCTCGGGGGGCAGGGGACTTGGTGCAGCTGAGGCGTACGCCATGATCGAGGAGCTGGCCAAGCTTCTGAAAGGCGCTCCGGGCGCTTCGCGGGCGATCGTCGACGCCGGATGGGTTCCTTATTCGCACCAGGTCGGGCAGACGGGCAAGACGGTCAAGCCGACCGTCTACATCGCGTGCGCCATTTCCGGCGCGACCCAGCACATGGTCGGTATGAAGGGCTCGAAGAACATCATCGCCATCAACAAGGACCAGGATGCCCCGATCTTCTCGATCGCCGATCTCGGCGTCGTGGGCGACGTGCACAAGGTCCTTCCGAAGCTCATCGAGGCGGTGAAGGCTCACTCGTAAGCCACTGTTTCCCCGGAGGCCATCGCGCTCCACGGAGGACTCGTGGGACTGTTCGAGGGCCGGAAGATCTGGGTGAGCCGGTCTGCAAGGCGGACATGGGCTCGGTCGTCAGTCCAGGCGATGTCGTGGACCAGAAGACCAACAGGACCGGACGCCGGCAGCGCGGCCCGAGGGGTCGCGCCCGGCGTCGCGTGCAGAGCCGACCCCGTCCCGCTGACTAGGGTTCCCCAGTCGGCGCGCACGGGGCACGCCACCTAGAAGGCTCTTCAGTGCTCTTTCCAACCATCGACTTCGCTGTCTTCTTCGGGATCGTCTTCGTCCTCAATTGGCTGCTTGCGCCGTTTCCGCGGCGCTGGAAGCTGTTCATCCTCCTTGCGAGCTACGTCTTTTACGCCTGGTGGGACTGGCGCTTCATCTTCCTGCTGGCGGCTTCCACGGTGGCGACGACCCTCGGCGGGGTCCTCGTCCACAGGGCACGCTCCATGCCGGAGCCAGAGCGGCGACCCCTCCTCGGCCGTTTCGCCCGCCCCACCCTGCGCGGCCTGCCGGGCGCGCGGCTCTATCTCGTGGCCACCATCGTCGTCGAGCTCGGCCTTCTCGGGTGGTTCAAGTACTACGGGTTCCTCGCCGTGTCGGTCGACAACGCCTTCCACCACCTCGGCCTCTCCCCGCCGCTCGAGCTCCTCAACATCACGCTTCCAGTCGGCATCTCCTTTTTCACCTTTATGGGGCTGTCGTACGTGATCGACATCTTCCGGGGCAAGCTCGAGCCCTCCTCGCCGCTCGACGTCGCTGTCTTCGTGGCCTTCTTCCCGCACCTCGACTCCGGGCCAATCGTGCGTGGCGCCGAGCTGCTGCCGCAGATCCACCGCTCACACCGAAGAAACCCGCGCCACATCGACTTCCCGCGGGCCGCCTATCTCATCTTCGGCGGTCTGTTCAAGAAGATCGTGCTGTCGAGCTATGTCTCCTCGGCCATCGTCGATCCCGTCTTCGGGAACCCGAACCTGCACTCGGCGCCCGAGATCCTCTTCGCCATCTGGGGCTACGCCGTACAGATCTACTGTGACTTCAGCGGTTACACCGACATCGCGATCGGCTGTGCGCTCCTGCTCGGCTTCCGCTTCCCGGAGAACTTCAACTCCCCCTACACGGCGCGCTCGCTGCAGGACTTCTGGCGCCGCTGGAACATGACGCTGTCGTTCTGGCTCCGCGACTACCTCTACATTCCTCTTGGGGGTAGCCAGGGCGGCTCGAGGTGGACGCTCTACCGCAACCTCATGATCACGATGGTGCTCGGCGGGCTCTGGCACGGGGCGGCGTGGACGTTTGTCTCGTGGGGTGCACTGCACGGCATCGGCCAGTGCGTTGGGCACTACCGTCGCCAGAGGCGGGTCGCCCGCGGGCTGCCGGCCGCTGACGACCGCCCGCTCGCGGTGGCATGGCAGCGGTTCGCGACCTTCCAGTTCGTCTGCCTCGGCTGGGTGTTCTTTCGTGCCACCTCGTTCGGCAATGCGTGGGCGATCCTCGAGCGGCTCTTCACGGCGTGGGGGCAACCAGCCCCGCTCGTCCGCCTGCCGGTGCTGCTCGCCATCGCGTTCGGGATTGGCGTTCAATATGTGCCGAGGGGCTTCTCGGCGCGTGTGCAGGAGGTGTTCTCCCGTCTCGGACCGGTCTTGCAGGGCACCTCGCTCGCAGCCGTGCTGCTTGTCATCACGACGATGGGTCCTCCCGGTGTCGCACCGTTCATCTACTTCCGCTTCTGACAGCTCAGGCAGCGCTCCACCCTCATGCCACTACCACCACCGCCATCTCCACCGCCATCTCCACCGCCATCTCCTCCGCCTCCGTCGAGCGACGCATCACGGACCTCGGCGCCTAGTGCCTCCGCGGCCCGCAGGGCTGCTCCTGCCGGCGGCGCCCGGAGGGAGAACGGGGATCGTGCGATCCGCCGGGCGGTTGCCGGCCGCCCGTCGCTTCGCCGGCGGCGGCAGCGGCACGAGCCGGCCGCAGAGCGGGTCGACCGCCAGCTGTTCCGCCAGCCGAGCGGGCATTCGGCGCCAGCCGGTCGCATCCTCGGTGTCGGCCTCCTTTGTTTCGCGCTCTGGTCGCTCTTCGACGCCAACCAGCTCTACCACTCGGCCCTGGCCTCGCCGGAGGGCACTCGTCGCAGCGTCGCCATCACCATCCTGCGGCCGATGGCGGCAGTGTCGAACGCCCTCGGGCTCTCGGGGCTCGTGAACTGGGGCGACCAGGCTCTCGGGAAGTCGAACGGAGCTCCTGGCGGCTACACGACCGTGCCGAACCCCACAATCGCCCTCGGCCCTTCGCGGGGCCCGAACAGCGAGGGGCCGAACGGCGTTGCGCCCTTCCCGCACCTCCCCGGACACGGCGTGAGGGTGCACAACCCAGGCGGGGGCGGGCCGCCCAGCCAGCTCAACCTGGCCCCGGTCCCTCAGCCCACCCTCGCGCACCCGCTCACCATCCTCGACATCGGCGACTCGATCGGAGAGGACCTCGGGCTCGGGCTCGGCGACGTCTTTGGCACGGACCCGTACGTGCGGATCATCCAGAAAGGGGTCGAGAGCACCGGCCTCGCCCGTCCCGACTACTACAACTGGCCCGCCCAGCTCGAGACGGACCTGAACACCTACCACCCCCAGGCAGTCGTGGTCATGCTGGGAGCCAACGACGACCAGGCCCTCAACGCCAACGGCGGCTTCGTCCCGGTCGGCACGGCGGCGTGGAAAGCTGCGTACACGAGCCGAGTGGCGCTCGTGATGGACGAGGCGGTGGCCGCTCACGCGAGAGTCATCTGGGTCGGCCTTCCCCCGATGGCTGGGCAGAACGTCTCGTCGGCCTTCGCGAAGCAGGTGAACCTGATCTTCGAGGAGACCGCTGCCTCTCATCCCGGGGTCACTTACGTACCATCGTGGAACCTGCTCTCGAACAGCAGCGGGGGCTTCACGATCTACCTCACAGTCAACGGGAGCGTTGTGCAGATTCGCTCGTCGGACGGTGTGCACCTTTACCCCGCCGGCTACGACCTCCTGGCGAACGCTCTCGTGAAGCCGATGGAAACCGCCTGGCGGGTGAACCTCCACGTGCACTGAGCTGCGCCGGGACTCGTGCGTGGCGGACCCTACCGCCCTACGCCCCGTCGCTGCCACCCGCGGCCGAGAGGAGTCTCCGCAGGTCAGAGCAGAGGGATGCCGGACCGGCCACGATAGTCGCGACCGCCGGCAGCAGGCCGTCCACGAAATCGACCGTGCCTCCGGCTTCGCGCACGACGAGCGCTCCGGCGGCATGGTCCCACGGTTGCAGGCCGCCTTCGTAGAAGGCGTCCAACCGCCCCGCCGCCACCCAGCACAGGTCGAGGGCGGCGGCGCCGGCCCGCCTGATGTCGCGCACCGAGGGCAGTACCCTCAGCAGAAGGCTTGCTTGGAGTGCGCGTCGCTCCGCTCCGTAAGCGAAACCCGTCCCGATCAACGCCTCACTGGTCTGGGGACCCGGACCGATCACGAGGCGGCGATTGCCGAGCCAGGCGCCAAGGCCGCGGGCCGCTCGGAAGGTCTCCGCCCTGAGCGGGTCGTGCACCACGCCGACGATGCTGCCCTCGGCGTCCTCGCAGGCGATGGAGACCGCGAAGGCCGGAAAGTCGTAGAGGAAGTTCGTCGTCCCGTCCAGCGGATCGATGACCCAGGTGAGGCCGGAGGCGCCGGGGAGCCCACCGCGCTCCTCGGCGAGAATGGCGTCGTCCGGGCGTAGCTCGCGCAGCCGGTCGACGATGAGCTGCTCGCTCGCTCTGTCGGCTGCGGTGACGAGGTCGGTGCGCGACGACTTTGTCTCGGCGCTGGCTGCCAGGTCGCTCTCGCTGCCCTGCTGCTCCTTGTAGCCCAGCAGGTGGTCTCCGGCGGCGCGTGCCAGGTCGCCAGCCAGTTGCGCCAGCGCGAGGAGGTCGACGGCGGCGCTCAGTTCGGCGTCCTTCCCCGAGGTGGCCTGCCCGGTCCGCCGCCGGAGCGGGCTGGCGGCACAGCGGTCGAACGGCCAAGCTGGGCAAGGCGGGCGACCGTGACCTCCATCACGAGCTCTGGTGGCCATCCGAGCCTGCCACGCAGATCCATGTCTGCTCCGGCGAGCACCTCGACGGCTCTGGCGATCCTCTCGTGGCCGAGGCGGCGGCCCTGCTCGAGCACCTTTCTTGCCGGGAAGGGCGACATCTTCAGGAGCGACGCCGCTGCGTCAGCGCTGCGCACGCCCGATCCGTCCAGCGCCAGCATCGCCGAGAAATGGCGGTGCAGCGTCATCATCACCTGCAGCGGGTGCCGGCCACCTGGCCCGAGCAAGCGGTGGAGCGCATGGAGCGCCGCGGCACTGTCGCCGTGATCGATGGCGTCGGTGAGGTCCCAGGGCGGAACGCTTCCACTCTCGCCGAGGAACGGCTCGAGCTGAGCGGCGTCGACGCGGGCGCCCTCGCCGTAGGCGGCCTCGAGCATGTCGAGGACCGACGACAGCCGAGCGACATCCTCGCCGAGATGGTCGGCGAGAAGCCGTGCGGCCGCGGCGTTGAGACGCAGCCTCGAGGCGGCAAGGCGCGACATCACCCAGCCGGACCTCGCCCTACCCTGCCCGGGGGAGGCGTCGACGACCCGCCCGGTTGCCTTGATGACCTTCGAGAGATTCTGGGGGATCCTCCCGTTCGCCACGACAACGAGGACGTTGCCCTCGACTCGGTCGCCGAGGCGGGCGGCGAGCTCGGCGCCCTGGGCGGCGACCAGGCGCTCGGCCCCTCGCAGCACGATGACGCGACGGTCTGAGAGGAACGGCGGGGTGGCAAGGGCGTCGAGCACCGGCGAAACGTCGAGAGGATCGTCGGGAGCCGAGGCATCGGTTCCGTGCTCCTCGACCGGCACGAAGCCACCCGAGCCGGCACCGGTCAGCTCCTCGAGCAAGGAGGCGACCGCCTCGCTCACGAGCGACGCGTCATCACCGGTGACGAGGCACGCGGGTGGGAGCACTTCAGCAGGCGTCGTCACCTTGCTCCTCGAGGATCGCCGCCAGCACATCACGGACGCGTACCGTTCCGGCAACATCGTGCACTCTCAAGAGCCGGCAGCCTCCCGCAATGCCGAGTGCCACTGCGGCAAGGGACGCCTCCCGCCTGCTATCGACGTCGAGGCCGAGGACATCGCCGAGGAAGCGCTTGTTCGAAGCCGACAGCAGCAGGGGATGACCGAGCACCGCTAGGCGCTGTGAGGCCCGCAGGAGCTCGAGGGACTGCTCGGGCGTCTTGCCGAGGTCGAGGCCTGCGTCGACTATCACGCCCGCGGGGCTGACGCCGGCGTCGACGGCACTTCGGGCCAGCACGGCCAACCGGTCGCGAACCTCGACGACGACGTCGCCGTAGACAGGTTCGGGATCCGGCACCCGGGGGGCAAGGCGGATGTGGGTGGCCACGACGCTCGCTCCGGCAGCCGCCGCAACCTCGAGGTAGCGCGGATCGGCGAAGCCACTGATGTCGTTGCCGAGGACCGCGCCGGCTTCGAAGGCGGCACTGGCCACATCCGCCCGCCAGGTGTCGACCGAGACCGGCACGTCAAAGCGCTCTCGGATGGCAGCCACGGCCGGCACGACACGCTCCAGCTCCTCGCCGAGCGAGACCTCCGGCCCTGGCCCGGCCTTGACGCCTCCCACGTCGAGCAGGTCGGCGCCCTCGCTCACTGCGGCGTCGACGCGGGCGAGGAAGCCGTCGAAGGAGAAGTAGCTGCCCTGGTCGAAGAAGGAGTCCGGCGTGCGGTTGCAGATGGCCATGACGAGTGCCCGCGACGTGACGTCGATGGTGCGTGCGCCGAGCGCGACGAGCTGTGCCGGCACGGCGGTGGCGTCAGAAGAGCTTGGCGGCGAGCGCCCGGCGCCAGCGAGCGCGGCGAGGGTCGTCCGCCGGCATCGTCTCGAGCAGGTCCACGATCTCCTGGCGCGCCTCGTCGTCTGCCGGCACGCGCTCGAGAAGGGACTCGAGTCGCTCGTCGAGCTCCTCCGCCTCCGCCCCGGCTCCGGGCACCCCGTGCGAGTGCGCGAGGCGGGCGATCGCGCCGATGCGGCGGGTGTCGCTGGACTCGGGAATCCGCGCGAGGAGCGAGAGTGCCTCGTCGCTCTCGCCCCGCCCGGCGAGGAGCTCGGCGAGAGCGACGATGGCGCCTTCGTGCGCCGGCTCGATCTCGAGCGCCTTTCGCAGAGAGTCCTCGTCGCCTGCCTCCACAAGCGAATCTGCCTCGCTCGGCTCCGCCACGAGATGGTCCACCCATTCCTGCACGGCCCGTTCCGGGATTGCCCCGATGAAATGGTCGACGATCTGCCTCTTCGAGATGGCAAAGACGGCCGGGATGGACTGTGCCTGGAAGGCCGCCTGGATCCGCGGGTTCTGGTCGACATCCACTTTGGCGAGGGCGACGCGTCCGCCCGTGGATTCGACGACCCGTTCGATGATCGGGCCGAGCGTGCGGCACGGTCCGCACCACGGCGCCCACAGGTCGATGACGACAGGCAGCGTGTCGGATCGCTCGAGTACCTCCGACTCGAAGGTCGCGTCGGTGACGTCAACGGCTGGCATGCCGGGAGAGTACCGCCGCTCCGGGCAGCTCAGGCGACGAAGTACTTCGCCTTCGGGTGATGGCAGACGATCGCGAGGGTGGTCTGTTCCGGGTGCAGCTGGAAGCCCTCGGACACCGAGACCCCGATGCGACCCGCCTGCAGCAGCTCGACGACCTTGGCGTTGTCCTCCAGATCGGGGCAGGCCGGGTACCCGAAGGAGTAGCGGCCGCCGCGGTGCTGTTGGCGGAACAGGCCGGTCAACGTCGGGGCATCCTCGTCGGCGAAGCCCCACTCCTCCCTGATCCTGCGGTGCCAGAGCTCGGCGAGCGCCTCGGTCATCTCGACCGAGAGGCCGTGCAGGCTCACATAGTCGAGGTAGCGGTCCTCCTTGAAGAGCCCGGCGGTGCGGACCGAGGCCCTCGCGCCCATCGTCACGACCTGGAAGGCGGCGTAGTCCTTCTCGCCGGAAGCGACCGAGCGGAAGAAGTCTGCGATGCACAGATATGGCTCTTTGCGCTGGCGTGGGAAGCTGAAGCGGGTCTGCTCAGCAGAGCGTGTGTCGTCCGTGTAGACGACGAGGTCCTGGCCGTCGGAGTTGGCCGGGAAGTAGCCCCACACGACCGATGGCACGAGCACACCCTCCGCCTTCGCCTCGTCGAGACGGGCGCGCAGCTCGGCCCGCACGCGCTCTTTGAAGTCCTGGTCGGTCTCACCACCGACTGGCCGGTAGCCCCACTGGTTGCGGAAGAGGGCGGTCTCGTTCAGGTGGGCGGCGACGTCGTCGAGCGGCAGCCCCTTGGCGACGCGGCTGCCGAGGAAAGGCGGCAGAAAGACGTGGTTGTCCGCTTCGACCCCAAGCGAGCGCTTCGGCAGAGTCGAGACGTCGAGTGCACCGAGCTGCTGGCTCTGTCGCGGAGGGAGCACCCGCCCGGAGCGCTCGGTCCCGAAGGTCGGGTCGTCGACGCCGCTGCGCTTTATCTCCATCAGACGGTCGAGCACGCGAAGTCCCTCGAAGGCGTCCTTGCCGTAGAAGACCTTTCCCTCGTAGACATCGCGCAGGTCCTTCTCGACGTACGTGCGAGTGAGCGCCGCGCCGCCGAGGACGACCGGGATCGACGACCTGCCGAGCCGGTTCAGCTCTTCCAGGTTCTCGCGCATTATGAGCGTCGACTTGACGAGCAGGCCGCTCATCCCGATGACGTCGGCGCCGATCTCGTCCGCCTTGGCGACCATTTCCGCGAGCGCGACTTTGATGCCGAGGTTGGCCACCTCGTAGCCGTTGTTCGTGAGGATGATGTCGACGAGGTTCTTGCCGATGTCGTGTACGTCGCCCTTCACCGTGGCGAGCACGACCCTGCCCCGCCCGCCGGCGTCGGCCTTCTCCATGTGGGGCTCGAGGTAGGAGACGGATGCCTTCATCGTCTCTGCCGACTGCAGCACGAAGGGGAGCTGCATCTTGCCCGAGCCGAAGAGGTCGCCGACCGTCTTCATGCCCGCGAGCAGCATGTCGTTCACGATCTCGAGCGCGCTGTGGCCGAGCTCGAGCGCCGTGCCCAGGTCGTCCTCGAGGCCGTTCCTGTCGCCGTCGATGATGCGCTGGGAGAGGCGGCGATCGATCGGCCAGCTGCTGCGGTCCTCCAGCTCGCCAGGCTCGGAGCCGGTCCGCGCCTCGAAGAGGGCGATCAGCTCGGCGAGCGGGTCGTAGCCCTCGCGCCTGCGGTCGTGGACCAGGTCGAGGCACAGCTCCCGCTCGCGTTCAGAGATGCGGTGCAGCGGCCGGATCTTGCCGGCGTGCACGATGGCGGCGTCGAGCCCGGCCTCGATGCTCTCGTACAAGAAGACGGAGTTGAGCACCTGACGGGCGGCAGGCGCGAGCCCGAAGGAGACGTTCGAGAGGCCGAGCACAGTATGGGCACCCGGAAGCTCTGCCTTGATGCGCCGGATAGCCTCGATCGTCTCGATGCCGTCCCGGCGAGACTCCTCCATGCCGGTCGACAGCGGCAGCGCCAGCGGGTCGAAGAGGAGGTCATCGGGCTTCAGCCCGTAGCGCTCGATCGCGATGTCGTGGATCGCCCGAGCTGCTCGTAGCTTCCAGTCAGCGGTGCGCGCCTGGCCCTCCTCGTCGATGCAGGTGCAGATCACGGCGGCCCCATAGTCCTTCGCGAGGCCGAGGAAGCGGTCCAAGCGCGTGCCAGGCGCGTCGCCGTCTTCCAGATTGACCGAATTGAGCACGGCGCGCCCGCCGATGTGCCGCAGTGCCGCCTCGATCACTGCCGGCTCGGTCGAGTCGATCACAAGAGGGATCGTCGACTGCGTCGCGAAACGCGACGCGACCTCGGTCATGTCGGCGACGCCGTCGGCGCCCGTGTAGTCGACGCAGACATCGAGCAGGTGGGCGCCTTCGCGGATCTGGTCCTTCGCCATAGCGACCGTCGTGTCCCAGTCGCCTGCGAGCATCGCTTCGCGGAACTTCTTCGAGCCGTTCGCATTCGTGCGCTCGCCGATCACGAGGAACGAGGCATCCTGCTCGAAGGGGACGTGCGCGTAGAGCGAGGCGGCGCCCGGCTCGTGGCTCGGGGTCCTCTCAGCGGGCACGAGGTCGCCGCAGGCCCCGACGACCTGACGGAGGTGCTCGGGCGTGGTCCCGCAGCAACCGCCGACGATGCTCACGCCAAGCTCTTCGACGAAGGAGCGGAGGTGCCTCGCGAGATCGTCAGGCGTCAGGTCGTAGTGCATCCTGCCGTCGACAACCGAAGGCAGGCCGGCATTCGGGAGAGCCGAGACGGGGGTGAGCGCGTGATCGCTCAGGTAGCGGAGCGACTCGTGCATCTCGACCGGTCCCGTCGCGCAATTCAGGCCGACGACGTCGGGATCGAGCGCCTCCAGGGCGGCGAGCGCCGCATTTATCTCGGTACCGAGAAGCATCCGTCCGGTGAGCTCGATCGTGACCTGTACCTGCAGCGGCACCGACCTTCCCGTGGCCCGCATCGCCCGCCTGGCGGCCTGAATGGCGGCCTTGGCCTGCAAGGTGTCGTACACGGTCTCAACGAGCAGGAGGTCAGCGCCGCCCTCGAGGAGCCCGCGGGCGAGCACCTCGTAGGAATCCCTCAGCTCAGCGAAGGAGATCTGACCCAGGGTGGGAAGCTTCGTGCCCGGCCCCATGGACCCTGCCACGTAACGCTGCCGGCCGGACCCCGAGTAGTCGCGGGCGACCTCGCGGGCGAGCTGGGCAGAGCGTCGGGCAATCTCCTCGGCCCTGGCCTCCAGCCTGTACTCGGCGAGCACGACGGGCAGGGCTCCAAAGGAGTCGGTCTCGACCACGTCGACACCGACGTCGAGGAACGAGGCATGGAGCTCGCGCACGACGTCGGGGCGGGTGAGCACGAGCATCTCGTTGCAGCCCTCGTAGGCCTCGCCACCGAAGTCGTCGGGGCCGAGGTCGCGAAGCTGCAAGTTCGTGCCGGTCGCGCCGTCGAAGATGACGACCCGTTCGCGGGCGAGCTCGAGGTACCTGGTGCTCGGAGCCACTGCGACAGACTAATGACCTCGCTCGCAGCTTCAAGAGACGCCGGATCTCGCCCGGGCCGGCCGATCTACGTGGACCTCGCCCGGCCGAGCCGATCTAGGCGACGGTCGGCCGGTGCCGGCTTCTCAGCTCGAGAGCGGCCCAGTCGGCGCACTGGGCTGCCACCGCCGGCTCGAATCCCCATCGGACCAGCTGCTGCTCGGCACCGGCGCGGTCGTCGCCGTACGAGACGAGGCACAGGGCCAGGTCATGGCCCTGTGAGAGGAGGCGCTGGTGGACCGGGGCTGCGTGCAGCGCCGCCTCGACCTCCTTCTCGTGCTCGACCTGGAGAGATTCGGGGAGGCGTTTGAGGTGCCGGCGGGCGAGAGCAGGGAGGCGCCTTCTCACCGCGAGCGCCCTGCCCCGCCACTCCGCCATCTCGAAGTCGACGCAACGCCTGAGGGTCCTGCCGAAAGGGGCGTTCGGTCCGAGGCGCTCGCCGAGGCCGAGTCCCCTCGCCAGCTCCTCGACACTGAGCTCGACGCCGTCCGGCGAGTCGTCGAGAGAGCTGGCGAAGCGCCGCAGCATCCATGTCGTGGATGGGCCGAGCACGGGGAGCCAGTACCGCTCGGCGTAGAGCGACCTCGGGTCGTGCCCGATCTCGTCGATGACGGGGTCGGACCAGGGTTCGACGAAAAGTGATGCGGTGGCGCCGTCCGTCGGCGCGCTTGCAGCTGAGAGGGGCTCGGAGCTGAGCAGGGTGGTCATCGTTCCTCCAGGAGACCTCGAGGGGCAGTGCAGCAAGAGATTGCCACCCTATTGGCTGACTGTCAATAGTTTTCATGCAATCTCATGTTGAACAGCTCCAGCGCGGGGGCCGTCTGGCCCTAGCGTGCCGAAGCTCGAGGGAGCACAGTGGCACCATGTCGCCAACTGTCGCACCCCCTCGCCGGGTCGTGGTCGTCGGGGCAGGTGGGCGGGACTTCCACGACTTCAACACCGTGTTCCGCGGTGACCCGCGCACCAAGGTCGTGGCGTTCACCGCCGCCCAGATCCCCGGCATCGCCGGCCGCCGCTACCCGGCGTCTCTCGCCGGGCCCGCCTACCCGGACGGGATCCCGATCCTCGATGAGGAAGAGCTGCCCGGGTTGATCGCCCGCGAGTCCATAGACGACGTCGTTCTCGCGTATTCGGACCTGGCCCACGTGGACGTCATGCACAAGGCCTCCGTCGCGCTCGCCGCCGGCGCGAGCGTCCGGCTGCTCGGGCCTTCCGACACGATGGTGCAGAGCACTCGGCCCGTCGTGGCCGTCTGCGCAGTCCGGACTGGTTGCGGCAAGAGCCAGACGTCTCGGCGAGTTGGCCGCATCCTCCGCGAAGCCGGGCTAAAGGTGGCGCTCGTGCGCCACCCGATGCCCTACGGTGAGCTCGAGAAGATGCGACTGCAGCGCTTCGCATCGGTGGCCGACATCGACGCGTCGCACCCGACGGTGGAGGAGCGCGAGGAGTACGAGGAACCCGTGCGGCAGGGCATCGTCGTCTACGCCGGCGTTGACTACGAGCTGATCCTGCGGCAGGCCGAAACAGAAGCCGACGTCATCGTCTGGGACGGCGGCAACAACGACTTCCCCTTCTACGTGCCGGACCTGCTGATCACGGTCATGGATCCGCTCCGTCCCGGCCACGAGCTCGCCTATCACCCGGGGGAGACGACGTTTCGCATGGCTGACGTGCTCGTCGTCAACAAGGTGGACTCTGCCTCGCCGGAGGGCATCGAGACGGTCCTGGCCAACATCCGCCGCGTCAAGCCGGCTACCCCGGTCGTGATGGCGGCGTCGCCTGTCACCCTCGACGAGGGTCCGTCGCTTGCAGGCAAGCGCGTCCTGGTTGTCGAGGACGGCCCGACCATCACCCACGGAGGTATGCCCTTCGGCGCGGGCACCGTGGCCGCACGAGCGGAGGGGGCAGCAGAGCTTGTTGACCCGCGTCCCTACGCCGTCGGTTCGATCGCCGAGACCTACCGGCGCTTCCCGTCGATCGGAGCGGTCCTGCCAGCGATGGGCTACGGGGACGAGCAGCTGGCTGAGCTCGGGGAGACGGCACGGCGGGCGGCGTGTGACGTCGTCGTCGTCGGGACCCCGATTGACCTGGTCCGCCTTGTCGATCTCGGCCACCCTGCGCGCCGGGCGCGCTACGAGCTGTCGGAGATCGGTGAGCCTACGCTGGCGGACCTTCTCGCAGCGCACGTGGCGAAGTGGGCCGTCTCCCGTGACGGCTGACCCCGAGCTGCCCGAAGCCGCCGGGAGGCCGCGAGCCGGTCAGTCGAGCGCCGGCAACGAGCGCCGCACCCGCACGGTGCAGGCGGTCTCGCCGCAGCTCGCTCATCTGGTCCTCGGCGCCGGACCTCCACCGGTCGGTGATTTTGCCGACCTGTCCTATGAGTGGCGGCGCCTTCTCGCCGAGGTGGTCGGCACGTTCATGCTGGTGCTCGTGGCTGCGGGCGCGGTAGTCGTCGGGCAGCTCAGCCACGGCTCGGTCACCCTGACCGAACAGGTCGTCGCACCGGCATTGATGGTCATGGCTGTGATCCTGTCCATCGGTGCGGTCTCGGGGGCTCACCTCAACCCAGTCGTGAGCGTCGCCTTCGCCCTCCGGCGCGAGTTCCCCTGGCGCCGAGTTCCGCCCTACGTGGTCGCGCAGGTTGCCGGCGGGGCGCTCGCCGGCCTTTTCCTCTGGGCGATGTTCGGCAAGGTGGGACGGCTCGGGGCAACCGTCCCCGCCGCCTCGACGGATGCGCTCCACGCGATGCTCATGGAAGCGGTCCTCACCTTCGGGCTCCTGACGACGATCCTCGGGACAGCTTCGGGAGCCCAGAACGTCGGACCGCTGTCGGCGCTTGCTGTCGGCGGCTACATCGCTCTTGCGGGCCTGTGGTCGGCTCCGATCAGCGGGGCCTCAATGAACCCGGTGCGCTCGTTCGCGCCCGACCTCGTCACCGGTCGCTGGGGCAGCTACTGGGTCTACCTCGCCGGACCGACGCTGGGGATGCTCGTGGCAGTGGCAGTGGCCTACGGGCTTCGCGGCAAGGGCGGGGACCCGGCGGCGGCGCGGGCGGCGCAGGGTACGCTCGGCACGATCGTGACAGACGACCGCCCGTGCGATCCTGAGGAGCGGCCGTGACCCCGCACCACGAGGGCGGCAGCCGCAGCCCCACCGAGCACTGGAAGGAGCAGCCGGACAAGCACGACTACCCGGCGGCCGCCGATTATCTCAGCCTCCTCCTTGCGCCCGGCCGGGTGGCCGAGCTCATCGACGGGTTGCGGAACGGCCAACTCGTGCATCGCAAGGCGAAGGACCTGCTTCGCGCGAGCCGGCTCCCGCTGCTCGCCGCCGATGACTTCCACGTTCGGGCCGATCTCGACAAGGTCCGGCGCGGCGAGCGGCTCTCTCCGGTGCTCGTCGTACGGGGCGACCTCGACGCTGATCTCCCCCTCACCGTTGCCGACGGCTACCACAGGATCTGTGCGAGCTACCACCTCGACGAGGATGCCGACATCCCCTGCCGGATGGCCGACTGGCCCAACGGTGGCGAGGCGATGGCTTGAGCCGGTGCTACCAGCTGCCGAAGTGTGTGGCGTCGCCGGCCGCCCGCCGCGGCCGGTGACCCGGTGACCCGACCGGTCCCCTGTTGCCATCTTCGAGGAGGCCCACGGCGACGGCGCCGATGACAACGCGTCCCGCCGGGATCCCGAACTCCGCCTCGAGCCCGGCGGTACCGCGGTGCAGCCGGAAGAACAGTGCGCCGAGCCCCTCGTCCTCGGCCGCGAGCAGGGCCAGCATCGCGCCGAAGGCCGCGTCCACGATCCAGTAGGGGACGTCCCAGTCCTGGGCCGAACGTCCGGCGAGGCCCGAAGTCTCCTTGTCGGTGTCGTCGTAACGTCGCTCGTAGGCGGACGGGTCGGCGACAGGCACGAGGATCGCACCGGCACGAAGAATGCCCGCCGCAGGCCCTGGCTCGGCTAGGAAGGCGGGATCGCACGTGGCTCGGAAGAAGCGTCCCCGCCCCATTTCGTCCGTGAGCACCAGCCAATCGACTCCCTGCGCGAAACCCGCCGACGGTGCTCGCAGCGCCACTTGCAGCATCCGGGCGAGTTGCTCCTCGGTGATGGCACCCTCGGCGAAGGACCGTGTCATGCGCCGCCTGGCGACGACTTGCCTGAACTCCACAGCCGCGCAGGGTACCGGAACAGGACGGGGAATGTTGAGTGATCAGGTAGGGTTTCGTACTGGGACGAGTCGACGACGAGGAGGAGGGGCACGTGCCGAGCTTCAGGGACATGCTCAGCCAGGTGAAGCAGGCCATCCGAGAGGTGGATCCGGCAGGCGCCGACGCTGAGCGCGACCGAGCCGTCTTCCTCGACGTGCGTGAGGCGGACGAGTACAGCCAGGGGACGATCCCGGGCTCGCTGCACCTGCCGCGGGGCTATGTGGAGCTGCAGGTCGAGGGCCGGCTGCCCGACAAGTCGCAGCCGATCGTCGTCTACTGCGCGGGTGGGACTCGCTCGGCTCTTGCCGCCAAGGCGATGCAGGACCTTGGCTACCTCGACGTCGCCTCCATGGCCGGCGGTTTCAACAAGTGGAAGGACGAGGGGCGCCAGTGGGTGGTGCCGCGGACGCTCAACGCCGACCAGCGCAACCGCTACCACCGCCACCTCCTCCTCCCGGAGGTGGGAGAGCCAGGTCAGCAGCGCCTGCTCGAGTCGAAGGTGCTGCTCCTCGGAGCCGGTGGGCTCGGGTCGCCGGCGGCCCTGTACCTCGCTGCCGCCGGCGTCGGGACCCTGGGCATCATCGACATGGACGTCGTCGATGCCTCCAACCTGCAGCGGCAGGTACTGCACAACCTCGACAGAATCGGTGAGCGCAAGGTGGACTCGGCGAAGAGGACGCTCACGGCTATGAACCCGGACGTGAACGTCGTCACATACGACACCCGTCTCGGCGCCGACAACATTCTCGGCATCATCGATGGCTACGACGTGATCGTGGACGGAACGGACAACTTTCCGACCCGCTACCTCGTGAACGATGCCTCGCTCCTTGAGAGGATCCCGGTCGTGCACGGGTCGATCTTTCGTTTCGAGGGGCAGATCACCGTTTTCAAGCCGTACGAGGGCCCGTGCTACCGCTGCCTCGTCCCCGAGCCGCCGCCCGCCGAGCTGGCCCCGTCGTGTGCCGAGGCCGGCGTCCTCGGCGTACTTCCGGGCATCATCGGCTCGATGCAGGCGATGGAGGCCATCAAGCTTCTCCTCCGTCTCGGTGACCCACTCGTGGGGCGGCTGCTCGCGTACGACGCTCTCGAGGAGTCGTTCAGGGAATTCAAGGTCCGACGAGATCCCTCGTGCCCGGCGTGCGGCGAATCCGCCGGCCCGATCGTCATCGCCGAGTACGACGAGCTGTGCATGCCGCACCCGGCGGCACCGTCGATCGCATCGCGGCCGCCTGCTCCGGTCCAGGCTTCCGCCTCCGCCGCAGCCGGCGTTTGAGCTCGGGGGCCGTGCCGGGAGCATCTCGTCGCGGGCCACCCGGCTTTCCCCCCTGCGCCGCTTGCCGCTGCCGCCGCCGTTGCTCGACCCGAGCTGCAGTGCCACGTGCCTGTCTCCCTGGCCTGTCTCCCTGGCCTGTCTCCCTGGCCTGTCTCCCTGGCCTGTCTCCCTGGCCTGTCTCCCTGGCCTGTCTCCCTGGCCTGTCTCCCTGGCCTGTCTCCCTGGCCTGTCTCCCTGGCCTGTCTCCCTGGCCTGTCTCCCTGGCCTGTCTCCCTGGCCTGTCTCCCTGGCCTGGGAGCCCGCCCGACCTGGCAGATGAGTTCGGTCAGAGAAAGTGCTGACAGGGCACCACTTTCTCTGACCGAAGTGACTTTCTCTGACCGAAGTGGTCCCGGCTCTGCCCGGGCAGGCTCCGGCAGGCTCAGGGCGGTGTTACAACCACGCGCGATCCTTGTGCCGTGCGACCGTCAGCCTCTGCAGCCCTCGTCGGCAGCGTCGTCCGCGTTGCGGCGGCCCGTGACGGCGTCATTACTCGCCACCAGCTCGACGAGCTCGGCCTGAGTCGGTACCGGCTCGAGGTCCTTGTGAAGAGCGGTATCCTCATCCGCTACGGCCGGGCTGTCTACCGGCTCGGCTCGCTCCAGGGGTCGTGGTCCGAGCAGGTGGGGTGGGTCGTCACGCAGGTGGGGGGCTGGGCTTCGCACGCGACCGCGGCCAGGCTGTGGGGCTTCGACCTGGTGGATCTGGAGAGCTTCCATGTCAGCGTGCCGAGAGCAGGCCGGGGCAGGATAGCGCCCGATGGCGTCACCCTCCATTTCGTGCGCTATTCCCCGGTCGGTCAGGTCTGCTCCAAGGAAGGGATACGGCTGACCACGCCATGTCGAACGGCGCTGGATCTTGCCACCGAGCCGCTTCCCGACCACACGTTGTCGGACTTCCTCGGCCACCTTGTCTCGCACCGCTACACG
>JAKATT010000197.1 GCA_021818615.1 Actinomycetes bacterium | reverse complement strand
GCGCACAGCCGGTTGGCGACGAGCACCGCGATCACCTCGCCGTGGGTCAACTGTGACCGGCCGCGCATCGGCACCAGGCGGTCGACGAGGCCGGAGAGGTCGAGCCGACGGAGGTAGTGCTCGACCATGACCAGCGGGCCGACTACCCGTCGGGTGCCGATCTGGGGAGGATCGAGGCGAGCGAAGGACGCCGCGAGCTGATCGAGTTGGCCCGACGCCTTCAGCTCGTCCTCGCGCCCGAGCGTGCGAAGCACCCGGTGGCGGACCTGACCGTGGTCGTTGCGGTAGGCCTCGACGAGGCGGAGGTACACGTAGTGCCGACCACCCTTGTGCACGGTGTGCCTCTTTACATACACGCTCGCTCGCTTTTCATTCGTTGGCCCTACACTATGCCAGCCGAGAACGGATTGTAAGCATGTAAACTCGACTGATAATGGGTACATGCCTGACAACTAGTTGGTCCTACATGACGAACGGCGGGGTGTGTAGGAACTGGTGGCGATGTGGGAGAACGTCCCAGCTCAGTCCAGGCGAGCGGAAGAGCCTCACGGGCGAACGATCGGGTCCTTGACCGATTCGGGTGCGGAAAACGGGCCCAGCGCCCTGCGGCCCGGGAGCAGGACAAGCCGCGGGGCGAAGGGCGAAGCCGGAGCCCCGGACCAAGGCCAGCCTCGTAACCGAGCCGAGTGCAACCGGTCAGGCTGCCCCGAAGTGCTCCTTCAGGCGAACCAGGGTCGCACGGGCGTGGCGCTTTACGGCCTGCTCCACTATGGGAGCGGCGACCACACCGCGGATCCCCGCTGGGAGCTCGTAGGCAACGACGAGAAGGATCTTCGTATGGTCGGCGTTCTCGGCAGGCACCAGCCTGAAGGAGAGCTCCCGTCCGTCGGCATCCGCCGAGGACCACACCACCAGCTCGTCGGGAACCAACCGCGACAGAACGAGCTTCGAGTGGACCCGCTGAGTCCCGAGCTGCAGCACGGCGGCGAACTGCGACCCCTCGCCTTCGATCTCCGACAGCGGTTGCAGCTCCAGCAACCCATCGACGAGACCAACCACCTCGCGGTAGTCCGCCAGCGCCTCGTACACCCTCCCACGCCGCTCCCTCACGGCGGTCCAGAGCCGCACCGACTCTGTCATGGAGCGAGCAGAAGCACCACGTTGCGCTATAGCGTCGCGCTCACGCAGGAGCCTTCGTCGACGACGGCCCTCGACCCACCGAGCCGTCGGCCACCGAGCCGTCGGCCACCGAGCCGTCGGCCACCGGGCCGTCGGCCACCGGGCCGTCGAACGGCGCCAGCGTGGTCGTGGTCGGCGAGCCGGCGGCCGCTGCGGAGCTGGAGGGCGTCGACGTCGATCTCCCGCCGGCCGGGAGGGAGCCCGAGCCGGACGAGCCGGCGCCGCTCGAGGAGAGCGACCCAGGCCGCGAGCCCGAGCCGGAGCCGCCGCCCGAGCTCGCCAGCGCCAGCTCGTGCTGGGCCGCGCTGAGGTCCTGGCCCACCTTGGAGAGGTCCTGGCCCCATGCCAAGTAGTCGCCCGCCCTTATCGCCCTCTGGGCGGCAGCGTACTCACGGGCGGCGTCCGCCAGCAGGAGACGGACCGTCTTGTCGATGCTCTCCTTGCCGGAGGACCCGATCGAGCCCACCGACTGCCCGAACACCTGGGTGAGGGCGCCCTTCGGCCCGAGGAGCTGCGGGGCCAGGTACACGCCGTCCCGGTAGGAGACGATCACGTCCTTCACGAGCGGCGCCGGATTGACCGTGGAGCGGAGGTAGAGGGTCACGATGAACAGCACCGAGTCGTCGATCGGCAGCATGATCGTCGGTCCCCAGCTGACGCTCGAGCCGTGCTGGTCGAGCTTGGTGACAAGTATCGACACCGCCTGGTTCTGGTTGATGCTCCCGAACACGTAGGCGGGCGAGTACACCGGCGAGGTCCCCTGCTGTACCTCGTAAGAGGTGAGCTGGCCGTAGTTGTCCCCCGCGCACGACGCCACGAGGAAGGCAGACATTCGCTGCGCCCGGCCGTTGAGCGACATAGGAACGAGCGGCTCCAGCGCCACAAAGCTCAGCGAGCTCTGCCTCGGCATCCGCAACAGCTCGTAGATCGGGCGGATCGGCAGCTCGGTCTTGAAGCTCTGGGGGGCAATCGTCCAGGCGTCGGAGTTCGCGTAGAAGGCGGACGCGTCGCTAGGCGAGACGTGGTAGCGCCCGAACATCGCCGACTGCACCATGAGGAGGTCCTGCGGGTAGCGCAGGTGCTGGCGGAGAGCCGGCAACATCTTCGACATTGGCTGGAACATGCCGGGAAAGGCGAGCTCCCACGCCTGCAGGATGGGGTCCTTCGGGTCCACGGCGTAGAAGCTCAGCGCTCCGCTGTAAGCGTTCACGACGACCTTCACCGAGTCGCGCACGTAGTTGTAGCTGCCGCCGAGGCCGCTGCCGGCCGGCAGCGCGGAGGTGTCGACGATCTGGCCGTAGGGGTAGTACGACGTGGTCGTGTAGGCGTCGACCATCCACCAGAGCTGGCCGTCGGCGACCACTGGGTACGGGTGGGCGTCGACCCGCAGGAACGGCGCGGCATGCTGGACGCGGGTCCTGATGTCCTGGAAGTACATGATCCGAGAGCGCGGCGTGATGAGGCGCGACACGAGCAGGTTGAAGTCGTGGAACCGCAGGGCGAACGCTGCCCTCGTCCAGAAGCCGCCGAGAGGGATGCCGCCCGTCCCCTGGTAGTGGCTCGTCGCGGCGACGCCGGGCCCCTTTATGTAGTCCAGCTCGGGCTGCTTTGTGTCGACGACCGCATAGCCCGACATGCCCGTGCCGAAGTAGACGTCGAGGCTCTTGCCGGACAGCTGAGGCGCGCCGGGGCTCTCGGTCGGCGGGACCGAGGCGGCGACGAAGCTCGGCTCGCCGTTCTGGACCCAGCTGTTGGCCGGCGACATCACATAGCCATAGCCGTGGGTGTACTCCAGGTGGACGTTTACCCAGCTCGCGCTGCCGACCTGGGTCGGCACGACCTGGCGGACCCCGATCACCACCGGCGTGAGCCTCCGGTGGCTGCCGGTACCGAGGAGGTACCTGTCGGACGAGAGCCCGGCGACGTTGTAGTACCCGCGGACGTTCTGCAGCTTCTGGTAGGTGTCGGCGGCGACGCCGGGGTCCCAGTAGCTGACCGACTCGACGGTCGGCTGGTTGTTGGGCGCGTCGATGACCGCGCCCGTCAGGTCCTGGTTGGCGTTGAAGGACTGGGCGGCGATGTCGTCGAGGCCCATCGCGGCCCGCGTGGCGGCGATGTTCCTCGCTATGTACGGCAGCTCGGCGGAGCTCTGGGCCGGAGTGACCTGCAGCCATTGCACGGCGGCCGGGAAGATCACCCCGACGACGATCGCCAGCAGCGCCCACAGCCCGACGCCGACCGCCGGCAGGAGAAGGCTCCGCTGGTAGATGTTGACGACGAGGAGGCCGAAGGCCACGAGGGCCACGAGGGCGAGGAGCTCGAGCGCCGGAAGCCGCACGTGGATGTCGGTGTAGCCCGCCCCGGTGACGACACCGCTGTTGGACAGGTCGAGCGCGTAGCGGTCGATCGTGAAGTAGGCGACTGCCCGAAGAAGAGCGAAGCCCGCCACGATGGCCGAGAGATGGGCGACCGCCCGGGCGTCCACCCGAGGCGACGGGCCGGAGAATCGCACGCCGCCGTTCAGGTAGTGGGCGACCACCGAGACCACGAACAAGACGATGAGGGCGAGCTGCGCCCAGTCGACGAGGAACGAGAGGAACGGCAGCTGGAAGACGAAGTAGCCGACGTCGCGGTGGAACTGCGGATCCTTCATGCCGAAACTGCCCCCGTGCACGAACAGCAACCAGTGCTGCCACTGGCCGGTCGCGCCGGCGCCGACGGCGAGGCCGACGAGCACCGCGACCACCGAGCGCACGGTGACGCGGTAACGGCCGATCGACGACTGGTAGCGTCGCACGAGCTCTAGCTCGGGCGACATGAACAGCGCCCTCGGAGCGATCCGGTCGACGACGAACAGGCTGAGCCAGGTTGCAACGAGCATGAGGCCCGAGAACACCGCCCCGAGCTCGAGCTTGGTCGCGATCATGGAGCGCCAGACCATCGTCAGGCCCACCGAGCGGTACCAGAGGTAGTTCGTGTAGAAGTTCGCCGTCGCCTGGGCGGCGACGACAAACAGGATGAGGAAGACGATCGCCACGAGGATCGCCGCCTGGTAGCGGCGGATCGAGTGCACCGGCGCGGCGCCTGGAGCCGAGGGAACTCGCATAGTCCGCTCTAGGTCTAGCGGGGCAGGCCGCTCAGGAGTCGGCAGCCACCAACAGGCACCTGCAACCGGGATGGACCGGAGGATGGAGCTGCCCCGTGGGGAACGGCTGCCCCGCGGCCTGCGACCCGGCGAGCCCGTTGTCGTCGCAGTCGGGGCACGGCTGCCCGTCGTCGTCCACCACCCATCTCACGGCGGCGCCTGGCGAGGCGGCGATCGCGCCACTCCAGAACGCACGGGTCGCGAAGTCGCCGGCCAGGCCTTCGACCCGGGCTCCCTTCCAGTCCCTGTAGGCGGCACTCGCGACGTCCTGGGCGGCGGCGTCGCCAACCTCGCTCAGCGGCTCGAAGGCCTTCTCGAGCCGGTGGCGCAGGAGGCCGGCCAGCTCGGCCGCCAGCTGCGAGGCGAGCTCGGAGCCAGCTTCCTCGGCTGAGAGCGGCGGCACGACTGCGCCGGCGAGCCATCCGCACCCTGCGGTCCAGGCCTCGGCGAGCAAGGCGGCAACCGCAGCCTCGAGGCGGCGGCGCTGGTCGGCCTCGGGAAGCAGCTCGTCGAGGCTCGAAGCTCCCGAGGCGTGCCGGAGCGCGTCGAGCAGCTCGTTCTGGTCGTCCTGCAGGGCCCGCTTCATCGCCCGGGAGAGGCGGGTGCGGATCGGCGAAAGAAGCGCCGCCCGCCTGGCGAGCTCCGCCCCGTCGCCGTCCGCCTCGTTCAGCGCGGCCTCGTGGGAGCTTGCCTGCCCGAGCACGCCCGTCTCCTCCGCGGGCTCAGCCGAGCCTTCTGTCCGGCTCGCACGGATGCGGGCGAAGAGCTCCTCGACGCTGCGATTCGATCCACCCTCCTCTGAAGCCTCACCCTCTGGCAACCCGGCTTGGGGCTCACCGAGCTCCTCCGCCCGCAGATCGAGGTCGTCGAGCCCGCCCACGGACTCCTCGTAGTCGAAGGCGCCCCCCGCCGGCTCGCCGGCCTCGGCGGTGGCGACCCGAGCGCCGTGCTCGGCGCTCGCCAGCCGCCCCCGCAGGTCGTCGACCGCCTCTCCCACGGCCTCGACCACCTCGACGAGCGAGTCCCGCCCCGAGCGCAGCTGCTCCAGCTGCACGACGAGTGCCCTACGGCGCTCGCTCAAGTCGCGCACGACGCTCGCCCGAAGCTCGCGGGCCTCGCGAACCGTCGAGCGGCACTCCCGCTTCGTCGCCTCGATGAGGGCGGTCGCTTCCTGCTCGGCCGCGGCGATCGTCTCTCTCGCCGCCTCGTCGGCCTCTGCCGTTCGGGCCTCGGCGAGCCCGGCCGCCTCCGAGAGCAGCTCCGCAGAGCGGGCCTCGGCCCGCTCCAGGACGTCACGAGCGGCGTCGTGGGCGGTCTGCAGGATGCGTGCGGTCTCGCTTCCGACCGCCCTCGTCAACGTCACTTCGTCGATCTCCGGCTCGGCCGCCCGCCGCTCCGCCTCGGCGAGGCGCCGGCGAAGCGACGTCTCGTGCTCGAGGATGGCGCGCACCTCGCCGGCGATCGTCTCGAGGTACCGCCGGACGGCGTCGCCGTCCACTCCCCGGCGGGTCGTCGGGAAGGACTTTCGGCTGATCTCCTCGGGATTGATCGAAGAGCTCGAGGAGATCGAGACGACAAGGGGATCCTCCACCATGCCCGCCAGACTACGGCCAATCCTTTGCCGGGTTGGGGCTATCGGCGCCGAAGGCGGCGGCGAGCCGGTCCGCAGCGCTCGTCAGGGCCTCGCCACCCTGCCGCCGTAGCGCTCGAGGATCCCGAGCACCTGGTCGATGCTCGACACGGCATAGACCTTGAGGTGCGGCCCGGCGTAGGCCTTCGCCCTCTTGTAGTTGGCTGGCGGCACAAAGAACACGGCGGCGCCCGAGGCCCGCACGGCGATCGTCTTCTGCTCGACGCCGCCGATCGCGCCGACCTGGCCGTTGATGGACATCGTGCCGGTGGCGGCCACCTTGAGCCCTCCGGTCAGGTCGTAGCGGTCCAGCTTCTGCATCAACCCGAGCGTGAAGGCGAGGCCGGCGGACGGGCCGACTATCCCTTCCGAATTGAGATCGACGGCAAAAGGAAGCCCGCTCACCCGGTACCAGTCCTCGGTCCCGAGCGAGCCCATGCAGGCGACCGGATGCCCGTGCTGGCCCTTCGGCGGCAGGCCGATCTGGCCGTGCTCGCTGAACAGCTCGGCTACCGGGTAGCGCGAGGGAGAGCCGAAGGGCCGGCAGAGCAGCTGGGCGCTGGACCCCTTGCCCTCGACGCGCCAGACGCCGAGGGTCATCGCGGCCGAGTGGACCGCTGCAGCGGAGTAGGAGTGGAAGCGAAACGTGACCCTCTCGCCAGGCTTCTTCGCCTGAAGGGCACTGCCGAGCCCGATGGCGGAGCGCACCGGCGTCGAGTCGAGCGCTGTGACCACGTCTCCGACAGACAGGGCCTGCTCGGCAGGTGAGCCTGGCTGCAGGGCGTAGAGGAGCGCACC
>JAKATT010000173.1 GCA_021818615.1 Actinomycetes bacterium | reverse complement strand
CAACCCTCAGCCCCCTCCAAGAGCAGATCCTCACCCTGCTCGGCGTTGGCCTCAGCGCCTACGACCCGGTCGCGTCACAGTCAGGTAATTCGACCTGAAGGCCTCGCTCGACCTGCGGAACGTAGGGATCAGCGTCCTCCAAGGACTCATCACGGAGCCAAAAGATGTCGAGACTGGCTGTTGCCCGACGGACTCGATGAGCACGGCGGCGGCACGCTCGTTGACCATGGCCGATGGTCGAGCTGTCGCCACGCGTGCTCACCGTGTCGTCGCTGCTCCTCAGGCTGTCGGTGTCACTCCGCGGTGATCTCGGCAACCGCCATGCGCGCCGAGGACTCGTCGACGATTGCCTTTTTCGTCGCGTAGGCGGCGACGAGTGACTGGATCGCGAGGTTGTTCACCGCGCGCGGCAGCCCCCGGCTCACCTGGTGAACGAGCGCGATCGCGTCGTCGGAGAACAGCCGGTCCGATCTGCCTGCAAGGCCGAGGTGGTGCGAGACGTAGGCATCGGTCTCGGTCGCCGTCATTCCCTGGAGATGGAAACGGAGCGCGATCCTCTGGTCGAGCGCGGCGAACGCGCCGAGGCGGATCCTCCTTCTCAATGCCGGCTGGCCACACAGCACGAGGCTGAACGGCGCGACGGAGTCGAGCTCCGCGTTCATCAAGAGGCGGACCGCCTCGAGCTGCTCGGGCGAGCACAGATGTGCTTCGTCCAAGACGACCACGACGCGCTTTCCCCGTTCGGCGGACTCCGCCGCGAGCAGCTCCTCGCATTGGGGCACAAGCGCCGCCGCGTGGAACCGGGGCACGCCGCCGAGGGCGGTGACGATCGCGCCATGCAGCCCTCGGACCCCGACGGTGTGGTTGGCGAGGTAGATGACGCTGTGGCGGCTCGCGTCGAGCCCGAAGAGCGCGGCCCGCAGCGCCACGGTCTTGCCCGCGCCGACCTCGCCGGTGAGCACTCCGGCCGCCGACTCCGCGATGAGAAAGCCGATGCGTGCCACCGCCTCTTGGTGGCCGGCGCTTTGATGGAGCGACCCTGGGGGGATGTCCTTGGAGAAGGGCATCTTCGAAAAGCCGTAGTGAGCGCGGAGCAGCTCGATGCTCATCGTCCCTCCTCTTCGATCGTGCTGTCCTCGATCGGCTGGTCGCTCGCGAGGTCCCAGGCAGCCGGTCCTCTGACGACGACCTGGTCACCGTCGACGAACGCGCCCTCGGGGAACTCGAGGTAGGCGATCCGCTGCTCGAGCTCTTTGTGGTGGCGAGCCGTGAGGAGGCCGAGGTAGTCGATCCCGCTCGGCTCGGCCGGCGGCGTCGGATCCTCGACTGCACGAGGATGGCTGTGGCGCCGCGTCACGTGGGCCACCGCCTCGCCCATCGATCGTCCTTCGAAGCGAACCTCGACGCGGCTGAGGTCGAACGCATCGAAGACGAGCTCGACGCGGCGACCGACGAGGGCGGGGTCGACCTCGTAGCGGTTGCCGAACAAGTTCACCGTCCCGGTCTTGGCGACGATGCGCTGCTCTGCCCAGAGAAAAGCCTCGGCGAGCAGCTCCGCCGAAGGGAGCTCGGGCGGCCCGCCGGCCAAGAACCGCTCGATTGGCGCCTCTTTGGTCTCGGAGTGGACGCGGCGGTGATAGATCGACTCGACCCAGGCGTCGAAGCGCTCATTCAGCTCGGCGAGGGTGCTCACCGTCGCGGCTGTGACCTCGACGAGGAACTGGCTGCGGACCGTGCCGAATACCCGTTCGATCTTTCCGCGGCCTTCGGGGCGCCCGGGCGCGCTGTGGGTGAGCTTGGTCCCGAGCACCGCGAGCGCTCGCAGTAGCTGGCGGGAGATCATCGCCGATCCGTTGTCCAAGTAGGCCGTTTGGGGGATGCCGCGACGCTCGATCCCGCGGCGCAGTGCCGCCTCCAAGCGGACCGTGTCCTCCGCGTAGCCGAAGCGGTAGCCGGTCAAGGCGCGGCTGTAGTCGTCGATGAAGGCAAACAGGTAGGTCTTTCTGCCCCCGATCACCGGACCGTGAAGGGCGTCTCCGGTCCACAGCTCGTTCGCCCGCTCGGCCTCGAAGCGCCCGAAGGCGACCTTTGGCCGGGTCTCGCGCCGCGAGAGGCCGGTGCGCACGAAGTGACGCTGGATGGTCCGCTCGTCTGGAGCCCAGCCCGAGACGGTCCTGATGAGCTCGCAGATGTGCGCCGCGGTGCGCTCGGGGCGCTCCCGCCGCAGCCGCTCGGCGAGCTCGAGGGTCTCTTTCGGGGTGCGAGGGTTGGCGTGGCGGGCCTCGGGCTTGAGCGCCTCGAAGCCGCCCTTGCGCAGCATCCGCACCCAGCGGTCGAGCGTCGGGCGAGAGACGCGCACGAAGGTGCCGCCGGGGCCGGCGTGGCTGACCTCGGAAAGGGCGCGCACTATCCGGCCGCGCTCGGCCTTGGTGAGCGACTCGTCGAGCAGTGCCCGCACGAGGCTGTAGCGGAACAGCGCGATGTCGGTCGCGTGGTCGGTCATGGCTCCTCCTTGTGTGGCCGATCTGGCCGCAGAGAGGGTGCCCGAGGTTCAAGGTGCGATCGAGAGGGTGCTCGTGTTGGCAAGGAGTCCCCCCGCGCTGATCACCGCCACCCATCCCCACCCAGGGCGCGGACCGAAGCGCCGCGTCGCTGCGCCAACGGCGAGGCCGATCGCCGAGACGGCGTCGGCGAAGACCGATCCCGCCGGCGCGATCGGCCCGAGGGAGGCGTCGAGCGCGTGCGCCCATGCCCAGCAGTGCGCCCGCCACCCCTCGGCGCGCAGCGCGAAGCGACGCAGCCATCCCCGCACGGTGTCGGGATGGACCCCGAGGCGCCTCCCGATCAGCCGGCTGCCCTCGCCCGTGGCTTTGGCGAGCAGCGCCGCGCCGATGACTACGAGCGCGTCCCGGCGGCGCAGAAGCATCGTGTCGGGCAACAAGACGTGGGTCTTCTCGCACGAAGCGCAGCGAGACCGCCTCGGCGTGCACACCGTCTCGGTGCCGAGCTCACGCACAGGGCGTGGACGCGCCGAGCCCCACGGCCGCAGCTCGCCACGACAGTGGGGGCATTGAAGTGCACGAGCGGCGAGAAGTTGCTCGACCGCGGCGCGGTCTCTCCCTACGATGAGCACGGACGCCCTCCGGGGTGTTTGTGGAGGACCCCCTCGTTTGCTCTGTCTGAGGTTGGCGGGGGGGTCCTCGCGCGTACTGGACACCCTCACGCTGCCGCTACCTCACCGACAGCGCAACCACCACTGCTCGCTCAACGCGTGATCATCGCCAATGACTGAACACTGGCTCGGGATGTTCAACGAAAGAGTCGTTCAACAACCGGCGCCGGAGCGTGATCGTCCGGCGAAACGAGGCCGGCGAGACCCTGGACACCGTGCGCATCGACAACGATCCGGTCGCCCTGTCGGCCGAGGTGGCCAAGGCCGGTCCACAGCCCGAGGTGATCCTCGAGGCCACCTACGGCTGGTACTGGGCGGCCGACGTGCTCGAGGAGCTCGGAGCGCACATCCACCTGGCCCACCCGCTCGGCAACAACTGGGGGCAGCGCAGGGTCAAGAACGACGAGCGCGACGCCACCGACCTGGTTGACCTGCTCCGCCTGGGGCGTCTGGCCGAGTCCTGGATCGCTCCACCGCCGCTCAGGGAGCTCCGTGAGCTCCTGCGTTATCGCCACAAGCTGGTCCACCTGCGTGGCGGGCTCAAGGCCCAGGTCCATTCGGTGCTGGCCAAGGAGGGCGTGGCGGTGCCGATGAGCGACCTGTTCGGTGTCGGAGGCCGCCGGCTGCTGCACGAGGCCCCACTGGCGCACGCCTACCGGGTCCGGGTCGAGTCTCTGCTCGACATGATCGAGACCTGCGACCGCCAGATTGCCATGATCGAAAAGGAGCTCGCCCCGGCCTTCGCCGGCGACCTCGGTTACCAAGCCGTCATGGGCATCCCCGGGGTGGGCCCGGTTCTGGCGGCCATCTTCGTGGCCGAGATCGGTGACGTTTCACGGTTCACCAGTGCCCGCCACCTGTGCAGTTGGGCCGGGCTCACGCCGACCCACCGGGAGTCCGACGAAAAGGTCCGTCGTGGCCACATCACCAAGCAGGGCTCACGGCTGGTCCGCTGGGCCGCCGTCGAGGCGGTGGCTCGCCAACGCGGTGCCACCCCGGTCCAGGTCCATCACCACCGAGTGGCCGAACGCCGGGGCAACCGGGTCGGTCGGGTGGCGGCGGCGCGCAAACTTCTCATCCTCGTCTACTACGGCCTACGGGACGGCGAGATCCGTTGCCTGGCCGAGACGGGGTGAGACCCGGAACGGACGCAGCCCGCTGCGAGCTCGGCTCGCTTCCAGGTCCCCGCACTCTCGTGCGGCGAGGCCGTGACTTTGATTGAACCCAGCGGGTTGCGGCCGAACCACCCCATGTCGCAGTTCGGACGAAGAGATGGACGGCGCCCGGGTTCCCGGGTCGCCCTGCCAGCTCGCCTGGTAATGGGGAAGGTCCGCAACGCGTCCCCAACACGGGGGGCGACCACAAAGCCCTGACGGGGCTTCGCTATCCATTGTGTGAGCGGCGTCTCACCGGGCCGTCAAGGCTGCCCCTGCGGGCGGCCTCCGGCCGGCCTTGACCGCCCTGGCCGGCTCTCGCCCCCCAAGGGGGCTCCCTTCGGCGCGCCCCCCAGCATGCTCGATCCCCGGCGCGTGGCCCGAAACAATCGACTCCGACTTCGTCGGAGGCTCTTGACATCGAGCGCTTCTTCAGAGATGGAAGTGAGGATGGAGTCATGGACCAACCATCGGGCAATGGCCCGTCGCAGAAGCGCTACCCGCAGGAGCTGAAGGACCGGGCCGTGCGCATGGTGCACCAGCTCCGCAAGGAGGATCCGGCCGACAACTCGGTGGTCTCGCGTGTCGCCCGCCAGCTCGGCATCGGCGTCGAGTCGCTGCGCACGTGGGTGAAGCAGGCTGACGCTGACGCCGGCACGCGTCCGGGGCTCGGCTCCGACGAGCGCGAGGAGCTGCAAACGCTACGTAAGGACAACAAGGAGCTGCGCCGGGCAAACGACATTCTCCGGGCAGCTGCAAGTTTCTTTGGGGCGGAGCTCGACCGCCAGCAGAAGAGGTAGTCGCCTTCATCGACGCCCACCGGGACACAGCGACCGGTGGGCGTCGCTGGGGGGTCGAGCCGATCTGTGAGGCCCTACAGGTTGCCCCTTCCACCTACTACTCGAAGAAGTCTCGGCCGCCCTCTGCCCGGGCACTCAGAGACGCCGCGCTCCTCCCGATCCTCCTCGCCATCTGGACGGCCAACTACTCGGTCTACGGGCGCAGGAAGCTCTGGAAGGCAGCGCTCAGGGAGAACCTGGAGGTCGGGCGCGATCAGGTGGCTCGTCTCATGCGCCAAGCCCACATGCAAGGTGCCAGAAGACACCTGAAGCGCTTCACGACGCGTGCGGATCCCTCGGCACCGCGCGCCCCTGACCTCCTTCGGCGCGACTTCTCAGCCGAAGCACCCAACGTCAAGTGGGTGTGCGACTTCACGTACTGCTCGACGTGGTCGGGCGTCGTCTACGTTGCCTTCGTGGTCGACGTCTTCAGCCGCCGCATCATCGGGTGGAAGGCGTCGCGCCAGATGACCGCCCCCCTCGTCGTCACCGCGCTCGACATGGCCGCATGGGTGCGCCGGCACGTCGAGTTGGCCGGTCTCATCTGCCACTCCGACGCGGGATCCCAGTACACCTCCATCGCCCACACCGAGCGCCTCGCAGAGATCGGCGCCGCGCCCTCCATCGGCACCGTCGCGACAAGTTATGACAATGCGCTCGCAGAAACCGCGAACGGCATCTTCAAGACCGAGCTCTTGCGCAACCCCGCCGCCCTCGAGATCAACGGCGGGCCGTGGAAGGGGCTCACAGACCTCGAGGTGGCGATTTGCGCGTGGGTCGAGTGGTTCAACGAGCGACGCCTCCACGCCGAGCTCACATATAGCACGCCTGCTGAAGCCGAAGCGGACTACTACGCTTCCCATCCTCACGCCGAGGTGGCGTGAGAGAGCAAAGCGGAAGAGCCTCCAAGAAACCCAGGCCAGTTCATGTGGGCGCACCGGGACCGCCTCGCCCAGCGCATCCTGCTGCCCGATCTCGCCGAGCAACTCGGCCTCCGCTACCACGAGGCCTACAACATGGTCCGCCGCCTCGACCTCGACCTGGAGCAGCATCCGACCAGCCGCGTCTACGAAGTCCCTCCCGACGCCGCCGACTCGCTGCGGGCTGAGCTGGAGCGCATCCAGGCACTGCACGGCCGGTCCATGAAGCTCCCCGCCGCGGCCGTCCAGCTCCACCTGGCGGCCAGCACCGTGCGGATCTTGGCGGAGCGAGGTGATCTCGACGTCGACCCCGAGACCGACAGCAGCGGCCTGCGCTTTGTCACCCGCGCCTCGGTCAAGCAGTACTGGATCGCCCACCACGAAGCCAAGCGCCGCACCGCCCAGCCCGTCGCCGCCGTGCCCGTGGCCGAAGTCGCCCGCTTCACCGGTGAGACCTCCCGAGCGCTCATGGACCTCGTCCGGGCCGGTGTCCTCGAGCAGATCCCCGGCCGCCGCTCCGCCCAGCTCACCGCCACGAGTCTCCGCGCCTGGATGGCTGATCGCGACCCCGACGACGCCGTCCGGCCGGCCAGCCTCGACCTAGTGTCCTGACCCAGAGGTTCGGGGGATAATGGTCATCAGGCCTCCTTCGCTCCGGCGGCGGCTGCGGACACCCGCTCGCAGTAGCGGGCGAGTGAGGCGAGGATCTG
>JAKATT010000113.1 GCA_021818615.1 Actinomycetes bacterium | reverse complement strand
GCTCTGGCAGTGCCGGCGGTCGTCGCCCCTTTGGTGCCCATCGCCTCGAGCGCTGCCCCGACCACGCCCACGGCGTCGAGGCGCCCGTAGGCGGCGAAGCTCGGGAGAACTGCCTCAGTTACGTCGCTTATGTTGGCTTCTTGCCGTGTCTCACACTCATGACGGTTATCTGCCTTTGAGAACTGTCTCATCTAAGAAGGAAATCCGCTGTTCTTGGCTCCTCGCGTGGCATAGTCACCGCCCAACTGCTCTGCCCTGGGCACGTTCGACGCGTCCGGGGTGCGAGAGAACGAAACGATGGGCCATCAGGCCAGAGAGGCGGGACGCCGTGAGCGAGCTGTCATCCCTTCGTCTATTGCCACACGGCGATGGCGGCGGGTCGGTCGAACTGAGCGGGACGATGGTGAACGCCTACACGACCGAGCCTGCCCGGGCAGTCGTTGCGCCGGAGCATGAGGGCGGCGGCACTGTCGCGGCAACGGTGCTCCGACGAGCCGGCGTGCGTGGCGGCCAGCCGTTTGTCCTCGACCATGAAGGCAGATATGACCTGCAGCTCAACCGGTTTTTCCGGGAGCTGAACACCTGGGGCGTGCGCGCCGCGAACAGCATCGCTGCCTACACCCGAGACGTGATGCTGTTCTGCCGGTTCTTGCACACCTCCCGGGGCGGCAAGTCGATCTGGCACTGCGACGGCGAGGACCTGCGCGCCTACAAGTCGGTCCGGCTGCACACACCCGGGGACCAACAGATCTCTGTCGGCACGTGGCGGCGTTCCATCGCCGCTTTGGACAAGTGGGCCGCCTGGGCGCTGCACGAGCGGCTGGTCGAGGCTCCGCCGTTCCGCTACCAGGACAAGACGGTCTTGACCCCACAGGGGATGAAGCGGGTGCGGGTGAACGTCCTGCAGGAGCCGGCGGGCCAGGATGAGCCGGTCCGCTTCTTGGCCTTCGAGGACTACTTGCTGTGGCGGGACGTCGGGCTGCGCGGAGAGCTGCCGGACGGGCGGGCCGACCCGGCCTGGCGGGGACGCCACGGGGAACGCAATGCCGTTTTCGCAGATCTCCTCATCTATTCGGGCATGCGGCTCGGCGAAGGGGCAACCCTGTTGGTGCCCGAGATCCCACCGGCCGTCGCCAGTGGGCGCGCTCCGAGGGGCCTCTACCTGTCGGCCGCGGTCACCAAGCGGAACAAAGCAAGGACAGTGTTCGTCAACCGCCGGACCTTGGCCAACTTGCACCGCTACATCGATATCGAGCGCGACGACGTGGTCACGCGCTGCCTCGCCGCGGGTGCCTATCGGCGTGGCAAGCCCACGCTTTGGGTGCAGCGAGCCGGGAGCACTGGCGTGACGTTGGCCAGCGGGCGCGGCTCTTGGAGCTACTCGAGGATCGGCATGACGGCGCGTCGCGAGCTGATGGCGGTCACCGACGAAGGTGAGCTGGCAGGCCCGCTGTGGCTGTGGCTCGGCGGCGACGGCCGCCCGCTGGCGTGCTCGACGTGGCAGTCGGCGTTCCAGCGGGCCAACGAGCGCTGCGCCTCGTTCGATCTCGGCCTGACCGTGACGCCTCATATCTTAAGGCACAGCTTTGCGGTGCACATGCTCGGCCTGCTGCTGCGCCAGACGGTGCGGGCGCTCGGGATGCAGGCCGACCGGCGCTTCACCCACGCCGAGGTGAAGCGCCTGCTGATCGGCAACCCGATGCGCAAGCTCCAGTTGCTGCTGGGCCACGCAAACGAGGCGACGGTCTACACCTACCTCGACGTCTTGGACGAGGCCCAGGAGATCGTGGCGGCAGCCCTCGACGAGTGGGACGCCCAGGCGGCAGCGCTCGACAACCTCATGCTCGACAGTGCGCCAGACGACGGCGAGACTGACGAGGCGACCAAGTGAGCCGAAGACCTGGGCAGGCTGTCCGGTTCCCCCACCCCGCCGCCCTCCCCGAACCGCCCGCTCCTGTGCCGAGCGTCGGGCCGGTCGTGTTCTCGTTGGCCTTCGAGCGAGAAAGCCACGTGGTCGACCTCTCGGACCTTGCTTGTCCTCGGCTGGTCAGGGAGCTGGCGGAGCAGCTGGCAGGCATCGGCGGGCGGGACGGGACGGTGCGGGAATGGAGCGGCTTCAACCAGATGGTCGGGTACATGCGCTCCTTCATCGTCTTCACCGCCGCGGCTCACCCTGGCCGGGCCGACAGGCTCGGGCTCGACGACCTCGGGCCAGAGCTGCTCGAGGCGTTCGAGGACCACCTCGCCGCTTCCTACCCACCGGCGAGCGGCGAGCCGCATGCCTGCATGCGCACCGTGGTGCGGCTGTTGCGACTGGCCGGCGAGGCGGCACCGGGCCGGTTGAGCCTCGAGATGCAGAGGCGCGTCGCGTTCGCCTCGACGAGGTCGTTCCGCCCGAGGGCGAAGCCACTTGACGCCTACCCCCTCCCGGTGGCCGAGGCGATCGAGGCGGCTGCGCTCGCCGATGTCCGGCGGGTCAGGGACCGGATCGCCGAAGGAGAGCGGCTGGCGGCGGCCGGAGAGGGCCCCGAGACGGCGGGTTGGTCGGCGTTGGCCAACGTGCTGCACCACGTCGCAGCGCACGGGCCGCTCACCGACGAGCATCGCTCCATCAGGGCAGTGGCGATCACCCACGGCGGCACCCGCGCCGTGAACGAGCACCTCTTCCTCACGGCCGCCGACCTGGTGCCCTTCGTCGTCCTGCTGATGCTCCAGACCGGGCTCGAGCCCGAGTGCGTCAAAGGGCTGCGCACGGACTGCCTGGTCAACCCGGCACGGGGGTTCGTCAGCATCTCCTATATCAAGAAACGAGCGAGGAACGCGTCGCACAAGACGGTCCGAGTGCCCGACGGCGGGGCCCTGCATTTCCCCGGAGGACTGGTCCGCCTTGCCCTGCGCCTCACCGCACGGGGCCGGGAATGGGCTGGCGGCGACCTGTTGTGGAACGACGTTCGCGACGACGGCGTGCACGCCAGCTTCGGCACCGGCGGCAGTTTCGAGCGCAAGGTCACTCAGTGGGCCGAGCAGCACGGGCTGCATGAGCTGGTCGACCGCGGCGGCGCCCCGGTCCGCCTCTACCTGCGACGTCTGCGCAAGACCTACAAGTCACGCCAGTACCTGCGCGCGGGCGGTGTGCTCGACGACTTCACCTCCGGCCACTCCAAGCAGGTGGCCGCCGCCCACTACGCCGACATCGACGCCCACCGCGAGGTGCACGAGCAGGCGATCGAGGCCGGGCTGCGCCAAGCGCTCGAGGTGGCCCTGGAGCCGCCGGTCGTCGCCGACGAGCACGGCCGGCCGTTGGGCGATGGGCCGGCCCTCACCGCGCTCCAGGTGCGGGCAGCCTTGTCGGGAGAGACCGATGTGTTCCTAGCCTCCTGCAGCGACTTTTACACCTCCCCCTTCGCCCGCCGCCGCGGCTCGGCCTGTCCGGTGGCCATCTGGGGCTGTCTGGAGTGCCCGAACGCCGTGCACACCTCCCGCCACCTACCAAGTGTGCTGCGGTTCCTCGACTTCGTGACCGCCCAGCGCGACGAGCTGCCGGCGGAGGAGTGGGAGGCACGTTACGGGCTCGCCTTCGAGCGGGTCACCGGCGGCATCTTGCCGCAGTTCAGTAACGAGCAGGTCACCACTGCCCGCATGATCGCCGAGGCCGACGACGGCAGCCTGGCACTGCCGGCTCAGGTGCTCGGGCAGGTCACGTGAGCCTCTCCGTCGAGCATCCCGCTGGAAGCGCTCCCCCGATTGCCGGTGACGACTACGTACTTCCTGCGCGCCTCACTGCCCGGCACGCTGAGCGGGGGCCGCGCTTCGGCGATGACCAGTGGGACCTGCGGCCTTTCCTGCCGCGCACCGAACGGCATGCCCACATCGACTTCACCACGCTCGCGGACCGGGTGGCCGTCATCACGGCGAAGGAGTACCTCTGCTCCAGGCTGCGCCGGGCGGTCCCCGTCGGCCAGCTGAGCACCCAGAGCACCAAGCCGGCCAAGCTCACCGCGCTCGCTGGCGAGTTCAGGGCCCTTCGGTCCGTCCTGGCGGCATTGGCGGCGACGGGCGTGCCTCGACTGTCCCAGGCCAACCAGGAAGACCTCGACGCCGTTGTGGCCGCCTGCCTCGACCGTCCAGCCTGGGCCCGGACACTGGTGCGCACGATCAGGCAGCTCGCCGGGCACAGCCCCTTCCTCAGCCTCGACCGGTTGGCGGTCCATCCCTGGCCGGGGCGCAGCGACAGCGGTGTCGTCGGGATGGCCCGGAGCGAAGAGAACGCGACCCTGCGCATCCCCGAGCACATCATCGGCCCACTGGTCAAGGCCGCCGTCTTCTACGTCGAGACCGCCAGTGCCGATCTTCTCGCTGCTCGTCAGGAACTCGCCGCTCTCCAAGGCGCGCGTGCGGCTTGTGGCGCTCGGTTCATCGGCTGTCATGGTGCTAGAGAGGCGGTTGAGGCCTTCATCGCCGCCCGGCGAGCCACGGGACGTGGCATCCCTGCCCTACCGCTTGACCACCTCCACAAATGCGCCGACGGCACGCCCTCCATCTCGGGCGGTGTCGTCCAGGCGCCGGGCTTGGAGATGGTGGCGCTGCTGGCTGGGGCCGGCGACCTCGTGCGCTGGCGCCACCGGCTGGCCGAGGCCGGCGATGAGCTCGGCTACGAGGAGGGCGGCCTCGACACCGTGATGTCGCCGTGGCCCGACAGTGCCACCCCTTGGCGGCGCCGACTTGGCATGTGGGAACTGCGGAAGGAGCTATTCAACCTGCGGACAGCTTGCTGGGTCGTCATCGCCTACCTGTCGGGCATGCGAGACGGCGAGGTGCGAGAGCTCGGCCGGGACTGTGCCTTCGTAGAGCCTGGTGACGACGGGCGTGCCCGCTACAAGCTCCGTGGCCGCGTCTACAAAGACCGCGACCTCGAAGGCGAAGAGGCCGAATGGGTCGTCTTGGAGGTCGTGCACCGAGCCGTCGACGTCCTCTTGCAGCTCAACGACGACCCGACCCACCTGTTCGGCTACACCTGGGGCAAAAGGCGAGTCCTTTTGACCGACGTGCCCAAGAGGATCGCCACCTTCCGCGACCACTGCAACAAGCTGTTCTCCTCGCCCGAGGGCGCTTTCATCCCCGACGACTGCCGAGGACTTGGCCGGGGGAGCCTCTCAGCCGACGCCGAGGACGACGACGTCGGCCGGGGCGAGAGCGAGCCGGCCGGCGATGTCGCGATCGGGCCGTGGGCGTTCAACACCCGCCAGTTCCGCCGCACCCTTGCCTGGCACATCGCCCACCAGCCCTTCGGGGTCGTCGCCGGGGCCAAGCAGTACAAGCACGTCGCGGTTGCGATGTTCGAGGGCTACGCGGGGTCGTCGGCCTCGGGGTTCGCCGCGGAAGTCGCCTCCGAGGAGGCGACTGCGCTCCTTGACTACGCCGAGGAGCTCTACCGGGACTGGAACGACGCTGGCCGCTCCGCCGGGGGCGCTGCGCAGGCCGTCGACGCCGAGTTCGACCGGATCCGCCGCGAGCTCGGGGGCCCCCCCGGGACCGTCGCCAGCCCAGCCCGGCTGCGGACCATGCTCGAGCACCTGACCACGACCCTGCACCCCGGCGTGCTCAACGACTGCTTCTACCGGCGCCAGACCGCCCTGTGCGCTACCCGGGCATCCGCCCGAGGAAGGCCGCTACCGATGCTCGACATGTGCTGCCGCTGCCCGAACGCCCGGCGGTCACGCCTTCATCTCCCTCGCCTCGTCCTCGCCTCGGACCAGGCGCACCAGCTCGTCGAGCTGGCTGCAACTCGCCAACTGCCTCCCTTGCAGCGTTCCGCCCTCACCGCCCACGCCGAGCTCCTCGACGAGCTCGTTGCCCAAGTCACCGACACAGGAGAAGCGCAATCCTCATGAGCACCGACACCGACAGCAAGATCCGACAGGCATTCGAGCGGCTCATGCTCGGCCGGCCCGAGATCAGCGACGGGACGCTCACCGTCTCGAACATCTGCACGGAAGCTGGCGTTTCCCGCGCCTCCTACTACCGCTCAGCGCAGGCTGGTGCGATCAAAGCCTTGCTCAAGGCGCCGCGCACCCAGCGCCCAGAGACCGACGAGCTACGCGAGCAAATCAAGCAGCTGACCCGGGCCGAGCGCCAGATGCGGGCAGAGCACGCCGCCGAGGTCCGCGACCTGCGAGACACGATTAAGACCTACGCCAACCAGATCCAGGTGCTCGCTTTGCGCACAGCACAGCTCGAAAGCGACAACCAGCGACTACACAACGGTGCCGCGCACGCTCTCGACGGCATCACGCCGATCAACGCCCACCGTCCTGGGCCCCGTCAACGCTGAGACACGCCCGTCCAAACGCGCCAGGCACCCGTGAGACACCAACCGGGGCGGACACCTTGACAGATCACATAACGTCGCACGGCCTGCAGCGTTCTCGCCGGACCAGCAACTTTGCCGGCTCTCCCACCCGCAGGTCGCGGGTGTACCAGCCCCAGTAGACCATCAGTTGCTGACAAGCAGGGCAAGCAAAGCGAGGCACCTCGAGCGCGCGCCCTGCCGCTCTATAGCTCTCCACGCCAAGGCACGTCTGCCATACGATGGCCATCGGCGAAAGCCCTTCCGGGCCCCTCCCGCGAGCGAACAACTCTTACGGGGAGGGGCCCCGTCGCGTTCCGAATGATTACGTGGTCGCCCCATCCTCCCAGTGCCCGCCCGCTCCCGTCCAAACACGCCCGGGCCCAAACCGGCCCCAACTAATCTTGCCGGCTCACCCTCTCACAGCCCCACGAAGAGATGCCGGTAACACCAAACTGGGCCAGAACTC
>JAKATT010000109.1 GCA_021818615.1 Actinomycetes bacterium | reverse complement strand
AAGTCGCGGATCTCTCTCGCGAGCTCGTCGCAGTCTTCCAGCGAGAGCGCCTTCAAGTCGGCGGGCGAGTGGATGCGATCGATGAGCATGGGCGGTAGGTGCCAGCGAGAAGGCAGGGGCCGGGACGCAAGCCAGGCCAGACTACAGGGAGTGCCGCAAGCAGTGGTCCCCGCCTTTGCCCGGACGTCACAGCATCTGCGTACCTCCCTCGGCCATCGGCGCACCTTCCTACACTCTGGCCGATGCCTCTCGTCTACCTGAACGGCGAGCTCGTCGAGGAGGACGACGCGGTCGTCTCGGTCTTCGATCACGGGCTCGTGACCGGAGACGGCGTTTTCGAGAGCATCCTCGTCGAGGACGGCAGCCCATTCGCACTGGCCGAGCACCTCGCACGACTCGAGCAGTCGGCCGCGCTCATCGGGCTGCAGGCGCCTCCCAGGCCCGAGCTCGAACGCGGCGTCGGGCTGGTCGCGGCACAGTCGAAGACTCACCGTGCCAAGGTCAGGTTGACCGTCACCGGTGGAGTCGGCCCTCTTGCTTCGAACCGGCAGGACGCTCCGCCGACCGTCATCGTAGCTCTCTCGCCGCTTGGCGACGAACCGGCGGGCCCGGCCTCCGTGGTCGTCGTGCCATGGCCCCGCAGCGAGCGCTCCGCACTTGTTGGAGCAAAGACGATCTCGTACGCCGAGAATGTGGTCGCGCTCGCGTGGGCTGAGGCCCACGGCGCTGACGAGGCGCTCTTCCTCAACCTCGCAGGCAATCTCTGCGAGGGCACGGGCTCGAACATCTTCGTCGCTCTCGGTGGCCGGCTGCTGACGCCGCCGCTCTCGGCCGGCTGCCTCGCCGGTGTGACCCGAGCGCTTCTTCTCGAGGCCTCCGCAGCCGAGGAGGGGGACATTCCTTCAGCCAGCCTCGGTGAGGTCTCCGAGGCGTTCCTGACCTCGACGACACGAGGCGTCCAGCCGATCTCCATCTTCGACGGACGCTCGCTCGGCGAGCTGCCCGGACCGCTCACCGAGTCGGCCGGCACAGCCTTCGAGAAGTTGGCAGCCGACAGGCGAAAGGCCAGCGGGGCGCTTTCGTCGTAGCTCCGTCGCCTCTTCGCCTCCGCTTCGCTGCGGTGCTCGCATACGATCTTCTCGACAGCTGTGACCGAGGAGGTACTGCGATGGAGCAGGAACTGACGGCCGCGCCGGCCGGGCAGCCGGCGGGAAGCCGGCCACGCCCTGACGGCGCACCTCTCGACTCGGGGAAGTAGGAGCCATGCGCATCGGCATCCCAACCGAGGTGAAAACGGCAGAGAACCGCGTCGCGATGACCCCCGACGGAGTCCGTGAGCTGACAGCCCTCGGCCACGAGGTCGTCGTCGAGTCGGGCGCTGGTCTCGGGTCCTCATTCGACGACGGCGACTTCACGACCGCCGGCGCTCGCCTCGGCAATGCGGAGGACGCCTGGTCCTGCCAGCTCGTCTGCAAGGTGAAAGAGCCACAGGAGAGTGAGTTCGACTACCTGCGGGAGGATCTGGTCCTCTTCACCTACCTCCACCTGGCTGCCTACCCGGGTGTCGCACATGCTCTTCTTGAGTCCAGGTGCACGGGCATCGCCTACGAGACGGTGCAGACGCCGTCTGGCGAGCTCCCGCTGCTCGCGCCGATGAGCGAGGTGGCAGGGAGGATCGCGACCCAGGTTGGGGCGAACCTGCTCGAGAAGAGAAACGGTACCCGTGGCATCCTCCTCGGCGGCGCGCCCGGCGTTCGCCCGGCTCGCGTGGTCGTCATCGGGGCTGGGCACGTCGGCTGGAACGCAGCTTGGATCGCGCAGGGCATGGAGGCCGAGGTTCTGCTGCTCGACCGGAACACCGACCGGCTGCGCTGGGTGGACCAGATCCACCGCGGCCGAATAATGACGCTCGCTTCCAACCGAGGCTCGATCGAGCGGGCGCTCGCTGAAGCCGACCTCCTGATTGGCGCCGTCCTCGTCGCTGGCGGTCGAGCGCCTGTAGTTGTGACAAGAGACATGGTGGCGGCGATGCGACAGGGTTCTGTAATCGTGGATGTCGCTGTCGACCAGGGTGGCTGCGTCGAGACGACGCACGAGACGACGCACTCCGACCCGACATACTTCGTCGACGGAGTCCTTCACTATGCGGTCGGCAACATGCCGGCAGCGGTCCCGCACACCTCGACCTATGCGCTGACGAACGCGACTTTTCCCTTCGTCGTCGCTCTGGCTGAGCAAGGAGTCGCGGCAGCCGTTCGCGGCGACGAGGTCCTGCGCGGGGGTGTGAACACCGTACGCGGCGTGTACACGAACCCGGCTGTCGCCGGGGCGCTCGCCTCCCAAGCGGCAGATCCTTTGGAGCTCCTCGCCAGCTGACGTCCTCGGGCACAGGTGTTAGCCGACCGATGTCGTAACGCGCCTGGTCAGCCTCACCGGCAGCGCGTGCGGACCTCGTCGGCCGTCACATGTCGGGCGAGCCGGTTGCCCCGCCGGTCGCGCCTCAGGCTCGGACCCACCCTGAGGCGTAGGACATTGCGAGCCCCGCCTCTGCCAGCCGGTCGAGCGCCATCACGACCTGTCCGAGCTGCAGGCTCGTACGCTCGCAGATGACGTCGACGTGGATCTCCTCGTCGCCGAGGAGCTCGTACACCGCTCGCTCGGTCGTCGAGCGTGCCGCGAGGAGACGCTCGGCCTCTTCCCGGCGCAAGCGGTCTGGGCGGTCCCGGACGCCGGGCCGAGCCCCCCGGACGCCGGGCCGAGCCCCCCGGACGCCGGGCCGAGCCCCCCGGACGCCGGGCCGAGCCCCCCGGACCTCAGGCTCGAAGAGCCGCAGTGCAAGGGGACCGGCAACGAGCGCCACCGCTGCAAGCACGTCCTCGACATCGAGCGCCAGATGAGCCCCTCCCTGGCTGATAAGCCAGTTGGTGCCCTCGGACTGCGCGCTGCGGATCGAGCCGGGAACGGCGAGGACCGGAACACCGATGCCATTCCCAGCTTCTGCGGTGTGCATGGAGCCACCCTGCCGGGAGGACTCCACGACGACGATCACATCGCTCAGGCCGGCGATGATCCGGTTGCGCAGCGGGAACCGCCAGCCGAGCGGCCGGGCTCCGAGCGGTGCCTCTGACGTGACGGCACCTGTGCTCCGCACCCTCGCCCACAGCGACCTGCTGCGCTCGGGATAGACGACGTCGAGACCCCCGCCGACGACGGCGAGCGGTCCCGCGTCCTCTCGTCGCCTGGCAAGCGCGCCTGCGTGAGCAGCGGCATCGATGCCGAGCGCGAGACCGGAGACGATGCAGGCACCTCGCGCGGCAAGCTCCGCGCCGAGCTCCTCGGCGACGCCGATCCCGTAATGGGTGGCACGCCGGGTACCGACGATGGCGACCGTGGGCGCTTCTGCAAAATGAAGATCCCCATGCACGTACAGCAGCTCGGGAGGAAACTCCAGGCGACCGAGCTTCGAGGGGTACGAGCCGTCTCCATAGCGAACAACGGTGGCACCCGCGCTGCGCAGTTCTCCCCAGATCTTCGAGGCGGGCGCGCCGGCGAGCTCCGACGACCACCACCTCACGAGCTCTCGAGCCGCAGCGAGCCGCACGGACCGTTCCCGCCCGAGATGGAGGACCGCGTCGCCGACGAGGAGCTCCGCGAGGCCCGCGTCGCCGGCGAGAAGCCGCTCGTAAACCTCGCCGCCCGCCCGGTCGCGAAGGAGGCGAAGGAGGCGCATTGGCGTCATGTCAGGTAAGGCGGAGATGGCTGCCGCGTATGCGTTGTCGGGGAGGTCACTCGACCGGGCTGACAGGGGCGGGCTCATGCGGCACACCCTGGATCAGCGAGAAGCGCACGTCTTCCGGGTCGCAGCTCGAGCGCTGTGGCCACCGCCTCTGCTCTGACCGGTCCCTCCTCACCTTGGAGATCCGCGAGCGTCCGTGCGACGCGCCTGATGCGATCGAGGCCGCGGGCACTGAGCTCGCTGCTCGCGAGGCGTCGTTCGAGCATCGCCCTCGCCTTCGACTCGAGCTTCACGATCTCGTCCAGCCGGTGAGAAGGGACCCGTGCGTTGGTCGCGAACCCGCGGGAGCGGCTGAGCGCCCGAGCGGCGGCCACCCGCGAGGCCACGACTTCGGATTCCTCGCCCTTGGACGTCGAGAAGAGCTCGTGAGCCCTTGGCCGCGATACCGCCACGTGGAGGTCGAATCGGTCGAGCAGCGGACCCGACAGCCGGCGGGCATAGCGCTCGAGCTGGGCAGCGCTGCACGAGCAGGCGCCCCCGCGGCCGCCCTCACCGCACGGGCAGGGGTTCATAGCAGCGACGAGCAGGAAGGCGGCGGGCAAACAGACGCTCGCCCGAGCACGGGCGATGCGCACGACCCGTTCCTCGAGCGGTTGCCGCAGGGACTCGCGAACTGGCACCGGGAACTCGGGGAGCTCGTCCAGAAACAGCACGCCGTTGGTCGCGAGGCTGATCTCGCCGGGCCTGAGCCAGCTCGAACCTCCCCCGAGCAGGGCGACGGCCGACGCGCTGTGATGGGGTGCCCGAAACGGCGGCTGTCCTGCCAGCACCCCTTCGGGCAAGGGCAGCCCGGCGGCGGAGTGGACCCGGCAGGTCTCGAGCACCTCGAAGCGGGGAAGCGGCGGCAGCACGCCGACGATCCGCTCGGCGAGCATCGTCTTGCCCGAGCCGGGCGGTCCCGAGAGGACGAGATGGTGGCCACCGGCTGCTGCCACTTCCACGGCAGCTCTGCCGATCGCCTGGCCCCGGACATCAGACAGGTCGGGGACGCGAGACGGTGCCTCGCCCCGGAGACCGCCTCCACTCCCGTCTTCTCCGATCGCCTCGTGGCGAGCAGGTGTGAGGGAGGCGAGCGCCGGCCAGGGAACCTGTCCTCTGAGGGCGCCCACGAGCTCAGAGAGCGTCCGCACCGAGCGCACCGCGGGTCCGCCGACGAGTGTCGCCTCGATCACTCCGGCGGGAGGGACCACGATGGCACTGCTGCGAATGGCAGCGACGAGCGGCAGGACTCCGGGGACGGACCGGATCGTCCCGTCGAGACCGAGCTCTCCGATGAACCCGCAGTCGGCAACCGTGCGGGCGTCCAGCTCACCAACGGCCAGGAGGAGACCGACGGCAATCGGCAGGTCCAAGCCGGATCCCGCCTTGCGCAACCCGGAGGGAGCGAGGTTCACGGTCACCCGCCGCAGCGGCCACGGCAGTCCGCTCGACAAGAGGGCCGCCCGCACCCGGTCGCGTGCCTCCCGGCAGGCCGCGTCTGGCAGACCCACGATCGTGAACCCGGGTAGACCGTTGCTGACGTGAACTTCGACGAGCACGCGGCGTCCCTCGACGCCGAGCAGAGTCGCGGACGAGACGGAGGCGATCATGAGCTTCTCCCTGTCGGATCAAGACGACTGCGGAGGGCCTCGGCCCGCTCGACTCCTCGGCACGGACCTCGACCGCTCGATCGATTGGCCAGAGGCTAGGCAGGGGGTGTGTCACTCGATGGTGAAGGGAGAACGGAGTGAACCGATGAACGGAGCAGCCGAGCGACCGGGCGTGCGAGGAGGGGCGAAGCACCACGGAATTTGGCCCGAGGGCGGAGATGACCGGCCTCGAGGTCAAAGAACGCTCGGAACGCGGCGCTACAGCTACAGCTACAGCTACAGCTACAGCTACGGCTATAGCGGATAATTCACCTGTGCCCCAGCGCCCATGGCAACGAGCAGCGAGACGGGACGAGTTCGTCACGGATCCCCTCACTGGTCAGACCGCCGAGTTTCGCCGGGTCCAGCCATTCCAGGCGAGCAAGGAGTACGTCTGCCCGGGCTGCAACCAGGAGGTGAAAGCCGGCACCGGTCACGTCGTCGTCGTGCCCCTCTCTGCGCCTGACCTGCGGCGCCACTGGCACGGGCCGTGCTTCGACAGGGCGCGCCGGCACGGGCACCGCTGACAACCGGTGCGCCCCACCGGCACCACCGAAAGCTGAGATCAGGGGACTCCTGCCGCCCCGCCCCGCACGATCCTCAGGAAGCTCCCAGGCGGTTCAGGGAAGCGATTGAGGCGATCGTGTGTTAACTGCTACGAAGGTAGGTGACAGCCGTGAGCAGCGTCGTCACGTGGGTCCTGATCACGATCTGCGGGGTACTCGGGTATCGGTTCGCGGCACGTGCGCGGCAGCTCTTCGGGGTTTCGCCATGGAGGATCCCACCCATCCTCTGGGGCCTGCTGTGTGCTTTCGTGCCGGTCCTCGGCCTCCTCCTGGAGGCAGTCGCCCAGATGACGACGCGCCGGCCTGCCCAGCCGGCCGGTCGCCTCGACCGTTGGCAGGGCTCGCCTGCCACAACCACAGGTGCCGGTGGGCTCGGTCGCCCACCCACCGAGCCGACCGCTGGCCCCTCGGTGCTCGCTGAGGCGCAGGTCGGCGAGCGGCGGCTGCCGGGCCCCGAGGGTTGGCGACCGGCCGAGGCCGGCGAGGCGACTGCGAGCATCCCACCGCTCTTTGGGTGGTACCCGGACCCGACGAGGCGCCACCGGCTGCGCTACTGGGACGGCCGGCACTGGTCCGACACCGTGTCCGATGGGGCCGATCGAGGAACTGATCCACTCCCATAGGGGCGGCACTCGCGTTCCTGCCGGCGCCCTATCCCGGCCCCCGCCGGAGCGATGACTTCCCCGACTCCTGCACTCCCGCCTGCGGGGACAGCCTCCAGCTGCCTCCAGCTGCCTCCAGCTGCCTCCAGCTGCCTCCAGCTGCCTCCAGCTGCCTCCAGCTGCCTCCAGCTGCCTCCAGCTGCCTCCAGCTGCCTCCAGCTGCCTCCAGCTGCCTCCA
>JAKATT010000094.1 GCA_021818615.1 Actinomycetes bacterium | reverse complement strand
GTGGCTGTGCCGGTCGCGGCGCCGATCGCCGCGCTGTTGCTCTCTGCCACACGCTCGAGCACGCTCCTCAGTGCCTGAGTGGCACCAAGCAGGCCCACCGACTCGTACGGCACCACCAGCTTGGCGTTGTCGCTCTCGACGAGGCGCGACAGCGTGTCCAGCTGCAGCACGGCGAGCAGCTCAGGGGTGGGATTCGCCTCCTGGATGGCTGCGTACACCTTGCGTACCGCCTCGGCGCGTCCTTCGGCTTCTTGGATGAGAGCCGCCTTGTGGCCCTGGGCGCGGAGCGACACCGCCTCCTTCTCGCCTTCAGCCTGACGAACCTGGGCCTCCTTTACTCCTTCCGAGGCGAGGATAGCGGCCTGCTTCTTGCCCTCTGCCTCGTTGATTGCAGCCTGTCTGTCACCTTCGGCCCGCAAGATGGCGGCCCGCTTGTGCTGTTCGGCCTCCTTCTGCGAGCTCATCGCCTGCAGCACCGCTGTCGGCGGCACGATGTCGACGATTTCGATCCGATTGATGCGGACTCCCCATTTCTCGGTCACCGGGTCCATGTGGTTCTGCAGCTCAGCGTTGATGCGCTCCCGCTCGGTGAGCGCCTCGTCGAGGGTGAGTCCCCCGAAGACGGCCCGCAGCGCCGTGCGTGCCAGCTGAAAGATGGCCACCTCGTAGTTGCTGACGTTGAAGAGGGCTGCCTTCGGGTCGATGACCTGGCTGAAGATCGTCGCCGAGACGAGGACGCTCACGTTGTCCTTCGTGATCACGTCCTGCTGGTCACCGGTGCGGGGGATCTCGCGCACGTCCACCAGCTGGAGCTGGTCGACGAAGGGCACGAGCGTCGCCAGGCCGGGGCTCTTCACCGAATGGAACTGGCCGAGGCGCTTTACGATGCCGACAGTGCCCTGTTGGACGAGGCGCACGGATCGGTAGAAGCTCGAGAGCAGGATCACCACGACAAGGGCCAGGATGACGAGCAGGGCTATCTCTCCGCCCGAGGTTGCAAGGATCATGGCGTCACTCTCCTCAAGTGTCATCTTCGGACAGCTCGGGAAAGCTGCCGTCGAGCTCTGGCATGTGCTGGACGATGAAGGTCGAGCCCTGTAGTTCGAGGATCATGACGACTGTGCCGGGTTCTATCGGCTTGCCGTCGCTCGAGAGCGCCTTCCACTCCTCGCCTTGGATGCGGACCTTGCCCGGCGCTCTAAGGTCTGCCACCCGCGCCGTGACTATGGCCTCATGACCGACGAGGCCCTGTGCTCCGGAGATCATGCGGTACTGACCCCTTGACATTGCACGCATGAGTGGGGGACGCGCCATGAAAAGCCCGGCGACGGCCGCGACCGCGAAGATCGGGATCTGCGCGGCGAAGGGTGCCCCGGCGAGGGCAGCAACTGCGGCAGTGAGTGCCCCGACTGCGAGAAAGGCGGCGTAGAAGGCCCTGTGACCGACCTCCAACACGACGAAGATGCCGGCCACGACGAGCCACCAAAGCGCATCACTCATCGGCCTACTCCACCTTCCAGCCCACATGGGCAGCGGAGCGAGGGAGACACCGCCCTCATCTCTTGTTCTCCAGGCTACTTCAGGGCTGTGACTGCGTCCCCGGCGGAAGATCAGGGCCGAGGTGCGGTTGCACGGGCTGGAGAAGCGTCGCCGCGGCCGAGTGGTCCCTGTCCCGGGCACTCGTTGCTCCGGCGACGACGCAGCCTCTTCTTAGGGACGGTTGCCCTGCATGAGTTGGGCATGCCGCGGACGTGCCCGGACCGCCGAGCATGTGGTCGGGGCCGAAGTCGAGTGCGTGTGGAGGCTCGGGTTGCCTCGAAGAGAGCGCGTTCCGGGTGACGAGGTGGCGGTCGAGCGGCTGCGGGCGGAGATCGTCGTCGCGCTCGGCCCGGTGGCGAGCGACCAAGCGGGCATGGCCTGGACCGCGTGTTCGGGATCGAGCACCGGCGTTTCAGATGAAGGCGCCGCGCCGACACCTCGTCGTCAGTATCTCCGGTACCTCGGCCTGCGGCCCGTGCTCACGAGCAAGATTGCGAGCACGAGCAGGACGGCGCCCACGCCGATGCCGGCCCAACCTCGTTTGGTGTGCTTGGCATCGACCAGGGCGCCTCGCGCGATGTGCCCCGGGATGAAAGAGGGAATCGAATGTGCCGGAACCACGAGGTACATGACGCCGGCGGCAAGCGCGATCACCGCGACGACAAAGAGGATCCCGGCAATAAAGGAGCGCCCGTTGCCCATGTCATGCCACCCTAGGCACTCGACCGGCCTGCTGGGAAGGGGGCGGGCGGATAACGCCCTCCTCCGGGAGTCGTGCAGGCCGCATCTCGGAGCTCGGCAGGGATCGTCATGCCCCCTCTCCATACGCGGCGACGACGGCGGGTCGACCGCCGCGCAGCCCGAAGAGGCGGTGCGCGACGAGCAGGTAGGCGACCACCGCGAGATTGATGACGAGCGCCGCCACCTTGAGCGGCGTCACGGTGGCCGTCAGCTCGTATATCTCGAGCGGGATGAGCAGGCCGGTCTCTACGAACGTGAGGTACTCGGCCCACCTGCGTGCTCGCCAGAGCCCGACCGCTTCGACCGCGAGGACGGCCGCGTAGACAGTCAGCACGACCCCGACCATGTAAAGCTTGGTGGCGTCGAGCCTGAAGAGGCTGTTCAGGTCACGCACGACGAACGAGTGGCTACCGGTCGGGCCGCCGGCGCTCCCCTGCAGAGCGGTCAGCACCTTTACGTAGTCGTGGTGCAGCAGCGAGCGGTGCCGGGCAAAGATGAAGATGGCGGTTGCGAGCGCGCTGAGGACGAGGAAGTGGAACGCGCGGTCGATCACGATGAGCCTGAGCACGTACCGGTCGCGGAGGCGTTTGCCCTTGACCGGCAGTCTGATGGTGGCCGGGTCCGGCGGGAAGCGCGAGCCCGGGTGCTGGGGCCGGCGGAGCAACACCCAGGAGTCGCACCGCAGGCAGCGGTGCCAGCGCCAGCCCTCTTCTTTGGCCTCGCGCGCCACGCAGGCATCGCTTGGACGGAGCTCGGCGGCTCCCGTCCCGACGAGCTCGTGGCCGTGGAACCCGCACGACAGGAGCTCGTAGTCGATCTTGACGTGGAACCGGCGGCGCTGAGTCGTTCCGGGCGGCGGGTGCGACGGGTGCGCGGCCCGGGTCGGGACCTGGTCGGAGGAAGTTGCCGGATCTTCGTCGAGCACGGTCATCGGGGCTCTGGTCTCGCAGCGCCCGTTCCCTCCTCGCGCAAACGCCGAACGGTGGACAGCCTCGCGGTGGCCTCTTCAGTCGCCCGGTGCTACTGGGCACGTTCATGAGGCAGCGTACTGAGGGTACTCCCTGGGTCGCCGTCCCTCCGAGGGATCAGGCGGCGGAGGATCTCCCCGTCCGAGGCGGCACGGACGTCGGGTGACCCAGCGCACGGCCCGTCCTGTGCCAGTCCGGGCTACCGGGCTGTCGGCGTACCGGGGTGCGATCCCCCGGCGGAAGTCGGGAGCGCTGTTTGCCCGGCGCCCGTGGAACAGACTTCCACGGTTTGCGGAATGGTGCCGGACCAGCCCTTGTTGCCATCTGGGCCTGGCGGCTGTCCGGTGGATCGGAAGGTACGCCGGGCAGCTCAAAGAGCCCGGCGAGGGTCGCGTCAGCGACCCCGAGCTATCACCTTGCCGCTCGCGGTCTTTCTTGCTCTGGCTCCTTGCGGGCCTGGGCGAACTCGAAGCCGAAGCGCCCTTTCACGCATAGGTGCCCGGAGGTGACGTCGTGGTCGAGTGGCGAGGTCACCTTCACTATCCGGTTGTCCTGGACGTGCAGCTCGAGGTTGCAGCCAACTCCGCAATAGGGGCACACCGTACGAGTCACGTGCTGGCGGGCCTCGTCCCACTCGCCGTGCGAGCGCAGGTCGAACTCGGAGCTGAACATCAGCGCGCCGGTCGGGCAGACTCCGATGCAGTTGCCGCAGTAGACGCAGGCCGACTCGGGTAGACCGACGTTGAACTCAGTCGAGATGCGGGCGTCGAAGCCCCGTCCGGCAACCGCGATCGCGAAGGTGTTCTGCGCATCCTCGCCACAAGCCTCGACACACTTGTAGCAGAGGATGCAGCGCGAATAGTCCCTCACGTACTGAGGGTTGTCACGTTTTGCTGGTTGGGCGACGGTGTTCGCGACAAGCCCGTTCCCGATCTCGTGGTGGCCGGCGTGCGCCCTGTCGCGTTCGTCGCCGGTCGTCGGATCAGCGGCCGGACCGAAGCGCTCCGGGTGTGCGCCGTACTCCTCCATCCATCGAGAGAGGCTTCCGCCGGCGAGCGAGAGGTCTACCGACGAGGCAAGCAGCTCGAGCACGAGACGCCGGGACGTGCGGACCCGGTCCGACTGCGTGTCGACCGACATACCTTCCTCTACCCGGCGGGAACAGGACGGGACGAGGGTGCGGGACCCGGCGAGCTCTACTACGCACACTCGACAGACGTTGACAGGCGTAAGCGTCTCGAGATAGCAGAGTGTCGGCACGTCGATGCCCTGCTCCCGGCAGACGTCGAGGATTGTGGCACCCTCCGCGGCGGCGACAGTCTTGCCGTCCAGGGTGAGCTCGACCCTGTGCTTCAGCTTTGCGGGCGCGACGCTCGTCACGATTCCTCCTTGTCCTGCGCGATGAGGCCCTTTGCAAGCGCGGACTCGACGGCGCTGCTCGCCGTCTGGCCAAGGCCGCAGATCGACGCATCCCTCATGACCGAGCCAAGGTCGGCGAGCAGAGCCCTCTCTTCAACGAGTGCCCTGGAGCTTGTCGGTCTCCCCAGGCGGGAGAGCAGCTCTTCTTGGCGCTGGGTGCCGATCCGGCACGGCACACATTGCCCGCAGGACTCGTCCCGGAAGAATCGGGCGATCCGCGTCAGGACTTCGAGCGTGTCCACCGTGTCGTCGAGGACCATGACCACGCCCGACCCGAGTGTGGTGCCCGCCGTCCTCACCCCTTCGAAGGAGAGCTCGAGGTCGAGCTCTCCTGGCCCGACGAAGCTTCCCGCCGCTCCTCCGAGGAGGACAGCCCGAAGCGGTCGCCCGTCTCTCACGCCCCCTGCGCTCTTGAGCAGCGCTCGCAGGGACGTTCCGAGGGGAACCTCGTAGAGCCCCGGTTCGGCGACGCGTCCGGAGAGGCAGAACAGCCGCGTGCCGCTCGATGCGGGCGTGCCGGTAGTGGCGAAGGCCTGGCTGCCAGTCGTGAGGACTTCGAGCACGCAGTACAGCGTCTCGACGTTGTTCACTCCGGTCGGCTTGCCGAACAACCCCCGGTCGACGGGGTAAGGGGGCTTGTTGCGGGGCTCGGGGCGGCGGCCCTCGATCGAGTTGAAGAGCGCCGTCTCCTCTCCTGCGATGTAGGCGCCAGCGCCCTTTCGGACCTCGAGGTCGAAACGGAGGCCCGAGCTCATGACGTCGTCGCCGAGCAGACCGCGGGTTCGCGCCTGCTCGGCGGCATGAAGGAGGCGCTGCGCGGCGAGCTGGTACTCGCCACGCACGTAGACGAAGCCTTGCTCAGCTCCTGTCGTGAGACCAGCGATCGTGAGCGCCTCGACGAGCCCGAAGGGGTCTGTCTCGAGGAGCACGCGATCCTTGAACGTGCCCGGCTCGGACTCGTCGGCGTTGGCGACGAAGTAATGCGGACGCAACGGGTTGCGCGCCAGCGCCTCCCACTTGGCTCCTGTCGGGAAGGCGGCTCCTCCTCGCCCGAGGAGCTTCGCCTCGTTGAGCTCGGCGATGACTCCGATCGGGCCGAGCTCGAGGGCGCGCCGCAACGCCTGGTAGCCGCCGGCTGCCCTGTAGGAGTCGAGCGACTCCAGCTCGCCAGTGCCGGCGCGTCGGAGGAGGCGAAGAGCGGTCCTGTCATTTCGGGCCTGCGGGATGAGCGCCGCTGTCGGGGCGAAGAGCTCGGGATCGAGGCTGGTGCCGGCTGCCACCATGGCGGCGACGTCGCCGGGCGAGCAAGGGGCGACGGTGGCGTGCCACCCGGTGGCACCCGCCACCTGGACGAAGGCAGCCGATCCGTGCTCGCAGCTGCCGAGGCACGGGCTCCTCCTCCACTCGACGGTTCCGCCGCTTCCCTCCGGGCCGATCCGCCGCTCGAGCTCGGGTCCCGGGTCGCCGGTCATCGCCCGGCATGCGATGTCGTCACAGACGTGGACGACGATGCTCGGTCTCTGCTCGAGCGAGATGAGCGCGTACGCGCTCGCGACGCCATATGCCTCCGCTGGAGGGATGTCGAGGCACGTGCAGATGTAACCGAGCGCCTGCGGGCTCACCCAGCCCGCCCGGTCCTGGACGGCGCGGAGAACAGGGAGCAGCAGGTTCCGTCGCCTGCCGGCTCGCCTGCTGCCGGCGAAGGCGACATGGCCGTCGAGCGGGCCGCGGTCGCCACCGGACCAGCCCGAGGTCGGTGCTCCGAGGACGGCGTCCACCGCGGCGCGCTCGAGAGTGCTCGGCGGTGCTTCGTTCACCTTCAGGTCCATCAGACTGGCGCCTTGTCGTCTGTTGGTTCCTCGAGAGAGGTTTGCTCGACCGTCGCTGCCAGGTCGGCATCCGCCAGCCGTTCGACTCGGATGGCGGTCGCCTTGAACTCCGCCGTTCCTGACTTCGGGTCCCAGGCGTCGAGCGTGAGGATGTTCGTGTCGACCTCATCGGGGGAGTGCGGAGTCATGAACGCCAGTCCTGGCCGAAGTCCGGGGTCCGACTCGACCTGAACGGTGATCGAACCGCGCCGGGAGCTCACGCGTACCCACTCGCGCTCGCTCAGACCGAGTGCCCTGATGTCCTCCGGAGACAGTCCGAGCGACTCGGGGCGTCGCAGCGGGGAACGCAGGTGGCCCGTCTGGACGCCGGTGTTGAACGAGTCGA
>JAKATT010000218.1 GCA_021818615.1 Actinomycetes bacterium | reverse complement strand
GGTCATCGACCGTTGCCGGCCGATCGGATCGCGCCAGATAGCTCACCCCGGCAAGCACGAGCACCACGACGAGCACGGCGACGAGGCCGAGCAGCAACATGCCCACGCTCACCGTCGAGAAAATCGTCGTCACGACGAGGATGAGCGACAGGACGAGCAGCAACCCGATGATGAGCACGGCGACGCCGTTCAGCCATGCCTTGTTGGCCCATGGGCCGAGAACCTCCTTGTCGTTGCAGAGCAGCAGCAGGAACACCGACGCCGAGGGGAGCAGCACGCCGGCGAGTGCCTGAACGGAAGTGGTGATAAGCCCGAGCGGCGCGTGGGGGATGAGCACGACGCCGCCTGCGGCTGCCACCAGTCCGGCGAAGATCGCGTAGAAGCCGGGTGCCTCCCTTGCCGAGCGGTGGAGCGAATGACGGGCGCCGAAGAAGTCGCCGACCGCGTAGGAGGTGCCGAGCGTAACGGCGGCCGCGCCAATGATCGAGGCGTTCAGGAGCACTACGGCGTAGAGCGCTCCCGCTACCGAGCCGAGCTCGTGACTGAGCCCGCTCGCCACGCCGGCGGCACTCGAGAACCTGCCTGAGTAGCGGCTGTGCTCAAAGGCGAACGCGCAGGTGACGATCATGGCGCCCGCTCCGAGCACCGTGACGAGGGAGCCGAGGATCGTGTCGGCCCGCTCGTAGTTGACCCAACGCGGCGTGATGCGCTTGTCGACGATGTTCGACTGCTGGAAGAAGAGCTGCCACGGGGCGACGGTCGTCCCGACGATGGCGATGATGAGCAGCACCGAGGTGGAGTTGAGACCGCCCTTGACGCCTGGGACCATGATGCCGTGAAGCACTGGGCCCGCGCGCGGGTGGGAGAACACCGCCAGCGGGATGACGAGGAAGTTCGCGGTGACGAAGAGCAGCATGAAGCGCTCCCACCGGCGGAAGCTTCCGGTGGCGGTCATTGCGACCAACGCGCTGCAGGCTACGGGCACTGAGACGTAGGGCGACACGCCGAAGTAGCCGAGGGCGAGAGCGACCCCGATGAACTCGGTGACGATCGTGAGGAAGTCGAGGACCAGCAGGTCGCCGATGGAGAACCAGCCCCAGAAGCGGCCGAAGCGCTCCTTGATGAGCCGGGCGTGCCCGACGCCGGTCACTGCACCGAGGCGTACGACCATCTCCTGGTTGACGATGAGAACCGGGATGAGCAGCAGCAGGACCCACAGCAGGGTGTTGCCGTAGTTCTGGCCGGCCTGGGAGTACGTGGCGACCCCGCCGGCGTCGTTGTCACCCACCATGACGATGAGGCCGGGACCGACAATTGCGGCGAGGGTGAGCAGGTGGGCTCGCCAGGTTCGCCGGGTCGCGAGATCCTTCTGGCTGATGGTGCCCAGAGCACCCTGGATGTCCCCGACGTGGGCTTCGTCAAGGACAGCAGAGCTGGGTGGCGGCGTGTCGTCGGACATGGGGCGGACTGGCGGACCGGTGGCCGCGACACCACCGTGACGACCCGGATCGTAACGACTTCGCCAGTCGCATCCCAGCCGCCAGCCGGCGCTATGTCAGTCGGGCGCGGTCATTCCGTACTGGCGCCGCCATCCACTCGGCAAGAGGAGCTCGAGCACGTCGTCCACAGTGATCTGACCGAGGATCCGTCCGTCGGCGCCGACGACCGGGGCTACCGCCAGGTTGAAGTCGGTCATCTTCCTCACGACGTCGTGGACGTCCGCGTCTGGCGGGAGCGAGACCGGGCCCGGGCGAGCGACGGCGACGACGAGGGCGCCGGGACTCGCCCGCAGCAGGTCGACCAGCAGAACGGTGCCGCGGAGGCAGCCGGAGTCGTCGGTCACGAAGACGACGCCGGCTGCTTCTGGCGGTACCTTCGACTCCCTCACCGTCTCCAGCGCGTCGGCAACGGTGCTCTTGTAGGGGACTGCCACAAAGTCGGGGTTCATGAGACCGCCCGCAGTCTCAGGGTTATAGCTCATCAGGTCGCGCATCCTCGCCTGTGCCGGCGCGGGCATGCGTTCGAGGATCGGCAGCCGCCGAGCCTGCTCGAGCTCGACCAGCAGGTCGACAGCGTCGTCAGGTGCCATCGCTCCGAGCAGCCTGGCTGCCTCCTCGTCGGAGCGGGAACGAAGCAGCTCGACCTGGCGCTCGGGCTCGAGCTCCTCGAACACGTCGGCTTCCAGCTCCCGGTCGGCTCCGACGGCGCGGATGAGCTCCTCGCCCTCCTCGCTCGAGGCCGCTTCGACGAGGTCTGCCAGCTGTGCCGGATGCAACCGGGCAAGCTTGCGGAAGGGTATCCGGAGCTGGGCCGTCGGTACGTGACCGACGAAGGGCTCGATGTCAGCCCAGTCGACGATCGTCCCGCCGTGGACATGCCGGCGGATCCGACGGGGCAGCATGCGGCGCAGCACCGGCCTCGAGCTCGGGTCGACGCCGGTGACCTCCCATCGGCCTTCGACGCGGGCGAGCTCGATCTCGTTGGCCCGTACGAGGCGCGCCCGCGTCACGTCGATGAGGTGGCGGGCGGCCACGTCGCGCGACAGCAGCATCTCGCCGCGGCGTCTCTCGAAGGGGCCGAGACGGTCCGCGCCGATGCGAAGCGTCGACCCGTCGCAGTCGAGGGTGGAGACGTCCTCGATGTGCACGAAGCGATCCTCGCCGCCCAGCTGGAGGACGAGCCCGGAGAGGGGTGGGTGCCGGTTGCGCCCCAGCCGGACGATGACGTCCACGAGTCGGCCCGCTCGCCCGCCGCTCTGATCCGTGACCGGCCCGCCGAGCAGGCACGAGAGGCGCATGACCTCGGGAGGTGGCAGCTGCGGCGCCCCTGATGCTGGAGGCACGACCTTCAGGTTACCGCCGCCAGCCGGCGCGGTCATCTGCGTAGTCATCTGCGTGGCGTGGCGCCCCATGCCGGAGGCGAGCACTCAAGTCAGGGGCTCATGAGGCCGATTCATCTCGATGGGTCGCAGGCACCTCGTTGCTGCGGCAGGAGTGATCGGCCGTCTATCGTGGCGCCAGCGCAACAGCCTTCGGGGGAGCTCAGCGTGCCGGAGATGTCAAAGGGGGGCGAGGAGCTCGTCGTCTTCGCTCCGAACGGGGAGGTGAGGAGCGAGCCCGTCGCCGATCTCGGCACCTTCCGGCAAGGGCCACCTCCACCTCTGCCCGACCGAGGCTCGAGGGCCGAGACCGTCGCATACGGCGGCGGGCTGCGGACGAGCCCCCGGCGGGTCATCGGTGCTCTCGTCGCTGCGCTGGTGCTGGTCGGCCTCCTTGTTGCGAGCGTCTACCTCGTGAATGCCGAGAGTGCCAACTCCTACTCGGCGGTGATCGTGCCAGCCAACCTCACCGAGCTCAACTTTCCCGGCACCGGTCCGCTCCAGCAGGTCCTTGTGGCGGACGGCGAGGCTGTCCACAAGGGCCAGGTCCTGGCGATCCAGGCCGATCCGGCGGCGAGGATAGCGCTGTACGCGGCGAGGCTGGAGGTCAAAGCCGCGCAGGCCCACCTCGGGCATTTGCTCGCAGAGTTGCGGCCACCGTCCCCACGCCTGATCGCCAGCTGGCAAGCGCAGCTGTCTTCGGACCAGTCCGAGCTCGCCGGCCTTCGGGCCGCGTCCCTCTCGGAACAGGAGCTCCTTGCGGCCGCTGTGAGCGCTGACGCATCCGTGCTCGCGAGCAGCGGGAGCCTGTATGCACTGTCGTGCGGCGGTCCTCCGGGCCACCTGGTCCATTGCGCCTCGCTTCGCCTAGATGTCGCCCGCGCAAAGGAGAAGCTCGCGTCCGACAAGGTCGAGGCCGCCATCCTGGCGGGGCGCGCCTCGTCACGGGAGCTTGCGCTGCAGGCGGCGATCGCGACAAAGACGGCAGCCCTGGCGGCGGCGCTCGCGGCCGGGTCCCCGCCTCGTGGCGCTGCGCGGGATCCGTGGTCGCTGCAGCAGGCCCGCGCTCAGCTCGCCGAGGCAAAGGTCCACCTCGCGATGGAGGAGGCGACTGTCGCCAATCTGTACCTTCGTGCTCCGATCGCCGGAAGGGTGCTGCGCATTGCCGGAGCCGGCGGCCAGATCGTCGGCCCCGACGGCATCCGCTCCTCCGTGCTCTCCGATCCGGCGATCCCAACTGCCAATGTGTTCAGGCTCTTCCCACAGTCCGGCGCCTCCGGGGCAGCCGCCCCGGCAGCTACGCCTGTGGTGACGCTCGTGCGGGGGCGGCGATGGGAGGTGCTGGCCCAAGTGCCGGAGTCCGCCATCGGCACTGTCAGGATCGGTTCCCCCGCCACCTTCAGCTTCCAGGACATGAGCGGCCAGATCGAGCCATGCAGTGTCGCCCAGATCCTGCCGGAACCGCTCGAGTCCGGCGGGACGATCCAATACGAGGTCGTGCTGCTCCTTCGCTCGCCAGCACCGGCAGGCGTGCTGCCCGGCATGAGCGGCGTGGCCAAGCTCGGCTGAGAGGCGCGAAGCGACGGTGACAGCGGCCGTCTACCTCCTCTCTGTGGCCGGCATGCTGGTAGCCGCGCTGGCCGTCTGCGCGGCGCCGCTTCGCCGTCGCCAGCTCGACGATGCCGGCGACGGGAGGGCTACGGTGCTCATCCCCAAGCCTCGTTCGGTCGGCCTCGTACGGGTCGGCGTCTTCTACGTGGTGTCGTCGCTCTTGATCTGCGTTCTCGCCGGGTTGCGCCATGGCGGTCTTTACCAGCACGCAGTCGCTCAGCTCGCCGCGCTCGTCGATCACCGCGCTTTGGCAATCGACGCGTACGCCAGTCGGATCAGCGTCGATCTGCGCCTGATCGTGATGGCGAACATCACCGTCTTCGCGGTGGTGATCCGCGCTTCGGCTATGAGGAGGCTCGTGGTGCTCGGCCATGCAGTGCTCTTCGCCATCATCGTGTTCTGCGTCGACGCCGCCGGTTGCGTGGTGGCGAGCACTCTCCGGCTCACTACACAGGCGTCCTCGATCGTCGGATCGCTCGCGATCCTCGTGGTGGCGGTCATCGTCATGCTGCGGCTGATCTCGACCACGTTCAGGCTGCCGGGTCCGACGGCCGTCGCCGACCGTCGCGGCCACCATTGGTCCGAGACCGTGCTGCTCGCCGTTGGAGCGCTCGTCGCAGTCGTGGTCGTCGTGAGCCTGGTGGACCTCGTCGACACCCTCGTCGGCCTCACCCACCCGACGGCCTTCCTCGTCGCTTTCATGGGCTTCCCCCTTCTGTTCGAAGTGCTGTTCGCCTTCCTCCTCCTCTCGACCCGTCCTGCCCGCCCGGGAGCCACATGCCATGACCGCCCGCCTCTCACCACCATCACGCCGGCTTTCAACGAGGAGTCCACGATCACCCGGACCCTTGAAGCCATCGATGCCGCTGCGGTCTCATACGGGGGAGTGGTCACCGTCATCGTCGTCGACGACGGTTCGCACGACGCCACGAGGGAGGTGGCAGCGAGGGCGATGGCGAGCTTTCGGGCCGCGGAGGGCCGCCTCGTGGTGGCCACCCACGGCGGCAAGGCGGCGGCGTTGAACAAGGCGCTCTCTCTTGCCGAGAGCGACATCGTGGTCCGGGTCGATGCCGATGTGGTCGTGGCAAAGGACGCGTTCTGCCACCTGCCGGGATGGTTCGCCAACCCGAGCGTTGGAATGGTGGGCGCCCTTGCTCTTCCCGATCCCCGTGCGCGCTCGCTCTACGCCTTCGGCCGTCTCTTCGAGTGCCTCCTCGGCTTCGCCTTCGCCCGGGTAGCGCTGCAGAGGGTGGATGCGGTCAACTGCATCCCGGGCACGTTCACCGCCTTTCGAGGCGATCCGGCGCGCCACGTCGGTGGTTTTGTCTCGGGAATGAACGGTGAGGACTCTGATCTGACGATGCTGCTCGGCCGCCTCGGCTACCAGGTGATCGTCGACACCCGCATCCGCACCTACGAGGACGTTCCGAGGACCTTGCGCGAGTTCCGGGAGCAGCGGGTGCGCTGGAACCGGGCCGGTGTGCACATCCTTGCCCGCCACTCCCCGCTGCTCGCAGGAGGCGGGTCGCCGCGGACGTGGTTCTTCTACATAAGGTCCGCAGCCGTCCGGGTCACGGCCGTGTTCCGGCCGTTCGTCTTCGTCACGGGCCTCGAGCTCTCGCTGCTGGATCCAGCCACCCGTTCAGTGGCGCCCAGGGTCCTCGTCTTCTATCTCGTTGCCGCGGTGCCGACGTTGCTCATCGTCGCCGGACTGGCCGTCCGCTTCGGCTTCGGTCGCAGGCTCGGCTGGCTTGTCGTGTGGTTCCCCTTCACCCTTCTGCGAAGGATGGCTGCCCTCGAAGGCCTGCTCACCATGCCGACGCGCTCGGTTGCGCCGATCCGCGCGGCCCTCATGGCGTACCACACACCCCGCCTGGCCCGGCCTGTGGTCGCCCTTTCGCGGGTCCGCTCACAAGGCGCGCCTTCGAGCTAATGTTCACTGCCGGTCGGCTCCGGCTCGGTGCCGATGATCTGTTGAGCGGCGTGCCTCAGAAGGACTTCGGTCAACCCGCGTGAGAAAGGATCATCATGAGCAACAAGTCCAGCCTGTCTGCCATTGCCGGGATCGCTGCGGTAGCCGTTGCTGCCGCCGTCGGGCTGCCATGGGTGGCCTCAGCGTCGGCATCGACGAAGTCGCCCGTCTCCGGCTATGTGATGGCGTGGCGCCAAACGGGCGCCTCGACTCTCCTCGTCGCCTACCGAGCGAAGAACGACACGACAAGCGCCCAGAAGAATGCCGTATGCCAGGTAAAGGCGCGTCCGAGCGTGAAGATCCCGAAGCCCTACTACTACACGCTCAAGCCGGCTCAGACCTTCACTCTCGCCACCGCCTCGAGCAAGTTCACCTACATCGGGGCTTTCTCGCTGCCTGCCCTTCCCTCCCACTCTCACATCAGCCGCGTCTGGGTGAGCTGCACCTGATGACCTGAGCCAC
>JAKATT010000011.1:26961-35749 GCA_021818615.1 Actinomycetes bacterium | reverse complement strand
CCGTCAGGACGAGCAGCTCCCGACAGAACCAACGGCTACGACGTGGCTCCGCCGACCAAGCGCCCGAGGAAGGCAGCCAGTCGGTCTGCCGCAGGACGGGCGGGGTCGCAGGGCTGCTCCTCGCCGAACGGTCGGCCGGGTCCCCGGAACTGCGGGCTGATGCGCTGGCGGGAGAACTCGAGCATCTCCTCGGCGAGCTCCGCCTCGACGTCGGTCTGCTGGTCGGTCGCCCGGGCGATGTCCCAGGTGTGGGTCAGCACGTCCGTCGTCCGCATCCCGATCACGACGACCCCCGGCACGCTCCCGAAGGGCATCTCGAAGCTGCGGCTCAACCCGTCGGGGGCGGCGAAGACAGCCTGGGCGACCCTGGCGGACTCGGCGTGGGCCTCCACGAGCCCGGCAAGGTCACCCACCTCTTCAGAGCTGGCGCCCGCTATGTTGAAATTGCCGCAGATGACGTGACAAGCGACGTCGCGCACCGTCCACTCCGAACAAGGAGTCGGAGCATCGAGGGAGTCCTCGCCCGTGGCCACCAACGCCGCCGCGAAGGCATCCTGGGCTCTTTGATGGGCAGCCAGCTGGTCCATGGAAGCTCCTCTCGGCGTGGCGGCTCGGGCACCTCGAGCGATAACGGCTCGGGCCCGCCGCTCGGCCATGCTAAGCGTGGACCCTGGGCACGAGCGCGCGGCAGCGCCCGAGGCCCTTGATGCGCCCTCGGATGACCCGTAGCATCCTTGGCGACGCCGTGGCCTGAGAACGGGTACGGCAGCGGGGAGGTGTCCGCCGCGGGCACCCCAGACCGAGAGGCAGGCAGCTATGAGGATCAAGATCGCCGCCGTGCTCGCCGCAGCAGGAGCGGCAGTCGCCCTGGCGCTTGCACCGTGGGCGAGCGCTTCCGTCGCCGCCCGGCCCCCGGCCCAACCGAAGACCCATGTCTTCATCGTCATGATGGAGAACGCCGGCTTCAAAGAGGTGCTGAGCCCGAGCAACGCCAACACGGCCTATATCCAGCACCTGGCGGCAACCTATGGCCTGGCGACTCACTACTACGGCGTGACGCACACGAGCCTCCCCAACTACCTCGCGGCCACCTCCGGCTCGACTTGGGGCTCGAACAGCGACGACGTGACCCAGAAGACCCTCCTCGACCACGAGAACATCGTCGACCAGCTGCAGGCGGCCCACGTCTCGTGGAAGGCCTACATGGAGGGCCTCCCCCACCCTGGCTTCCTCGGCGACTCGGCCGACTACACGGCTACCCCGCACAGCTCCGACAACGCCCTTTACCTGTTGAAGCACGACCCGTTCCTCATGTACCCCGACGTCTACAACCACCCCGCCCTCGCCGACAAGGTCGTACCGCTCACCGAGCTCACGAGCGACCTTGCCCACAACACGGTGCCAGAGTTCTCCTGGATCACCCCGGACATCTGCAACGACATGCACGGCATGGTGGGTCCCGCCTGCCCATACCCGTCCTCCGGCACGGGGCCGTCCGCCCAGAACTACAAGGACGGCAACGCCTTTCTCGCCCACTGGGTGCCGGCGATCATGCGCTCCAAGTCCTGGACCAGCAACTCGGTGATCTTCATCGTCTGGGACGAGGGCGGCTACTCGAACGTCTCACCATATGGGCCCGAGAGCATCGCCGGCTGCTGCGACAGCCCGATCATTGCCAACCCGCCGGTGAACACGACCGACGCTTCAGGAGGGGACCTCACGGGCGGCACGCTCTATGGAGGGGGCCAGGTGCCGATGATCGTCATCTCAGGCGCTATGCACAAGCACGCGACCTTCGCGACGCCGTCGAACCACTACTCGCTGCTTCGCACCGTCGAGGACATCTTCCACCTGAGCTACCTCGGGTACGCCTCCGACAGCCAGCAGGTGCACTCGCTGATGCCGCTCGTAAAGCCTTGAGGGGCCGGCACTAGCACTCAGCCGGCGCCGGCAACCTGCCGGCACTGAACGGCCTACCTCGAGCGCCGTTCGGCCGAGTCGACGGCGTGCTTCAAGACCATGGCCCGGACCATACGGGTGACGCTGCCCCGCCCGATCCGCTGTCTCGGCTGACGCCGACCACGACGCCACCAGCGGTTGCATTGCAGCCGGGCTGCCGTCAAGGCGAAGCGACCAGTCGCCACGCCCGACGTGGCCGGGGAGCCCTTATGCGCGCTCAGCGGCCGCCTGCAGCACAGCGTCGATGATCTTGCTGTACCCAGTGCAGCGGCAAAGATTCCCGGAGAGCGCTTCGCGGATCTGAGACTCGCTCGGCGAGCGGTTGGCCCTGAGCAGCGCCTCGGTCGACATGATCATCCCAGGCGTGCAAAAGCCGCACTGCGCCCCCCCGTTCGCGACAAATGCCGCCTGCACCTCGTCGAGCTCTCCAGAGTGCTCCACACCTTCGATCGTGGTCACGTCGCGGCCTTCCACCTGGCGCAGCAGCTGAAGGCAGGACACGACGGGCTCGCCGTCGACCAGGACCGTGCACGCTCCGCAATCCCCGGTGAGACAGCCCCACTTCGTCCCGGTCAGGCCGAGCACCTCACGAAGGAAGTCGAGCAAGCTGAGGTCAGCCATCACCTCTTTGACGTAGCGATCTCCGTTGACGACGATCTCAATTCTCATCGGACCTCACTTGGCAGCACTCCGTTGGCCGGCGCGGGGACGCCGGCCGGCCAGCTCCCAGTTGCGCGCAGCCAGGCGATGCGCGCCGCACGCTCAACCAAGACAGCCACCACCTGGCGCCGATAGCTCTCCGTGCCTCGGGCGTCGGTGATGGGCGAACAGGCTGCCGCAGCGCGGCGGCCTGCCTCTGCCGCGGCCCCGGCATCGAGCTCGGTGCCCACCAGCGCGTTCGCAGCCTCCGCCACCAACAAGGGAACCGGAGCGACGGCACCGAGGGCGACCCGCGCTTTCGTGACCGTGCTGCCGTCCACCTCGACGGCGGCGGCGACCCCGACGCCGGCCAGGTCCATAGACCACCTCACGGTCTGGCGCAGGTAGCACGAGCCGACTCCTGAGTCAGGAAGTCTCAGCTCCAAGGCGACCAGCAGCTCGTCTGGCTCGAGCACCGTGCGCCCTGGACCAGCGAACAAGTCGACAAGAGGCATCACCCGGCGTCCGGACGGCCCAGCGACCTCACAATCGGCATCGTGGACAAGAAGGGGGGGCGGCATCTCAGCCGAGGGGGTGCCGTGGCACAAGTTGCCACCCACCGTTGCCATCGTGCGGATCTGCACGGACCCGAGCAGCCGCGCCGCCTCGACGAGAGCAGCGGCCCGCCGCCCCAGCACGGGATCGAGCTCCAAGGAGCGGATACGGGTCATGGACCCGATGCGGACCACTTTCCCGCCCTCTCGGAATTCGATGCCGGCCAGAGCCTCGAGCGACGTCAGGTCCACGAGCCATTCGGGGTGAACGCGGCCGTTGCGCTTGTCGACCATCACGTCGGTGCCCCCGGCGATCGGCAGGGACACGCCACGGTGGCCCGCCAGGAACGCCACCACCTCCTCGATGGAGCCCGCGGCGAACACCTCAGCCATTGTCGCCACCACCTTTGTCCGCCGGCTCGGCGGCGCGCCGCGACGCATGCGACGACTCGCCGGCGTCGATCCATGCCTTCACCTTCCAGGGCCGCATCGGGTACTCCCGCGGACGGACGCCTGTGGCGTCGGCGACGGCATTGGCCACGGCGGCGGGCACCGGGATCAGCGCCGCCTCACCGACGCCTTTCGCGCCGAAGGGGCCGAGGGGGTCAACGGTCTCCACCAGGTTGACGACGGTGCGGGGGACGTCGACAGCGGTCGGCATGCCGTAGTCGTGCAGATTGGGAGCCACGATCTCCCCGTCGAAGATCACCAGCTCCTCGGAGAGTGCAAGCCCGATGCCCATGGCGGCGCCGCCTTCGATCTGCCCCTCACACGACATGGGGTTGATGGCCCGACCGACGTCGTGCGCCGTCCACAGGTTGATCAAGCGCACCATGCCCGTGCCCGGGTCCACCTCCACCTCCGCCACGTGAGCGCCAAAGCCGTAGGCGGCCGAGATGTTGCCCCGGTAGTCCTTGTCCTGGTTGTGGGTGGGTGGGTCGTAGAAGGCCGTCGCCATGACGACGCCGCCTCCCTCGCGCAGCAGGCGCCGACGGGCGACACGACCGAGCTCGATCCGCCGGCTGGGATCTGCGGCGACTTCGACCACGCCGTCGCGGACGCGGAGCTCACCGGCGGGTGTCTCGAGCAGCTCCGACGCCGTCTCGAGCAGCTTGTCCCGCGCTGCCGCCGCCGCCATGCGGGCGGCGTTGCCGGCGACAAAGGTCGTCCTGCTGGCATGAACACCGACGTCCCACGGCTTGACGTCGGTGTTCGAATTCACGACACGAACTGAATCGATCGGGATACCCATCTCCTCGGCCACGATCATGGCGAGGACCGTCTCGGAGCCCTGGCCAAGCTCCGAGGCACCGGTGATGAGAGTCACCTCGCCGGAGTCATCCACCTTGACCACCGCGCCGCAGCCGTCAGAGGCATAGATGCGAGCTCCTCCGCCGACATGGATGAATGCTGCCGCCCCGAGGCCCCGATGGCGTCCACGCATGGTGCCTCGGCGTTGGTCCCAGCCGGACTGCTCGCGGACGATCCGCAGGCAGTCGCTCAAGCCGCACGACGTGATCTCCAGTCCCTGAGGGGTGACGTCACCGGACTGGTTGGCGTTCCGCAGGCGAAGGTCCATCGGGTCCATGCCGAGCGCGTCGGCCAGCTCCTCCATCTGCTGCTCAACGGCGAAGGTGGCCTGTGGGTTGCCGAAACCCCGGACTGATCCGCCATAGTTCTTGTTCGTGTAGGCGACCGAGCACCTGACGCGGCTGTTCGGCACCCGGTACATCGAGGTGACCGTGTTCATTGCCACGAGCATGGCGTGGGAACCCCAAGCGTTGTAAGCGCCATTGTCCGACACCACCTCTGCATCCCGGAAGAGGAGGTTGCCCTCGGCGTCGGCCCCGGTCCTGAGGTGGAAGTGGATCGGCTGGCGAGTCCGGGTGCCGGTGAACTCCTCCTCGCGCGAGAGCGCCAGGCGCACGGGACGTCCCGAGTGGCGAGCGAGGAGCACCGTGATGAAGTCGTGGGAGTCGATGTCGATCTTGCCTCCGAAGCTCCCGCCCACGCTCGGCTGGATCACTGTGATGTGCCTCCAGTCGAGCCCCAGGCAGTCGGCGAGCTCCTTGCGGTACATGAACACCATATGGACCGGGCTCCACACCGTCAGGTGGCCGTCGGGATCGAACGAAGCCACGATGACGTGGGTCTCGATCGGAACCGGCGCCGCCTGCGGGGACGAGTAGTCGCCCTCCACCACGACCGCCGCCCGGGTGGCCGCTTCGTCGACGTCACCGGCGTCGTAATCCCATCGCATCGAAAGGTTGCCGACGATGTCGGGGCGTTCGTCGTGGATAACCGGCGCTGTCTCCTCGAGGGCTTCGAAGGGATCGAAGACCGCCGGCAACACCTCGTAGTCAACCTTGATCATCGAGAGAGCCGCCTTGGCCGTCTCCTCGTCGATGGCCGCGACAGCAGCGACCTCGTCGCCGATGAAACGAACCTTGTCTCTCTTCAGGGGCAGGTTGTCGTGCGAGTAGCCGAAGGGGCGCTGGGTGACATTCCCTGCGTAGATCACCGCCCGGACTCCGGGAAGCTGCTCGGCGGCCGACACGTCGATCGAGCGAATGCGGGCGTGGGCATGGGGGCTGCGAAGGATCGCCCCCTCCAACAGGCCGGCCATGGACAGGTCATCGGCATAGACGGTGCGGCCGGTCACCTTCGCCGGAGCGTCAAGCTTGGCGACGCGCTTGCCGATCACCTGGAACTCGTCCACTTGGCTCGCTGGCATTGCCCTCCCATCCCACCTGTCCGACCCGACCTCAGCGGCCCCGTTGAGGTCTGGTCCAACGCGCACCTGACAACACGACGGTGCCACGCCACCCTCCCGTTGTCAAGCCAATCTGACGATCGTCACACTATGCGACATATGTTGCGCCACCGGTATCCGCTCAGGCACGACGAAGCGTCCGCCTGCACAGCCAACAGATCCCGCACATCCTGCGCAGGATGTCCTCCGAGCGAGGGTCACCTCGACGCCGGTCTCGACGCGCCACCTCGCCTGCTTCTCCGGGAGCGGGGGCGATCGCTCGACCGCCGGTGGAGGGCTGCCGCGACGTGCCGCTCGCCAGGACCGTCGAGCAGATCGGTGAGCGCGAAGAAGAGCTCCGAGGCTCGCTGGCCCTGCCAGTCCGCGGGTAGGAGCTCTACGGGCAGCCCCGGGTCGAGATAGGGGAAACGCTGCCATGCAGCCACCGTGCCGAGATAGTCGGCAAAAGCCTCCCGGTCGTCGCTGGAAAAACCCGAAACCCACCTGTCGAGCACCCTCGACCGGTCCTCGACGAAGTCTGTGTAGCCGCGGCCGAGCCGGTCGAGGTCCCACCAGGCGGCAACTCGCTCGGCGCTCGGCCTGAACCCTTCGTGACGGCCGTGGAACAAGTCGACATATCCCGAAAGCCCGTGGCGGGCAAGGAGCCTCCGCGCGTCCTCGTGCAACCGCCACGGGGCGATCCAGACGCCGGGCGCGACATTGCCGAAGCCTTGCCAGACGAGGCGCGACCGCAGGACATGGCGATCTTGGCGCTCGGTCTCGGGAACCGAGAAGACCACCATGACCCAGCCCTCATCGAGGCTCGGGAGCTCGCGCCGGGCGAAAAGACGCCGGTCCCCCTCGTCGAGGACCGTCCTGGCCTGATCGGTGAGAACGTAACCGCCACGGCCGTCCCTTCGCTCGGGGAGGAGATAACCCCGGCCCTTCATCCGGGACACCGCGGACCTCGCCGCCTGCTCGTCGATGCCAAGATCCCCGAGGAGCTCCACCAGCGTCGCGATCGGGAGCCAGCCTCCGAGCCGCCGGCCCCACGCACCGTACAGGTTGAGGATCATGGGCTTCGGCTGGGTCGGTGCCAATTCCCCCCTCCTTCTCCCCTCGCTCGATGCCCGGATCGTGGCGTGCAGGCGGACATGGTAGGGCGAAGCGGGTGACTCGGCCTCGCCTTACCTGCTGGCCGAGCGAGGGCTGAGCTCGATCCCCTTCCTAGCGGCCAGTCGTCTACGCCTCTCGCCCGCCGGCCCCGGGCGGAGCCGGTCCGCACCCCGTGGCCGCACCAGCCTGCCACCACCCTGCGAGCAGCCGCCCGTAGCCTTCCACCGGGTGGCTTGCACCGATCAGGCCCACAACATCCCACAGGCCGGCGAGATCGCTCGAGACGACTGGGAGGTCGAGGGCTTCTTCAATCGGCTGAACGACCTCGAGAGCACGGAGCCCGCCGCAGGAGATCAAGACACCATCCATGTCGCCCCGAGCAGCCAGGCAGGCATCGAGGACGAGCCGCAACAGCGCAGGCGACCCGACTGCGCCGGGAGCGTCCAGCGAGGTGAGCCCCAGCCCGGTCACCGACACGACGCGAAAGCCGGACTCCTCGAGGAAGATGCCAAGCCGCCGGTCGACCTCCTCGGTGTATGCCGTGACCGCGATGACCCTGGAGACGTCGAGCGCTCGAAGCCCCCGCACGATCGCCGTGCTCATCGTCGTCGTCGGAAGACCGCTCGCCCGGCTCACCTCGCGCTCGATCGTCGAGTTGTAAGCCTCTCCGCGGAAGAATGTCAGCGACGTACCCATCACCGAGATGCCGTCCACGCCCTCGCCGGCAAGCCGCCTCGCGACGGGGACGAGACGCTCCATCGCCTCCTCGTAGCCTCGGATGGTCATCGACGACAGCCCGAGCTCGGCCGTGCACACGGCGACCTCCGGATACAGGGCGGCTGCCTCGGCCGACACCGGCGCTCGCGGAGAAGGGATGATGAGGCCCACCTTTGGCGCTTTGCCGATCGGGCTCACCATGCAGCTAGTTGAAGCGTCGGCCCAGCCCACCCCGGCAGATGGCGCCGCACAACGGGCCGGCGCTTCCTCACCGCCCATCTCCCTTCTCTCCGAGCAGGGGAGCTCGAAGGCTTCCGAAGACCCGTCCGGGCCCGGCGACGTGCCGACCCGGAGACGACGCTCCGGGTCGGCGATCGATGCCGGCCGGCAAAGGATGCCCCGGCTACTTGGGAAGGCCCTTCAGGCAGGCCGGGCAGCTGCTGCTCAGGCTGGCGAGGATGCTCGAGCCTGACTGGGCGAGGTGGAAGGTCCCGTTCTCCACCTTCAATATGGACAGTGAGCTCGGCAGGATCCCAGCGTGGATCGTCGAACTGAAGCTCATGACGCCTGTCACGCCGGCGTAGTTCTTCACCTGGTTGTTCAGGTAGCTGTCGATCTGCGTCGAGCTGGCGCCGACCGCCTTGATCGCTCGCAGGAGAAGTGTCGTTGCGTCGTACATGTCCCCCGCGAACCGGTTCGCCGAGCCGTACATGGCGAGGAACGCGTCGATGTTCGCCTTCTGCGGGTTGCTCGCCGGAAGCTCGCTTGCCACCTGGAGGTTCCCACCCGGCAGGTAGATGCCGTTGGCCGAGGTACCAGCCGCCTGCAGGAACTGCGGCAAGGCGGCTCCGTTGCTCTGGAACACCGGCTCGGTCAAGCTCAGCTGGGCGGCGTTCTGCTGGGCCACGACGGTGGGCGCTCCGGCTGTGTAGATCATCAGCGCGTTAGCACCCTGCGCCTTGAGGCGCGCCAGCTGAGGTGTCACGTCAGTCGCACTGTCTTGCATGGTCTGGACCGGTTCGATCGTGACGCCGAACTGGGGCGCCAGCTT
>JAKATT010000011.1:0-26400 GCA_021818615.1 Actinomycetes bacterium | reverse complement strand
GTGCGCCCGTCGTCCTCTCTGGTGCTTCCCGTCCTGCTCCCTCACTGCTGGCGCTCGTTCCCTCCATGGATATGTACCACTCGAGCTCCCCATCATCGTCCTCCTCCTTGCCGTAACCGGACCTTGCCCTCTCCCCCAGCTTCTCGCTCCCATGACCTCTCCCTCGTGCTTGCAAGCTCTTTGGACGACGCCAGCCTCAGCTGGCGCGCGATCCACGATGCATCGTCCACTTCCTCCCTTCACAGGTTGCGCCTCTCCCTCCCACTACACGCCGAGGTATGCCTGCCTCAGCTGATCTGAGTCCCGCACGTCGTCAGCGGAGCCGCTCATCACCTCGCGGCCCCGCTCGAGAATGGTGACACGGCTGGCCAGCTGGAGGGCCATGCGGGCGTTCTGCTCCACCACAAGAAGCGAGATCCCCGATGCCGAGAGCCGGGCGAGGGCAGTGGAGACCGCGCCCACCATGGCGGGCGCCAAGCCGAGGGATGGCTCGTCGATCATCAGCAGCTTCGGCTTTCCCATCAGCCCCCGACCGAGCGCGAGCATCTGCTGCTCCCCGCCCGAGAGAGTTCCCGCTGCCTGGCTCCTCCGTGCGGCAAGCGAGGGAAAGAGCTGGTAGACGTTCTCGAGCTCGGCGTTGACGACTCCGCGAGGTGCTCGGCGAGCATAAGCACCGAGCCGGAGATTGTCCTCCACGCACAAGGCGCCGAAAACCTGTCGCCGCTCCGGCACGAGGCAGAGACCCCGGCGGAGCTTGGCCTCTGGCCCAGTGCGCGTCATGTCGGTTCCCTGGATCCGGACCGTGCCCCCCACCGGCCTGAGAACACCGACAATGGCGAAGAGCAAGCTCGTCTTGCCGGCCCCGTTCGCACCGAGGATGGCGACCGCCTCCCCTCGCTCCACCGACAGCGACACCCCTTGTACGGCTCGCACCGGACCGTAGGAGACAGCAAGCTCGGAGACGTCGAGCAGCGTCATGACCCGGCGACCTCTCCGCTCTCCTCTGCTCCCACCCCGAGGTAGGCGGCAATCACAACCGGGTTGGCCTGAATCTGGCCCGGTGGCCCGACCGCGATCACGCGGCCGGCATCGAGCACGGTGATCTCCTCAGCCAGTGCCATGACCGTGCGCATGTCGTGCTCCACGAGAAGCACGGCGCTGCCCTCGGCGGCGATGGCGACGAGCAGCTCCCTCAAGATGTCCGCCTCTCCCGCCGTCAGCCCGGCGGCCGGCTCGTCGAGGAGCAGCACGGACGGTCCGCCGACGAGGGCACGCGCAATCTCGACCAGTCGCTGACTCCCGTAGGGCAGCTCCCCGGCCAAGCGATGGGCCAGCTGGGCGGTGCCGGTTCGTTCGAGGGCAGCGAGGGCGCGCGACCGAGCTCTCCGCTCGCTCCGCCGGTGGCGCGGAAGCCGCAGCATGGCCGCGACAGGTCCCTCCGATATCTCGAGGTGATCTCCCACGAGCACGTTGTCCAGGACATTCATGGCTGGGAAGAGCTCGACGTTCTGGAAGGTCCGCGCCATCCCGAGCTCGGCCATCCGGTACGGGGGGGCTCCCGTCACGTCGACCCCGTTCATCAGCACCTTCCCCGACTCGGGTTGCTGATGGCCCGAAACGCAGTTGAAGAAGGTGGTCTTTCCGGCGCCATTCGGTCCTATCAGCGCATGGATGCGGTGGTGCTCGACCGAGATGGAGGCTGCCTGCAGAGCGGCGACACCGCCGAAGGACTTGTTGAGGTCGATCGCCTCGAACACCGGTGTCATGGCCGGCTCTCCGAAGAAGCCGTCCCGTAAAGCCCGCCAGCCGGCTGCGTCGCAGGGGTCGCGGCGACTCGGGCGACCAGACGCCCTGCCTGCCCGGCACACCATCGCCCCGCGCTGGCGAGGCCGCCGGGCACGACGAGCAGAAAGAGGATCAAGATCACGCCATAGCCGACGATGGGGATGTCGCTCCCAGTCGCCGGGATGACCGAAGGGCCGTATGTCTGGAGCGCCGCGCTCAGCGCCAGGATGCCGAGCACCCCGAACGGGAGCGCCCAGAGCGACCGCAGGCCTCCCACCACGACCATGACGAGCAGGGTGAGCGTGAGCGTGAGGTCGAAAGAGGACGACGAGACGAACCCGGCATAGCTGGCGTAGAGGCTGCCGGCCACGCTGCTCAATGCGGCAGCGACGACGAACACCAGGGTCTTTATCCAAAACGGCCGGGCTCCCGAGGACTCCGCTGCAGCCTCGCTGCCGCTCACCGCCAGCATGGCCCGGCCGAAGTGGCTCGTGACCAGGTTTCTGCATGCCAGCAATGCAGCAAGCGCGATGACCCATACCAGGTAGGTCCACGCCATATCCGAGACGAAGTGGAACGAGCCTATCGAAAGGGTCGGGATCCCGTTGATGCCGTTTGAACCGCCGGTGACTGGTGCAGCCTCGAACACGGTATAGCCCATCAACGCGACCCCGAGGGTCGCCACAGCTAGGAAGTGTCCCTGCAACCGAAAGAGCGGGAACGCCAGAGCCAGAGCCACGACGATGTTCACGACGATTCCGACGAGCATCGCCAGCCACGGGTCGATCCTGTCGTCGACCGTGAGGATGGCGGTTGCATAGGCCCCGATCCCGTAGCTGGCATTGACCGTGAGTGCAAGCTGGCCGGTGTACCCGAGGAGCAGAACCATGCCGATGCCGAGCAGCGTGTAGATCCCAGCGAGCACGCCATCGGTGAGGGTGAGGAATCCGGTCGCCGGTAGCCACGCCGGCATGGTGAGAACCCCTATGCCGAGCACCACCATGCCGGCTGCAGGTGCAAGGCCATCACGGTGGCCTCGTAGAACGTCGGCTCCTCGCACGAGCACCTTCTTCAGCGGGGAGCGCCCCGAGCCGTCACGAGCCGTCCCCTCCGGCGCGCCGAGCGACCTGGTCACCGTCACACCCTCCGGTTCGGAAGCAGTTGGACCAGTCCTCCCGGCCTGGCGACCAGGACAACTACCATCACGAGGAAGGGGAACGCCCCGCTATAGGGCAGGAGTGCCGTCGGCAGGTAGCCATCGAGCATGCCCTGAGCAACGCCGAGGCCGATGCCTCCGAGCACGACGCCGACCGGCGACACCAGCCCGCCGAGCACCCAGGCCACGAAGCCGTCGAGGGCCAGCGGCAGTCCCATGTTGTAGGTGGCGGTCGTAACCGGGGCGATAGCAGCGCCGGCGAGCGCCGAAACCCCGGCGGCCAGGGCAAACGCGTAGGTCCAATAGCGCGATGGCCGAATGCCTACCAGGCGGGCGGCCAGAGGATTGATCTCGCAGGCTCGGAAGGCCTTGCCCGAGCGCGTATGAGAGAAGAAGAGATAGAGCGCGATCAGCACGAGTGCCGTCACCCCGTAGACCCAGAGCGACTGCCGCGAGACCTCGCCGCCGAAGACGGTCAGCGGCCCGCCCGCTGAGAAGTTGCGCAGCCCGTAGGTCTGCGAGGAGGTGACGATGAGCACCACTCCCTCGATCACAAGGGAGAGCCCTACGGTGATCATGAGCAGCAGGATCGGCCCTTTCCCGCGCCGCGGGTGGATCACCGCTCGCTCCACGAGCCCGCCGATCGCAGCGACCCCCGCCACGGTCACGATGACGGCTACGGCGAGCGGCAGGCGATGGGGGCCGCCGTTCGGCCCGGCGAACAGGATGGTCCCCATGGCGCCGAGCATCACGAAGTCCCCCTGGGCGAAATTGATGACGCCGGTCACGTTGTAGATGATGAGCAGGCCGAGGCCGGTCAGGGCGTTGATCGCTCCGACCGTGAGCCCGGCGAAGAGGAAGACGACGAACTCACCCATCGTCCCCTGGCTCCCCGAGAGCCCGTTCGCTGCGCTCAGGAGCAGCCCAGCCCCCTGGCTCCCCGAGAGCCGGTTCGCTGCGCTCAGGAGCAGCCCAGCCCTCGAGCTGCTCCTTCACCGTCGCCAGGAACCGTGCTGCATCAAGTCCGTCGAGAGCACGGTGGTCAAACGTGATCGAGAGGTTGGCCACCCGGCGCGCCACGATCATCCCCTCGAGAACAACGGCTCGCTGCTCGATCCGGTAGAGCCCCAAGATGGCAAGCTCCGGCAGGTTGAGCAGCGGAGTTGACCACAGGCCCGACAGGCGGCCGGCGCTTGTGATGGTGAACGTCGAACCGCTGAGCTCCTCGGGGCGGATGGCACCGTCCCTAGCTCGGGAGGTCACATCGGTGATCGCCGCTCCGAGCTCGGCAAGCGACGCCCGGTCGGCGTGGCGCACCACCGGCACGACGAGCCCGGCCGGACCTTGGGTCGCGATCCCGAGATGCACCGGCTGCTGCGAGCTCCCCTCCCCTGCCGTCGCCAAGTTGAGGCGGGGATGCTCGTGCAGCGCCCTCGCCACCACGAACGAGACTGCCGCCAGCGGTGAGACACCGGCTTGCAGCACAGCCTCGAAGTCGACCTGGTCGACATTGGTCACCGTCGGGATCGCGGCAGCCTTGGTCAGACGAGAAGCGATCACCCGGCGTCCTGCCGGGATTGCCGAAGCTTCCTCTACCGAGCTGCTCCCACGAGCCGCTTCGAGGCGCTGATCCTCTGTCGCAGGAGCAGGCGGGTTCGCCTGTGCATACGCCACCACCTGCTCCTCACGAACGACTGCGTTTCCCATTGCGACCCGCGCCAAGTCAACACCAAGTTCTCTCGCCCGCCGGCGCGCTCCTGGCGTGGCGGCGATCCCTGAGGTCTCCCCGGGGGGCTGCGCCGTCGCGGCGCCCTCATTCCCTCGGTCGGGCAGCTCCGGGCCGTCCTCTCGGCCGCCTGCGACGAGCAGATCGCCGCTCGAGCCTCCATTCGCGCCTAGCGTCGCGGCCACCATCTCGATCACCGCCAGCACCGAGCCGACCGGCACGACCGCCCCCGGGGCAGCGAGCACCCCGGCGAGGCGGCCGGCGACCGGGGAGGGGATCTCGACGACTGCCTTGTCGGTCTCCACCTCGACCAGAGGCTGGTCCTCCTCCACCGACGAGCCAGGCTCGGCGAGCCACTGACCGACGATCCCCTCGGTGATCCCCTCACCGAGGTCGGGAAGCCGGAGCTCGAAGCGACTGGTCATGCGAGCATCCCCCGAGCGGCCTCGGCGATCCGATCCGGAGTTGGCAGGTAGGCGTCTTCGAGCATGAACAAGGGGAAAGGCACGTCAAGGCCGGCAATACGCCCGACCGGCGCGTCCAGATCGAAGAAGGCCCGCTCGCCCACGATCGCTGCAACTTCGGCGCCAACCCCACACGAGCGTGCTGCCTCGTGCACGACCAGGCAGCGACGGGTGCGCTGCACGGACTCCAAGACGCTCTGCTCATCGAGCGGCCAGAGTGATCGCAGGTCGATCACTTCTGCCGAGCCGCCTCGGCCGGCCAGCAGCTCGGCAGCCTCGAGGCAGGTGACGATGGTCGGGCCGTAGCTCACGATGGTGACATCCGATCCGGGACGTACGACGCGGGCTCGCAGCAGCCCCGGCGGTTCTGGCTCCTTTGAAAGGGTGCCGGTAGCGGAACGGTAGAGGCGCTTCGGCTCCATGAAGATCACCGGGTCGGGATGGCGGATCGCCCAGCGCAGCATGGAGTAAGCGTCTGCCGGCGAGGACGGCGTCACCACCACCAGACCGGGCAAGTGGCAAAAGAGAGCCTCTGGGGAGTCGCTGTGCAGCTCGGGGGCGTGGGTACCACCGCCGTAGGGGATGCGGACGACAGCCGCGGTCTCCGAAGCCCCGGAGGTTCTCCAGCGATAGCGGGAAAGGTGACAGGCGATCTGCTCGAACGCCGGGTAGGAGAACGAGTCGAACTGCAGCTCCACCACCGGCCGCAACCCTGCCAGGCACATGCCGACCGACACCCCGACATACCCGGCCTCACTCGCCGGGGTGTCGATGACTCGTTCGGTCCCGAAACGAGCCTGCAGGCCGGCAGTGGCACGGAACACGCCGCCGGTGCGACCGATGTCCTCCCCGAGCAGGACGACCGTCGGGTCGGCCTCCAGTTCGGCGGACAGTGCGGCGTTCACCGCCTGGACCAGGTTGATCGGCGCGCTGTCAGGATCGACGTCAACGGCTGGAGCGCCGGCAGTCGGTGTCAACGGGCCAGTCATGGCTGCGCCCGGTCCTGGGCGCTGTCCGCATCGGCGATCTCGACCAGCTGGTCCGCCGCCGGCCCCGCTGCCGCCGGCCCCGCTGCCGCCGGCCCCGCTGCCGCCGGCCCCGCCGAGGCGACGTCGGTCTCCGGGGTGCCAACGGACCTCTCCCCAACTGGCTGGTGCACACGACCCCCGATCATCCGCGCTCACCACCCTCCTCCAATCGGTGATCGAACACCCGGAGGGTCTTGCCCGTCGACCTTGGCAGGGAGCCGGGGGGGACGATCTCCACCGCGGCATGGACCCCGAGCGCGTGGTGCAACCTCTCGCTCAAGCTCTGGACCAGCTCGGGGCTCTCTACGGCCTCGACTCTTACTGCCAGGCGGTCACGGGAGGCGACCCTCGAGACGTGGATCTGGTACTCCGGCCCCGCCGCGTCGAACGTCGAGAGCACCGAGTCGACCTGGGCAGGGAACACGGCCACGCCGCGCACCTTCACCATGTCGTCGGTCCGCCCGAGGAGACGACCGATCCGCGGATAGGGGCTGCCGCAACCACACGGCTCCGGGTAGAGCCACGAGCGGTCCCTCGTCCGGTAGCGGATGAGCGGCATCGCCTCTTTGCGTAGCGTGGTGAGCACGATCTCACCTTCGGCGCCTGGAGGCAGCCCCTCCAAAGTGTCCGGGTCGATGATCTCGACGATGTAGAGATCGGACCACACGTGGATCCCCTCGTGGCGGTGGCAGTCGATGCCCATCCCCGGTCCGTAGAGCTCGGTGAGCCCGTAGATGTCGAACGACTCGACACCGAGGGCAGCTTCGATGCGCGCCCGCACGCCGTCGCTCCATCGCTCCGATCCGATAATGGCCGTCTTCAGGTGCAAGGCGTTCCGCATGCCCCGCTCGGCGACCGCCTCCGCCAGCATGAGGGCGAACGACGAGGTCGAGCAGATTACGGTCGAGGCCAGGTCCTCCATCACCTCCAGCTGGAAGTCGACGTTGCCCGGTCCGGTCGGCACAGCCATGGCCCCGAGGCGCTCGACGCCTGATTGGAAGCCGATGCCGGCCGTCCACAGCCCGTACCCGACCATGACCTGCACCCGATCGTCTGGGACGACGCCGGCGTAGCGGAAGCACCGGGCAAAGGCCTCGGCCCAGTCATCGAGGTCCTGCGCGCTGTAGGCGCAAACCGTCCGCTTGCCAGTCGTTCCCGACGACCCATGGATCCGCCGCACATCGGCCTCGGGAACACACAGCCAGCCGAGCGGGTAGGCGTCCCGCAGGTCCTGTTTGGTGGTGAACGGCAGGCGGGCCAGTTCGCCGGCACCTGCCAGCGTGGCGACGTCGACGCCCGCCTGCGCGAAATGCTCTCGCCACCAGGACGAACCTCGGGCAGCGTGCTCGAGCGTCCACGCCAGCCCGGCATCCTGTGCCGCCTGCAGTGCTGCTCCGTGGCTCACGGCTCCCGCTCACCTTCCAAGGAAGCGGGGTTGGCGCTTCTCCCGGAACGCAGCGAACCCCTCTTTCAGATCGTCGGTCTCGAGCAACTCGAACACCGCCGCTTCCTCGTGAGCGAGCCCGGTAGCAAGATCGCGACCCCAGCTCTCGTAAACCAGTCGCTTGATCAGCCCGATCGCCCGGGTAGGGCCGGCGGCCAGCTGCTCGGCTATGGCAGTCGCCCGGTCGAGGACGGCGCCGTCCTCGACCACCTCGTTCACGAGGCCGTAGGCCAGGGCATCGTCGGCTGACAGCCGTGCTCCGGTCGCCATCAGCCAGAACGCTCTGGAGATGCCGACCAGCCGGGTGAGCCGCTGAGAGCCGCCGGCGCCGGGGAACAACCCGAGCGCTGCCTCTGGGAAACCGAAGCGCGCCCCGTGACCGATGACCCGTACGTCGCAGGCCAATGCCATCTCCGCGCCGCCGCCAAGAGCAAACCGCTCAATAGCGCATACAACAGGTATCTCCAGGCGTTCGAGCGCGTCCTCGACATCGACTTGGCGGCGCATGAGCCGGTACGTCGGCCGGGAGTGGTCGCTCATGACCTCGATGTCCGCACCGGCACAGAACTTGCCGCCTTCTCCCCGCAGCAGGACCGCGCGCGCCGTGGCCTCGCTCGCCAGCTCGTCGACAGTCTGGAGAAGCTCCTCGATCAGCTCCGGTGTCATGGCGTTCACAGGCGGATGTCTCAGGACGAGGGACACGACACCTGTGGCCGATCTCTCGACCAGCACCGCGCTGCCAGAGTCGTCGCTCACGCGTGCCTACCTCCTTGTCGCGATGGGCAAATGGGCCTAACCTCCCGACGAACCCGGGCGATCGCCACCGCGCGATTGCTGGGTGCGCTCACCATTCGAGCACCAAGCGTCCGGACGCCTCTCCGGCCCGCAAGCGCTCGATCGCCGCGAACATGCCGCCGCGGTCGAAACGCTCTATGGCCACCTGCAATCGTCCCTCGGCGAAACCAGCGAGCAGGCTCGCCTCCACCTCTTTCGGGACGCGGCGGCGCATCATGTTGAGCGGCTGCAGCGTCACGTCGTGAACGAGAAGGTCAGGGAGCAGGATGCAGACCCGCTCGCCTGCCGTATATCCCACGAGCACGGCTCGTCCACCTGGACGCACCGCCTCGAGGTGCGACTCGAAGAGGGGACCGCCGACAGTGTCGACGAGGAGGTCCACCGGCTCGGTCGGCGCGTCCCCAGCCTCCAGCACCTCGACTCCCGCGGGTACTCGGCTGGAGCGCGCCGCCGTCCGCACCCACCCCACCCGCGAGCGGGCACCGTTCTCAGCGCCCAGCTGCAGCGCGAGCGAGCCTACCGCGCCAGTGGCGCCGGTCACCCCTAGGCGCTCGCCTGCCTGTAGCCCACCGACCTGGAAGACCGCTGCCCAGGCGGTGGCCGCCACTGAGCCGCACGCCGCCGCCAGCAGCGGATCCAGCCCTTCCGGCACACGAGTGACGCTGCGAGCCGGGACGACGACGTACTCGCTCCACGTGCCCGGACGTGTCGCTCCGAGGCCGCCTCCGTAGACGCGTACCACGCACTCGGGAGGAAAGTCACCGGCATCGATGTCGGCTCCGGCCTGCACCACGTGACCTGCACCCTCCAGACCGGGTACGTAGGGCAGCGACGGCTGTGGAGGAAAGACACCCGCCGCGAGCATGAGATCGTGATGGCTGACGACGGTGGCCGTCATCTTGACCAGCACATCCGCGGAGCCCACCTCGGGCAGGAGCACCAGCGCCTCCTTGGGCGGGCCTCCAAACTCGTGGATCTGGAATGCAGCGACCGGCTCTTGTGCCGTGCCCGGCTGTGCCGTGCCCGGCTGTGCCGTGCCCGGCTCCCTGCCCTCCGTGAGCAGCTGCTCGCCCATCGTCGGCTCGACCGCCTCAGTACGATCGGGGAAGGCCGAGGTCGTGCTGGGCCACATAGTTGAGGGTCATCTCGTCCGTCACCGGGCCGATTCGATTGAGGCGCAGGTTCCGCCAGTGGCGCTCGATCCCGGACTCCGAGATGTAGCCGGCACCCCCCAATGTCTGGATGGCGGCGTCCGCCGCCGCCAGCGAGGCGTGTGCTGCCGCGTACTTCGCCATCGCCGCCTGCACACCGCAGTCGCGCCCCATGTCGTACAGCCAGGCGGCCTCGTACACCGCGAGGCGAGCAGCCGAGAGCTCGATGCGGGACTGTGCCAGCGGAAACTGGATGCCCTGGTGGGCTCCGATCGGGCGACCCCAAACCTGGCGCTCCCGGGCATAGGCAACTGCTTTCTTGATAGCAAGATTGCCTGTGCCGACGGCCGTCGCAGCCAGGATGATGCGCTCAGGGTTCAGGACGTCATAGAGCGGCGACCATGCGTTTCCCTCGTCTCCGATAAGGCCGTCGGCAGGTACCTCATACTCGGTGAAGTACACCGCGCTCGTATCCATGAAGTGGTTCCCCATCTTCCGGAAGGGCCGTGCCTCCACCGCCGGGCTCGGAAGGTCGCCGAGCAGGAGCGAGATCCCCCGGGTCCGGTGCGCAGCGTCGTAGGGGCTGGTACGCGCCATGACGACGATCCGCCGGGCGTTCAGCATCTGAGAGATGAAGACCTTCTGACCACTTATCAGGTAGGAGTCGCCACTGCGCCTGGCCTGTGTCCGGGTCATCGTGATGTTCGACCCGGCATCCGGCTCGGTGAACGCCCCTGCCCACAGGTCGCCGGAGACGAGGCCGGGAAGGAGCGCCTCCTGTTGCGCCTTAGAGCCGTGCCGGGTGAGCAGGCATCCGCCGAACACCGGACCGCTCACGAACAGCGACCCACCTTCCATTCCTGCGCCACCCTCGGACAGGGCTTCGACAGCGACCGCCATGTCGAGCAGGCTCCTACCACTACCCCCGTACTCCTCAGGCACCGCGATGCCGAGCAGATCGTGCTTCACGAGGGAATCCCAGAACTCCTTCGGGAAACGGTCGTGCTCGTCGATCTCCTGCCAGTACTCGTCACCGGTCCTGCCCGCCACGTCCGACGCCAGCTCTCGCAGGAGCATCTGGTCCTCGTCGAGCTGGAAGTCCATCAGCGCTCCTCGTCGATGGTGTAGCTCTGCAGGCCGGGGCGATATGCCCGCCGCTTGAACTGCTCGAGCGCCTTTCGGATCCATTCGTTCTCTGTCAGGTAGGAAAGCTCGTAGAGCTTGGCGAGCTCGACGTCGATCGACTTCGGGAAGTCGAGCTCGACAGCCGACTCGTAGACGTGCTTGGTAGTGCGTAGCGCGTGGACGTTCTTTCCTGCCAACGAGGCAACGATGGCGTCAACCTCGGCGTCGAGCTCAGCCTTTGGCACCGCCCGGGTCGCCATACCGAGGGAGACGGCCTGCAGCCCAGTGAAGGACTCGCCGGTGAGGGCGTAGTAGAGCGCCTGTTTGCGGCCCATGTTGTGGGCGGCGACCCACATCGTGCCACCACCGGGGAAGATCCCGAAGTTGATCTCCGACATGCCGAAGACGGCTTCCTCTGCGGTGACGACGATGTCACACAGGCCAGCCAGCTGGAAGCCGTGGCCGAAGCACCAGCCGTTGACCTTCGCCACCGTGGCCGCCGGGAACTTCTTCAGCCGTCTGGACCAGGATACCGCCAGCTGGTTGGAGGCATCGAACGCCTCGGGCTCGTCGAAGGGCTCGAGGAAGCACTTCTCCAAGTCCATGCCGCCGCAGAAGGCGTCGCCCGTTCCGGTGACGACGATCACCTTCACGCCCCTGTCGTGCTCGATCTCGGTGAGCGCGTCGTGGATGTTCTGGTGCATCTCCGGATTGAGGGCGTTCTTCTTTTCAGGACGGTTGAGCTGGATGGTCGCGACCGCGTCCTTGATGGTCAGCTCCACATGGGTGAATGAAGTCACATGCCCTCCTCGCTGGCTTCGGTGACACCTCGTTGTCTCTTTGGCCTCCACCACTTGCTCGCCGTCACCGACGAGAGGCTCCCGACCGCCTCCGGGCCCTGCACAGCAAGGCAGCTGCGACGACGACGGCCAGCGCTGCCACGACGGCGGCAACCGCGCCCGTCCGTTCGAGCATCGACTGGGCCATCACCCGACCGAGGTCGAGCACCTCGGCCTCCTCCTCGTCAGCTCGACCTAGCCGTTTGGCACCTTTGCCTCCGTTGAGGGCGGTGCCTTCCGGATCGCCTCCACGGGCCTCGGCCACGATCCGCTCCTCGAGGCGTTTCGAGAACTCTTCGAGCACCCGGCTCCCGACGTCCTCCAAGACACCCTTTCCGAACTGAGCCTGCGGGCCGGTGATCTTGAGATCGGTGTCCGCCACCACCCGTGTCGTCCCGCCACCGGCGTCCTCCAGCCGGTTCTTCACCGTGGCGACCGCCGAGCCCTGCCCCTTTTCCTCCCGAGCCTTCAAGAGGATCGTTGCCGAATGAGCCTCGTCATCGACGTCTGTCAGCGTGGCCTGCCCCTTGTAGTCGACGGTCATGGGTCCGATGCGGACCCGGATCGCGCCTTTGTAGACGTTGGGCGGCTCGACCTCCTCGATGCTCGCTCCGGGGACGCAGTCGGCGACGCCCTCGACGTCGAGAATCTGGGCCCAGACCGTCTCGAGATCGCTCGCGACGGTGAACTCGTTGTGAAGGATCATGAGCTCAGCCCGTCGCTGCTCAGCCAGTCACGCGTCAGCGCTCGGGCGGGAGACGACCGTCACGCCGCGCGCACGATGGTGGTCGGCGCTGTGCAACAGCTCGTAGACCCGCTCTGAGGAGTTATGGCTGTCGGAGACAACGGCGTCGTCCTTGCCGAGCACGTCTTGGATCGCGGCGCAGACCGCGTGCAGGGGAGCCCCACCGCCCTCGCCCATGCCCTTGGCGCCGTTCGGAGTGAACGGGCTCGGGGACTCGAGGTAACCGGACTGTATATCCGGGATGTCGAGCGCCGTACCGGCGTGGTACTCGTAGAACGACGGCTGCTCGAGCTGGCCCTCCTCGTCGTAGTCGAACGTCTCATAGAGGGCGGCACCGATGCCGAGGGCCGCAGCGCCGTGCACCTGGCCCTCTACGATCCGCGGATTGACCCGGTTGCCGCAGTCGTCGACGGCCGCGTAGGAGACGATCTCAGTCGCTCCCGTCTCCTCGTCCACCTCCACCACGCACACGTGGATCTGACTGGCGTAGGTGAGGGTCAGATTGCCGGTCTTGTGCTCCGCGTCAGGGACGGCAAACGGCGGAACGTAAACGTAGCGGCAGTTCAAGTCGACCGTGCTCCTCAGCTCCGGCGGGAGCACGGCGTTGTTCGTGTACACGAGGTTGGCAATGCCGATGAAGGGGATCGATCGGCTGGGATCGCCCCTCACCATGCATGTGCCACTGCTCAACTCGAGCTCCTCCTTGGGCGCCTCGAGCGCGAAGGACCCGACTTCCAAGATCTGGTCCCGAAGCTTCTCCGTGGCACCCATCACCGCGCCGAGCCCGGTGACCGCGAACTGGCTGGCATAGGTGCCCGAAAAGCCGACGAAGGAGTTGTGCGCCTGGTCGAAGCCGACCGTGACCGTGACGTCCTCCGGAGACATGTTGAGGATGTCTGCGGCAACCTGGGCTGACGTCGTCTCGTGGCTCTGACCCTGTGGGGTCGTCCCCAGGTTGATGTTCACCTCGCCGTAGAGGTCGAGCTTGGCCAGGGCTGCCTCGCCGTTTCCAGAGAAGGGCAGGTCAGGATTGATGATGCGGGCCTGCCCGAAGTTGTTGGTCCCCGAGTCGAGCGTGCTGCCGATCCCGATCCCGACCCTCTTGCCCTTGCCAGTCCCGAGCTCCTGCTTCCGGCGGCGCCAGAAGTCAACCTGGGCGAGCCCGAGGGCGATGTCGAGCGATCGAGGCAGATCGCCCGAGTCGTAGACGCAGCCGTTGGGGGTCTCGTAGGGGTAGTCCTCGGGTTGGACGTAGTTCCTCTTGCGCAGCTCCACCGGGTCGAAACCGAGCTCGTGAGCAACGATGTCGATGATCCGCTCGAGCATCCACAGGTGCTGCATGCGGGAGTAGCCCCGGTTGGGCGATACGGGGCACTTGTTGGTCAACGTGGTCGTAAAGTCCACCCTCACGTGCTTCATCTTGTAGCAGCCCGGTACGACCTGGGACCAGATGACAGCGCCCAGCGGCTCGTAGTGCAGGTAGGCGCCGACGTCGTCGTACGCGCGGACCTTCACACCGAGGATCGAGCCGTCGCCCATCACCGGCACCTCGATGTCGAGGAACGTCCGCTCGTTGCCGTGAGTGGACGTCATCATGTGCTCGGTGCGGTACTCGGTCCACTTGGCCGGGCGGCCGGCCTTCCTCGAGAGGAGGGCCAAAGCGGCGATCTGGGGATAGAAGGCGATCTTGTTCCCGAAGGCACCGCCGATGTCGCGCGAGGAGAACGAGAACTTGTTGATGGGAACGCCGAGGGTCGGGCCGATCACCATGGCGGCGAACATTGGCATCTGCAGGTTGGACTTCACCTCGACCATGCCAGATCCGCGGTCCCAGTTGACGGTCGCGCCGTTGCACTCGAGCGGTGTCGAGGAGAACCGGTGGAAGTGCAGCCGGTCGATCCTGACGACGTGGTCGGCGCTCTCCAGTGCCCAGTCGATGTCCCCGTAGTCGTAAGTACCGTGCCAGGCGACGTTGGTTCCGGCCTCTTCGTGCAACACGACCGCGCCCGGGTCGGCTGCAGCGACACCGTCCACCACGACCGCCAGAGGCTCGTAGTCCACGTCGACGAGCTCGGCTGCGTCCCGGGCTGCGTCCCGGGTATCGGCCAGCACCACCGCGACCGCGTCGCCCTGGTAGCGGACCTTGTCGACCGCGAGCGGCCACTCCTCGATCCGCGCCCCGGCACCTGGAGCGATCTGGAAGAAGGGCACCTCGCACATCTGCTTCGCCTCTTCACCCGTGAGCACGGCGTACACGCCCTCGGCGGCGAGCGCCCGAGACGGATCGACCGAGACGATGCGGGCATGGGCGTGGGGTGAGCGCACGAACCACGCGTAGCCCTGGCCATGCATCCCGAGGTCGTCGATGAACGACCCCTGGCCCTGGACCAGCCGGCCGTCCTCTTTCCGGGCAACGCTCTGACCCGACCACGGCGCAGTCCGCTCGCGGGTTCCGGCCGTGGAGGTCGCTGTAGCGGTCATTGCTGTCCTCCCTCCGCGCTCGTTCCGGTCAGTCGCGCCCGGTTGGCCTCTGCGACGGCCAGGATCGAACGGACGATGTTGACGTAGCCGGTGCATCGACACAGGTTGCCCTTGATACCCCGGCGGACCTCTTCGGCAGTCGGCGTGGGGTTCTCACGCAGGAGGTATGTGGCGCTCATCAGCATGCCCGGCGTGCAGTATCCGCACTGCAGGCCGTGATGGGCGGCGAAGCTCTCCTGCAACGGGGCGAGCTCGCCGTCTGCCGCCAGCCCCTCGACCGTGTCGATGACTGCACCGTCGGCCTGTGGCGCGAGCAGCATGCAGCTCTTCACCAGCTTCCCGTTGAGGATCACCGAGCACGCTCCGCAGCTGCCGGTGTCGCAACCGATATGGGTACCGGTCAGATCCAGCGTGTCCCGGATGAAGTGAACGAGAAGCTGACGGGCCTCCACTTCTCGGTGATAGATCTTGCCGTTTATCGTCACCTCGATCGCGTGCGTCGTCGATGGCTCGGTCACATCCCACCTCCCTGTCCGATTGCCTCAAGGACCGCCCGTCGAGCGACGACCCGCGCCATCTGTCGCCGGTACTCACTGCTCCCATGACTGTCAGCGACCGGCTCCAGGTCTTCGCCGATGGTGTCCGCAGCAGCTCGCACGGATTCCGCCGTGGGCGCTGCTCCCACGAGCGCCTCCTCCATCCCCCGGTGGCGGATAGGCACAGGGGCGACCCGTGCCAGCACCACCCGGGCCTCCTCGATCACCTCGTTCACCTTGACCCGAGCGGCCGAGCGAACGATGGCTTTGGAGTCTGCCGCCACGTTCAGCGAGGCATAGCCCGCCCGCGCTCCCGCTGGCAGCGCGGGGATCTCCACGCTCGTGAGCAGCTCGCCTGGCTCGAGGGCGGTGAGGAAGTAGCCTTTGAAGAACTCCTCCACCGGGACGCGGCGCGACCCGCCCGCCGAGCGCACGTGCATCGTGGCATCGAGCGCGATCAGAAGCGGTGGGAGGTTGTTCGTCGGATCGCTGAGGCAGCAGTTGCCGCCGATCGTGCCCCGGTTGCGAATCTGGCTGTCCTCGATGTGCGAAGCAACCCGGGCGATGATCTCATGGCCGGCGCGCACGCCAAGAGAGCGATCAAGCTCGTCGTAGGTGACGCACGCCCCCACCTCGATCGAGCCGTCCGGGCGGCGTTGGATCTCCCGCAGCTCATCCAGGGAGCTGATGTCGACCAGCACGTCTACCGAGGCGACCCTGTGCTTGAGGATGTTGCTCAAGCTCTGACCTCCAGCGAGCGGCGCTGCCCCGGCATTCGAGCGGAGGAGGTGAAGCGCCTCGTCGACGCTTCCCGGACGGACATACTCGACCGATTTCAGGAGCATCCCTTAGTACCTCCCCTTCGCGTCTGCGTCCCGCCCGACCGAGCGGGCGTCCAACCGGTGCCGCTCTCTACGAAGCGCAGGTCCCGCTTCGTGTCGAACGGATACCCTAGTCCCATGTTTGATCAACTGTCAACAACGCTATCGTGGTAAGGGCGACCGCCGAGGTAGCCGGACTCCTTCGCCTTGACCAGCTGGTATAGCGCGAGGTGCAGCGGCGTCTCCACCCCATGACGACGACCTGCCTGCACCAGCTGCCCGGTGATGAAGTCGATCTCCGTCGGCCTCCCGGCGAGCACATCCTCGAGCATCGACGGGAGGTGCCGGTAGGCGCCGGCGTCTGTCTCGCCCCGCCGCACCGCATGTAGGTTCATCTCCCAGGGATCCTCGAGCAGCGGCACACCGGCGGCGCTCGCCACCTGCGTGCCCTCCTCCATGAGCCGGTGGACGAGATGCCCCAGGTCCCACAGCTCAGCTTCCTCCCGGAAGCGGCGATCATGGGGCAGCTCGGTCAGCGCTGACACCGCGTTGACCGTGGCGTTGAAGACGAGCTTCGACCATTGCGCCGGTCGCACGTCGTCCATCGCCACGACGCGCAACCCGCAAGCAGCGATGAGCGCGGCAACCTCGGCAATCGTCGCCGCAGGGGGAGCGCATGTTCCCGGGCCGAGCCACGTCGGGGCGTCGAGCTCGTACTCGACGTGGTCGTCTGAGTGCCTGGTGCCACTCATGAACGTCACGGCCGAGATCACCGCCCAAGGGCCGTGGCGGCGGACTATCTCCTCGGCACCCAAGCCGTTCTGTGTAGTCATGACGGCCGCTTCAGGTGCCAGGCCCGAGAGCCGCACCATTGCGCCGTCAAGATCTGTCGCCTTGGTGCACACGATGGCGAGATCAAAGGAGGGAAGCTCCCGAGGATCGGCCGTCGCCTGGACGCTGGCGGTGAAATTCGCCTTTCCCGACACGCGCAGCCCCTCGAGGCGGAGCGCACGAGCCTGGACGTCCCGGCGGGTTAGCACCCACACCTCCGCCTGCCGAGCAAGATGTCCGGCGAAGAGGCTGCCAATTGCCCCAGCGCCCACCACGCACACCTTCATCTCATCACAGATCCCTTGGTGACCGGGCGCTCAGGCTCGAGCCCCGCCGCGTCCTCGCCTGGCGGCATCCCGGTGCTGGGCCGGAGGACCCGGCAGACGCACCGGGGAGACCCACTCGCCGCCCTCGAGGAGGGCAAAGAGCACATCACCTCCCATCGCCTTGGCTGTGACGTTCGCCGTGGAGGCGAGGTGGTTGTAGAGCCCGAAGGCGGCGCGGCCGGCATCGTGGGCCGCGCATGCGTCGAGCATGTGCTCATGCTCATCGCGGCGCGTGGCCGCCCCCCGCTCAGGAGGTGACGCCAGCCGGTAGCGCTCGCTGCTCTCCCACAGCGGCTGGATGAGTCGCATCAGCCAGCTCGAGCCACCGGCTCTGTAGAGGCCGAGGTGGAAGGCGCTGTGCGCCGACCAGTGCTCGGCAGAGCCCGAGGGGTTGGCACCCATGGCATCGAGCGCCCATCGTGCCTCAGCCTCGTCTTCCGCAGTGAAAGCGGTCGCAGCCCGGTAGAGCGCCAGCGGCTCGAGCACGAGCCTCGCCTCGTACACCTCGCCCAGATCGTCGACGGAAAGCTCGGTTACGCGGGCCCCCTTGTGCGGCACGTTCTCCACCAGCCCCATCGCCCCGAGCCGCCGAACCGCCTCACGCACGGGCATAGCGCTCATGCCAAGGGACTCCGCCATCTCGTCGATCGGGAGCCTGGCTCCCGGCTTCTTGGCGCCCGTCAAGATGGCGTGGTGCAGCGACGTGAAGGCCTTCTCCGCCAAGGTGCGGTGCTCGCCACGGCGCGGGCTCTCGGTGAAGATGTCCCGGTAGGGCGGCCTCTCGCTCCGCGTGTCTGCCTTGTCAAGCATTGACGGCCTCCTTTCTCCACGGTCCCGAGCCAATCATGGCAAGCCTCGAGGCCGAGATGGCTGAAGAGGGCTCCTCGTGCACCGGCGCAGTCCGGGCGGACGCTCGATCCCACTCCGCTCCGGCCGGGCGCGCAGCCACCACGCCCTCGCAAGGCACGCTCACCGCGCCACCGGCCCCGTCACTCGACCGGGCCGATCACTCAGGCCGCTGCTCCGTGCCATCGAACACCTTGGCCGGCACGAGCGAGAGGAGCTCGCCACGATCGGCACCAATCAGCCAGGTGTCCTGCATGTACATGCACGAGCTCTCGTCGGCGGAGACGGCGTGGGGGTGCATCGAGAAGACCATCCCCTCCTCCAGCTCCACTTCGACGCCGTCACCGACTCTTGGATGCTCGATCATGGTCATCCCGATCGAATGTCCGGTCACGTGGCCGAGGCGAAAGCCACGGTCGCGGAACGGCCGCGACACCGCCCGGTGCACGTCGTGGGCGGTCATGCCCTTTCTCATTGTTTGGCGAGCCAGATCGAAGTACTCCCCGTAGGCATCGAGCATGCGGAGAGTGTCCCGAGCGAGAGCTCCGGCGCAAAGTGGCCTGGTGAACTCCACCCAGTACCCGCTCGGACCGGCCACCTCGAGCGAGTACAGCAGCAGGTCGTCCTCTCCGATTGGGTCGCTGGCCTCGGGGATCTTGAACTCGGGCGCGGCCGCGCCGTGCCTCCCCCAAAGGACCATGTCCATGGTCTGGCGCCCCGTGCCCTGGCGGGTGAAGGCCGCCTCTGCTTCGGCCATCAGCTCCGCCTGGGTCCTGCCCGGCCGATATGCGGCGTGAACTGCCCAGAACCCCGCCTCGTTGATGGCCATGGTTCGCTGCACCTCGGCGAGCTCCTCGGCGCTCTTGACCGCCCGCGCCATGTCGAATGGCTCGTCGAAGGGCACGAGCTCGAAGTTGCCGGCCTCAAGGGATCGAAAGTCCCGGACGGGCATGACGTAATCCAGCCCATAGACACCGACCCGAGCGGCACTGCGGCCTTCCAGGTACCGGCGCATCCACTCGCCGGGGTGGTCGGCGAAGATACGGTCTTCGATCCAGCTCTCGCCGTGTGCGCCCACATAGCGCGCCTCACTCGGATAGACGGCACACGGATCGCCCTCCGCCGGGACAACGACGTAGGCGAAGCGGTGGACGATGCGAAAGCCCGAGAGATAACGGACTGCACCACCGAAGCCGGTGTACTCGCTGCCGGCGACGATGAGATGGGAGACACCTGCCTCGGCCATGGCTTGGCGCACCCTGGCGTAACGCCGCGCGATCTCAGAAGCAGTCGGCACGGCTCATCTCCCATCACCGTCGCCCAAGCTGAACGATCGCTCAACGCCTCTCATGAGGGCGACAATGGCCTCGTTGAGAGGCGTCGGCACCCCTACCTTCGTCCCGAAGGCGACGACGCCTCCATTGATGGCATCGATCTCCGTGCGCCGCCTCGCCGCGATGTCCTGCAGCATGCTCGCCTGGTGGTCGTAAGCCACGCGGGCGGCGTGGTCGATCAGTTCGTCGGGATCGCTGTCGAGGTTGATGCCGAGCGCGGCGCAGACGGCCACGCCCTCTTCCACGAGAGCGCTCGCCAGCCGCCTCAGCTCTTCCACCTCGCACATCCGACCGTGGCTCAGGCCGGTGAGTGCTCCCAAGGGGTTGGTGGCCGCGTTGAAGATCAGCTTGGTCCACTGGGCGCCCCGTGCGTCCTCGAGCGCAATAGTGGTCATCCCGGCGCGGTCGACCTCGTCGGCGAGCCGCCTCACCTCCTCCATTGGTGCCGGCCGGCCCTCGAACGGGCCGATCCAGGTGTCGCCCGACGTGTCCATCTCCACCACGCCGGGCGCCACCACATGCCCCGCGGGAAACGTGGTCCCCCGTATGACACGGCCAACATAGGCGGCAAGGATCTCCTCGTTCCCGACGCCGTTCTGCACGCTGCAGACGCTGGCACCGCTGGAGAAGCAGCCCGCGGTGGCTTTGATGGCCGCCTCGGTTACATAGGACTTGGTGGCGACGATCCCGAAGTCGCACGGTGGGATCGCCGCCGGGTCGTCTGTCGCCCTCACCCGACCGACGATGTCGGCCTTGCCGACGAGGCGGAGCCCCGACCGGTTGATCTCCGCCACGTGGTCCCGGTTCAGGTCGTATGCGAACACCTCGACGCCCTCGCGCGTGCCGAGGTGGGCGGCGAACAGGCTGCCAACGGCACCGCATCCCACCACGCAGACCCTCATAGCCACCTACCTGTCCCCCCCGCTCACGCAGTCGCCGGATCGATCATCGATCGGAGCTCCTCGTCGGTCACAAGTCCTCGCTTTCTTGCTCCCTGGCGCTTCACCTCCGCCAAGATGTCGCCGAGGCGGCCCTCGGGTACCTCAAGGCCCAGCTCTGCCAGCTTGATCTTGATCGAGTCCAAGCCGCTCTTCTTGCCGAGCGCGATGCGCCGCCTGGCCCCGACCACCTCCGGGGCAAAGGGCTCGATGGCTGGGGGATCATGGAACTGGCTCGCGACTGCCCCGCTCTCCCGAGTGAACACCGCCTCTCCAGTGAGCGGCTTCCAGGGATCGAGCGCGTAGCCCGAGCGGTCCTGGACGAGGCGCGATACGTGGGCCAGCTGCTCAAGCCTCAGATTGTTGGGCACCCCGTAGAGTGCCTCCAAGGCCATCGCCACCCCGGCCAGGCTGGCGTTCCCGGCGCGCTCGCCCATGCCGTTGATGGTGCCTTGCACCCAGGTGGCTCCAGCACGTACCGCGGCGATGGCTGCTGCCGTCGCGAGGCCGAAGTCGTCGTGTCCATGCCAATGGAGGGGCACGGCCGAACCAAGCCAGCCGCGGGCCCGACTGACCATCAGGGCTGCCGCTTCGGGGTTGGCCACCCCGATCGTGTCCACTATGGCGATCTCCTTTGCGCCGGCCTCGACCGCCCGAGAGAGGACGACCTGCAAGAAGCCCGGATCGGCGCGGGTGGAGTCCACCGCGAAGAAGCACACTCTGAGCCCGTTCGCCACTGCATGGGAGACCGCTCCCACGACCCGCTCGACGAGGGTGTCCCGATTCAGCCCATAGGCGGCGAGCTTGAGGTCGCTCACCGGGGACTCGATCACCGTCGACTGCACGCCGACTTCGCAGACGGCGTCCACATCAGCCGCCAGCGCGCGTGCAAAGCCCCAGATCTCGGCGGAGAGAGACGCCGAGACGATGGCACGCATCGCCTCGGCGTCCTCAGCTGACACCTGGGGGAAGCCGGCCTCGATGCGGTCAACCCCAAAGTCATCGAGCGCCCGGGCGATCGCCACCTTGTCATCGGGCCCGAGGACCACGCCGACGGCCTGCTCGCCGTCGCGAAGCGTGGTGTCGTAAAAGCCGACCGGGACAGCGGGCTTGCCCCAGAGCTCACCGAGGGCTTCCCGGTTGACTTCTCCCGTGAACAGGTCGGTCGGGTCGATCACGTCATACGACCCTGAAGTCGTCGCGGAAGGTGCCGAGCCGCTCGGCACCGTCCTTTGTGATGAGGAAGTCGTCCTCCAGCCGCAGCCCGCCACCCTCCGGCCAGTAAGCCCCTGGCTCGATCGCCAGCACCATGCCCTCCGACATCGTGAAGGCGTCAGCCTGGTGCGCGAAGGGAGGCTCGTGCGCTCGCGCACCCACACCGTGGGAGACCGGGTGCGACGGTTGACCAGGGTAGCCACCTCGTCCCAGCCCCTCGCGGATCAAGAGGTCGAGATCGGCGAGCGAGGCGCCGGCGCGGGCGAACTCCACCGCCTCGTGGTACACCCCGAGCAGCATCTCGAGCAGGCGGTCATAGCGGGGGGCGAGCGATCCCGGGCAGAAGTTCTTCGTGAGGTCCGTCCAGTACCCGTCAGCGCAGACCCAGATCTCGAGCAAAGTGGGCTCGTGCTCGTAGACCGGCCGGTCGCCGGTAGCCGTGAACGTCCGGATGCCCGGCCCCGACCAGACGAGGGTGAACGCCCGTGCCATCTCGACCTGACCCTTGTAGCCGATTCCGGTGGCGTGGACGAAGCCCTCGAACAGCGCCCCGACCTCGGAGCACCGCATCCCCGGTACCAGGCGCTCACCCACGTGCTCGAGGCCGAGCGTCGCCAGCTCCTGTGCGAGGCGCATCCGCTCGATCTCCTGGTCGGTCTTCACCATCCTCGCTCTGGCGAGCAGGCGAGACGCGTCGACCACCTCGCCGCAGCTCGACCGGAAGGCGTCGAAGAACGGCTCGGAGAACACGGTCGGTTCGCCCACCATCCGGTCTGCCGCCTGAACACCCTGGGTAAGCTCCAACCCGACTCGCCGCCCGAGATCCCGCTGCGCGAGCACTGCCAGGCACAGATCTCGCGCCCGGTCCTGTGGCGGTCTCGGGTCGCTCGAGGCGTATCCGGCGAAGGGACGGATGTCAGGGGTCCATGACACCCGTTCGGCGTCGGCCATCTGTGGCTCGAGAGCGATGAGCGTGGGATCGCCTTCGCGGGGAAAGACGACGGCGTCGTAGCCTTTCATGCACCAGTAGTTGGTCAGGTACAAGATGTTGTCCGGCGTCCTTGCCACGATGGCGTCCAGATCCTCGGCCGCCATCATCTCCCGCACTCGATCAAGCTTCGTCGCGTCGACGCTCCAGGGCATTTGGCTCACCACTCTCGAAACGATGGGGCCGGCGCGCCGTGCGCCTCTTCCCACGATATGACTGGGTTGCGCATGATTCCCACCCGCTCGATCTCGCACTCGACGATGTCGCCGGGCTTGAGATACCACTGCTTGGCATCCGACTTGAACCCCGCCACTCCCGACACGGTCCCCGTCGTGAGCACATCTCCGGCGCTGTAGTGGATCGGCGAGTGATGGGCGATGAGCTCGGGAAGGGTGACGGCCATCCGGCTCGAATGCGATTTCTGGCGAAGCTCGCCGTTCACCCGTAGCTGCATGTCGAGCGTGTGCGGGTCGCCTACCTCGTCGGGTGTCACGACCCAGGGGCCAAGTGGGCAGAAGGTCTCGATCGACTTGCAGAAGGAGAACACCCCGGAACGCATCTCGCGTCGTTGGATGTCCCGCGCCGTGATGTCGTTGAAGATCAGGAACCCCCCGATGTAGCTCTTGGCCTCATCCACCGACAGGTTGCCGCCTGACTTGGCCATCACGACGGCGAGCTCGAGCTCGTGATCGAGCTCTTTGGTGAGATGCTCGGGATAGACGATGGCGTCGTCGGGCCCGATGATGGCATCGACGTTCTGGAAGAAGATGATCCACGGGGCGATCTCGTGGGACCAGGCGACGTTCTTCGACTCCTCTTCGTGCTCGCGAAAGTTGCCCGAAGTGTGGATGAGCTTCCTCGGGATTATGGGCGCTCGTAGCCGGACCTCGGACAGGGCGAACGCCTGCCCGCTGGCATGGCAGGCCGCCTCCATGCCAGCTTCGCCCCGATCGAAGAGCTCGCGGATCGAAGAGACCCCGTCGATCACGACTGCCTGGTCATCGCGGACGACGCCAGGGTGAGTCACCCCGGTCGGATCGGTGAACATGATGAGCTTCATGGGACTTGCACCTCGCAGATCTGTGCCGCCGCAAGCGCGTACACCTGAGCCGTGCGAACCAGAGCCTCCACCTCCAGGTTCTCGCCGTCGGGGCTCGGCAAACCGCTCGACGCCCCGTAGTTGACCGTTTCGATCCCGAACCTGGTGAGCACCGACGCGTCCGAACACCACCGAACCGTGTCGCGCTCAGGAGCGGCACCGAAAACCTGCCGGTGCCCCCGATCGATGGCAGCGACGAGCGGATGTCGAGCGTCGATCTCAGCTCCCGGAGAGGTCACAAAGATCTCAGAATCGATCTCTGCATCCCGGTGCCGGGCTTTGAGCCGCCTCACCAGCTCAGCGAAGGCGACCGCCGCTTCCTGCATTCGCATGGAAGGCGGCACGCGGATGTCGAGGAACAGGTCGGTGCGATTGGGAGTCCTGCTGAGCCGCCAGGGCTGCCCTCCGCGCACCGCTGCGACATTCACTACACCTGGCTTTCCCCCGTAGGAAGAGCGCTCCTCCCACTCCGGGATCCACGCCAGGACGTCCGTCAGCAGCGCCCCCATCTTGACGATGGAGTTCTCGCGCAGCCGTCCGGCCGAGAACGCCGTGTGCACGAGCGGACCTCTGGTCGAGATTCTGCCCCACAGCGTCCCGTAATGCCCGAGGACGATGCGCTGCTCGGTCGGTTCGCCCAGGATGCACATGTCGGCGCTACCGCCATGACCGACGAGGTAGTGGCTCCCCGCAGAATAGCCTCGGTATCGCGCCCCGGTGAACTCCTCGCCCCACTGCGCCGTCTCGATCTCGCCGGCGACCGCCGCCACCTGGATGTCTCCCGCCAGTGCCATGCCGGAGTCCTGGATCGCCCTCACGGCCTCGAGGTAGCACGCGATAGCGCCTTTCATGTTGGCGATGCCAAGGCCCCAGATCAACCCGTCCTTCACCACCGCTCTCGGCTGGAAGCCGATCTTTCCATGCAGGTGGGGCTCGCGTCCTGAGTAGGAGGTGTCCATGTGGCCGTTGAACATGAGGGTGGGCCCGCCTCCTGTCCCGGCCATGGTGGCGAGGACGTTGGCTCTTCCCTCCTCGACCTCTTGGAGAGCCACCTGCAGATTGCCCTCCTCACACAGCTCGCGTACTCGCTCGGCGACTGCCCGCTCGTCTCCGGTGGGGCTCGGGATGTCAACCAGGCTGCAGGCCACGTCCACCAGGTGATCCCTGTCGACGCGAGCTGCGACCTGGTGCTCGAGCTCCTCCAGGTGCGAGGCGGAGTGCACCGTCATCGCCGGAAGGCAGGAAGGACTTTGGAGCCGAAGAGCTCGACCTGCTCGACGCGATCCTCTCCCCACAGCTCGAGCATGACATGGGTACATCCCGCGTCCCGGTAGGCCTCGATGGCATCGATGCAGTCCGCTGCCGTGCCCGCTATGGGTACCGTCTTGTCGAGGATGCTGTCGGTCACCGCCGCTGCCGCCGCCAGTCGCCCACCCGACGTCATGGCTTCGGCTATCGGGACAATCTCGTCTCTCTCCAACCCTGCACTCTCGAGCAGGATGTCGGCTGACCCCTTGATGTTCTCCACTTTGTTGGCCAGGTACATTCCGGCGATCTCCCGCGCTCCCTCCCGGCCGGTGGCCCGGTCCTCGGCGATCGAAGCCACGACCGTGCAGCCCAGATCGATCTTGGCAGGGTCGCGCCCAGCTCGGGCAGCCCCTCGCGCCAGGTTCTCGCGCGCATAGCGCACAAAGCTCGGAGTCGTGATGCTCGGTGTGAGAAGGCCATCTGCCAGCTCGCCCGCCATCTCCTGCAGGCGCGGACCGGTCCCGGCAACGTAGACCGGGACACGATCCGACGGGACCGCGGCGTCCGGTCGCAGCGCAGGGACCGAGGCAGTGAACTCCCTGCCGCGAAAGTCGAGCTCCCCGCCGCCCAGCACTCCCCGGACGATCTCGACGCTCTCCCGGATGGCAGTAAGAGGGCGGGCCGGCCGCTCGGCGCCAAGGCCCGCCTCTCGCATGAAGATCTTCGATGCCCCAAAACCGATGACGAGCCGCCCCGGTCCAACGACCTCCTGGGTGACCCTTGCCTCCATGGCCACTTGGATCGGGTGACGCGTATAGGGCGAGATGATCCCCCACCCCACAGTCAAACGGTTGGTGGCCGCACCTACCAGCGCCGAGAGAGCGGTCGACGAGCGAGCCTCCATCCCGTGCTTTCGCCACCACGGATATGCCTCTGCCAGCCACATCGTGTCGAACCCACACCGGTCGAGAGCGCGCGCGTGTGCAACGATCTCATCGACCGGCTCCATCGTCAGCTGCATGACCCCGATCCGCAGGGGAAGGCTCATTCGCGGTGTGCTCCCGTGGTGCGCATGTCTCTTATGACTCCTGCTGTGTCATGAACTATATTTGATCAGACCTGGAGGCGCAACCGGGGCCGCGGCTCGGCCATGTCGCCTTTCGAGCCCGACGACCTCTCCCGGGCGATGAGCCGCGCCCAGACGAGGACTACCTCCCCGCACAGCTGGGCCCGCGCACGAAGACTCCACGGGCACTTGCAATGGGGTGGCTCGCCGAGACGCTGGATGGCGAAGGAGTGCCTCAGGCGACGAGCGACAGCGTGGCGCGCTCGCCTCGCAGCTACAGCCGCGGCTGCGAGGCGACAGGCTGACGCGTCGCCGTCACCCGACCAGCCTGCCGTGCAGGTACTCGTCGTATGCTCCAAGATCTAGCAGCCCGTGACCGGAGTAGCCGAAGAGGATCACGCGCTCTGCGCCCT
>JAKATT010000175.1 GCA_021818615.1 Actinomycetes bacterium | reverse complement strand
GTGGGCCGGGTAGGATTCGAACCTACGAAGCTTGCGCGACAGATTTACAGTCTGCTCCCTTTGTCCACTTGGGTACCGACCCGCGGCCGCCGAGAATAACCCACCCGCGTTAGCTTGATCTCATGCCGAGTTTCGACGTCACGTCAGAGGTCGACCTGCAGGAGGTCCGCAACGCCGTCGACCAGGCCTCGAGGGAGGTCGCCACACGGTTCGACTTCAAGGACACAGGGGCCTCGGTCGAGCTGAAGGCCCACGAGATCCATCTCGGGGCACCGACAGAGGACCGGCTACGCGCCCTCGTCCAAGTGCTCGAGGAGAAGCTGGTCCGGCGTCAGGTGTCGCTGAAAGCGGTCAACTACGGCAAGGTCGAGGAGGGCTCGCGAGGAGCGGTCCGCCAGGTCGCCGAGCTGAACGCCGGCATCTCGTCGGAGAAGGCCAAGCAGATCAACAAGATCGTGAAGGATCTGAACCTCAAGGGTGTGAGCTCGCAGACCCAGGGCGACCAGGTGCGGGTGAGCGGCAAGAAACGGGATGACCTGCAGGCGGTCATCGCCTCCCTCAAACAGGCCGACATCGCCATCCCGCTCCAGTTCGGCAACTTCCGCGACTGAACCGTCAGCTGAGTCGCCGTCGCCTGTCTGGCGAAAGTTGCTCACTCCTCTGCCGGTTGGCTGGCCGCCCTCGTTCGGAGCTCGTCGACGACCGCCGGGTCCGCGAGCGTCGTCGTGTCGCCGAGGTCCCTCCCCTCTGCCACGTCACGCAGGAGGCGCCGCATGATCTTTCCGGAGCGTGTCTTCGGCAGGTCATCGGTGAAGATGACCGTCTTCGGCCGTGCGATGCCGCCGATCTTCTCTGCCACGTGCCTCCGCAGCTCCTCGCCGCGCTCGACGCTCGGCTCCTCACCGCCCTTCAAGGTGACGAACGCGATGACCGCCTGACCGGTCATGGAATCGGTCGCTCCCACGACGGCGGCTTCGGCGACGCTGGGATGATCCACGAGGGCCGACTCGACCTCGGTCGTCGAAACCCGGTGGCCCGATACGTTCATCACGTCGTCGACACGCCCGAGCAGCCAGAGATAGCCGTCGGCGTCGACCTTGGCGCCGTCTCCGGCGAAGTACTTGCCCGGAAAGCGGCTCCAGTAGGTGTCCTTGTAGCGCTCGGGATCGCCGTATATCCCGCGCAACATCGCCGGCCACGGCCGCGACAACGTCAGATAGCCGCCGCCGCGCTCGACCGTGTGCCCATCGTCGTCGACCACCTCCGCCCCGATGCCGGGCAGCGGGAATGTCGCCGACCCGGGCTTGAGCACCGTCATACCGGGCAGTGGCGAGATCATGATGGCACCGGTCTCGGTCTGCCACCAGGTATCCACCACCGGGCAGCGGCCGCCGCCGATGTGCTCCCAGTACCAGACCCAGGCCTCCGGGTTGATCGGCTCGCCGACCGAACCGAGGATGCGCAAGCTCGAGAGATCGTGGCCTTTGGGGTGCTCGGTGCCCCACTTCATGAACGTCCGGACGGCCGTCGGCGCGCAGTAGAGGATCGTCACGTGGTAGCGCTCGATGATCGACCACCAGCGGTCCCGGCCCGGGGTATCCGGTGTGCCCTCGTAGAGCACGCTCGTCGCCCCGTTGGCGAGCGGGCCGTACACGATGTAGCTGTGGCCGGTCACCCAGCCGATGTCTGCCGCGCACCAGTAGACGTCGCGCTCGGCATGCAGGTCAAAGACGTTCCTGTGCGTGTAGGCGACCTGCGTGAGATATCCGGCCGACGTGTGCATGATGCCCTTGGGCTGCGCTGTGGTGCCCGAGGTGTAAAGGAGATAGAGAAGGTCCTCGGCCTCCATGGCCTCGGGCGGGCAGTGGGGATCTTCCCGGGCGATGGCGTCGTGCCACCACAGGTCGCGGCCCTCGGACATGTCGGTGGCGACGGCGTCGCCGAGGCGGCGGACGACTAGGACGTGCTCGATCGTGGTGTCCCCTGCTATCGCCGCGTCGGCGTGAGGCTTCAAGGTGACAGGCTGACCGCGGCGCCAGCCGCCGTCAGCCGTGACGAGCACGCGGGCCTTGGCGTCGTCGATCCGCCCTCGCAGCGCGTCAGACGAGAAACCGCCGAAGACGACCGAGTGCGGAGCGCCGATGCGGGCACAGGCGAGCATCGCCACCGGAAGCTCGGGGATCATCGGCATGTATATCGCGACGCGATCCCCACGCTCGACGCCGAGACGGCGCAGGGCGTTGGCACAGCGCCCCACCTCGTCGAGGAGCTCGGCATAGGTGACAGCCCTCGTGTCGCCCGGCTCCCCTTCGAAGAGGTAGGCCACCTTGTCGCCGAGACCGGCCTCGACGTGGCGGTCGAGGCAGTTGTAGGAGACGTTGAGACGGCCGCCGGTGAACCAGCGAGCAAAGGGGAGCTCCCACTCGAGCACGGTCTCGAACGGCTCGAACCAGGCGAGCTCGCGGGCCTGAGCCGCCCAGAACGCCTCGAAGTCAGCATTCGCCCGCTCGTAGAGAGACGGGTCGGTGAGGTTGGCGCCCGCGACGACGTCCTCGGGCGGCGGGAAGGTGCGCAGCTCGGCGAGGAAGTCCTCGATCGTGGCGCCTCTCGCGGCGCCACTTGCCTGTGCTCGGGTGGCGCCCTCTCGAGTGGCGCCCTCTCGAGTGGCGCCCTCTCGAGTGGCGCCCTCTCGAGTGGCGCCCTCGGCAACCTCATCGGGTGGAGTCATGGTCCCTCCTTGTCGACCTCGGAGCCGGCTGCCGCGCCCGTCAGGCGGCAGATCCTGCCCGAGAGCAGGCTACCCACCCGGGCGAGCGCAGGGTCGGCCGGTGCGTGCTGACAAGATGAGGGCTGACATGGCCTCTTCGTGTGCTGCTCCCCTGGCAACATTCGAGCTGCCCGTGGGTGGTCGAGTGGTCGTGGCGAGCGACCTCTTCCTCGAGGCAGTGCCGACTCCTGCTTCCTCGGCGGCCGCTCGCGAGCTCGCAAGCGCGCTCGGCGCGCTCGAGGGCCCGGGCGCTTTCGTCGTGGCCGGCAACTGTTTCCAGCTGGCACCGCGCGACACCCCGCTCTCCACGCCACGGCCAAGTGACGGCTCGGCTCTCGCGCCTGCAGGCAGTGACCCCGTCGAAGCCCTCGAGGCACACGGCGAGCTCCGGCAGGCCATCGCTCGGTTCCTCGAGCCGGCCGGGCGCTGCGCCGTGCTCCTGCCTGGTACCCGAGACCGCTCCATCTGCTACGACAGCGCCGCCGCTGCTGCCACCCGATCACTCGGCTTCACCATCGCCCTCACCGCCGAGATCGACGTCGAGACGGCCAGGGGGACGAGGAAGGTACGGATCGAGCCAGGCTGGCGCTTCGACGAGCGGCACCGCTTCGCCGACCCGAGCGATCCGAACGACACGCCGCTCGGCCACCATGCCGCCTTCGACCTCTTTCCGGCCCTCACCACGGCGAAGTCCCGCTGGCTCGAGGGCATCGAGCGCCTGCAGGACCCCGCAGGTCTGCCCCGGTTCGTGGCGTCGAGGCTGGCCTACCGCCGGCTCGGCCGCTATGCTTGGTGGCTCCTCGTCCCGGTCATCGTGGCGATCATCGCCCGGCTGCCCGAGCTCTGGCTGTTCGGGTTCCCGGCCCGACTGCACGGCATCGCCCGTCCGCTCGCCGAGCTCCTCGTCACCCTCCTCGCGGAGGCCGTGGCGGTCCTCGTCGTCCTTGGAGTCGTGAACCACCGCCTCTGGACGGGCCCCGGCTCCGTGCTGCTGGGGCCGCCCGGGGAGCGTGCCAACGACCACGCCCGCGAGGCAGCCCGCGACCTCGTCGCATCCGGCTACGCCGGCCTCGTCACGGGACACACCCTGCAAGCGGAGCTGGCGAGCGTCGGGCGAGGCTTCTTCGCCAACACGGGAGCCTGCGGCGAGGTGGTGGAGGAGCGGCGGGGCATCCTCGGCATGCCGCCGGTGTTCGTCCACGACCGCCAAGTCTCCTTCGTCGAGATCGAGGGCGGTGCCGACGTGCACGCCCGCCTCTGTCTCGCCCGTCACCAGCAGGCGCCCGGCACGCTCCTCGAGCGGATCGTCGCCGGCAGGACCAGGCGTCCGATGGAGCTCTCCGTCGTCGCGTCCTTCCCCGGCGGCGCCTCCTGGCCGGTCGTCGCCAGCCCCATGCGCAAGCGCCGGCTCGTCAGGCGAGTGGCAGCCGCGATCGTAGGCCTCATCGGCCTCTTCGACATCGCCTCAGCCCTCGTGCCTGTGCAGGTGCGGGGACGGCTGCACCCCTACCTCGGCTACGTACCGCTCGGGGCGTCCGCCTTCGCCGGCGCGCTCGACGCTCTGGCCGGCCTCGCCCTCGTCCTCGTCGCCCGCGGACTGCGCCGCGGCCAGCGCCTCGCATGGGCAGTCTCCGTCATCGTGCTGGCAGCTACGTTCCTGCTTCACCTGGTGCGGGAGGGTCAGGTGCTGGAGGCCGTCGCCGCCCTGGCGGTACTGGCGGGGCTCGTGTGGACAAGGGACTCGTTTCGCAGCCGCTACGACCCACCCTCGCTCCGCTACGGCGTCGTCACCCTCGTCGGCGGCACCGTCGCCATCACCCTTTTCGCAACCGTGGTGCTCGAGATCGCCGTCACCTTCGACAAGGACCACCGATCGCTGCCGTGGACGACTGCTCTCCTCGCCGCGGCCGAGAGACTGGTCGGCATCGACACGGTCGCCCTCCCCCACGCCATCACGGTCTTCCTCGACCCTGCTCTTGTCGCGATGGGCCTCGGTCTTGCCGGGGTTGCCCTACTCCTCGCCTTCCGCCCGGTCGTCGACAGGAGGCGGGCCGCCGGCGTAGGGGCGGCCTCACGGGCGCGCGCTGCGGGAGGAGCGACGGCGATGGCTGTCCGCGGGACACGTGGCTGGGCCGCCGGCGCTGAGGCGGCTCTCAGCGAGCGGGGGCCCGTCGCCACCGGCGGTGACGCTGAGGCGGCTCTCAGCGAGCGGGGGCCCGAGCGGAGGGCGAGGACCCTCACTCGAGGCATCAACGAGGTGGCCGCGCGCTACCGTGCCGCGGCCGAGCCGAGCGACTTCGAGCTTGCTCGCGACGTCGTGGCCCGCCGCGGCTCAGGCACCCTCGATTACTTCGCTCTGCGCAGTGACAAGCAGCACTTCTTCGATCGGGACGGGCTCGTAGCCTTCGCCGTCCACTCGGGCGTGTGCCTCGTCTCGCCGGACCCGATCGGCCCACCCGAGGAGCGCCACAGTCTCTGGACGGCGTTTCGGACCTTCGCCGACGAGCACGGCTGGTCCGTCGCAGTGCTCGGAGCCGGCCAGGACTGGTTGCCCGTCTATCACCACTCGGGGATGCGAAGCCTCTACATCGGCGACGAGGCGGTAGTCGACGTGAACGCACTGTCACTGGAGGGTGGCACGAAGAAGGGCCTACGCCAAGCGGTCAACCGGATCGCCAAGTACGGCTACACGATCTCCTTCCACGACCCGGCGAAGGTGGACGAGGCGCTCGCCTGCGAGCTGAGGGGCGTGATGGAAAAGAGCCGGCGTGGCGGCGTGGAGCGCGGCTTCTCGATGACTCTCGGCCGGATCTTCGACCCGATGGACGACGGCCTGCTCCTCGCCGTCGCCCATGGGCCCGACAGCCACGCCGTCGCCTTCTGCCAGTACGTGCCGGCTCCGGGCATCGACGGCTACTCACTGGACCTCATGCGCCGGGAACCCGACGACCACCCGAACGGCCTCCTCGACTTCATCCTGGTCCGGACGATGGAGCACCTACGCGACACCGGGCGCCGCCGTCTCGGGCTCAACTTCGCCATGATGCGAGCCGTGCTCGCGGGAGAGGCGGGCGACAGCATCCCGACCAAGCTCGAGCGGTGGGTCCTCATGCGAATGTCGGTCAGCATGCAGATCGAGTCGCTCTGGCGCTTCAACGCGAAGTTCGATCCTGAGTGGCTGCCCCGCTACGTGGTCTGGGACTCCGCCGAGCAATCGCTCGTCGCCGCGCTCGCCATCGCCCGGGCCGAGAGTTTCTGGGAGCTCCCCATCATCGGCCGGTTCTTCGTCCCGGCAGCCCCCGAGCCCGGCACGCATTGAGCCTCTCGCTCGGACCCAGCTCAGCCGGCCCAGTCGAACTGCGCCAAAAGTGGGGGGCATCCGATCGACATGTCCTTCAATTTCAGCGCAGTTCGGAAGCGTGACCTCCGGCGACCGCCCGACGTCCGCACCCCTTGGACGCCAGGCCTGGACCTGGACCCGGACGGCCCGGACGGCCCGCGAAGGCCCGGGAGGCCCGGGAGGCCCCGAAGGCCCGCGAAGGCCCGGGTCTGGAAGGCCCGCTCAGAACATCAGCGAGGCGGCGTGCGCAAAGGAGAAGAGCGGCGCCGGCCAGATCCCGAACACGAGCGTGACCCCGAGGGTGAGGACGAGCCCGAGCTGGGTTCCTGGGGCAAGCGAGAAACGACCAGAGCTGAGCTGCCCGTCGGGCAGTGCCGCCTCCCCGCAGAGATCGTCTCTCAGCTCGCTGCCGGGCTCCTCCTCGTCGCTGCCGGGCTCCTCCTCGTCGCTGCCCCCCCGCTCGTCGGCGAAGCCCGATCCAGTCCCTAACCCCGCGAAGGCCAACGGCCCCCCACCGGCCGGCGATGGGACGACCAACCCGGCACGCCCGGCCCCACCGGCCGGCGATGGGACGACCAACCCGGCACGCCCGGCCCCGCTGACTTCACCAGCGCCTGCGCCGGCAAGCCGAACGCCGGCAAGCCGAACGCCGCCTGCCTCGGCCCCCGTCCCGGCAGCCCCCGTCCCGGCGGCCCCCGTCCCGGCAGCCCCCGTCCCGGCGGCCCCCGTCCCGTACATGAGGAAGACGACTCGCAGGTAGAAGGCCGCTGCCACTGCCCCCGACAACATCGCAACGACTGCAAGGGCGTAGGAGTGCGCCTCGACCGCCGCCTGCACGAC
>JAKATT010000085.1 GCA_021818615.1 Actinomycetes bacterium | reverse complement strand
AGCGGGCCGCGGGGCAGCGAGCCCGGCGCTGCGCCGCCTGGTCGCCTTCGAGACCGGCCGGGCCCGCGAGCTCCTCGCCTCGGCCGGCGAGCTGGCCGCCCGCCTGCCGGGGCTCTGGCGCCTCGTCGTCGCCGGCTACGGCGGGGGCGGCCTCGCCCAGGCAGAGGCGCTCGAGCTGGCCGGCTACGACGTGTGCTCGGCCCCCGCCGCCCTGAAGGCGAGCAAGGCACGCGTGGCGCGCTGCACGGCGAGGGTGCTCCTCAGGAAGGGCCGCTGCTGATGGACCTGCAGGCTGCCTACACGCGCTGTGAGGAGATCACCCGTGCCGAGGCGAAGAACTTCGCCTACGGGATCCGCCTGCTGCCGGCCGAGAAGCGACAGGCGATGTCGGCTCTCTACGCCTTCGCCCGCCGCCTCGACGACATCGGCGACGGCGGCTCGCCTGTCGAAGCGAAACTGGCCCTTCTCGCACAGGCCCGCCGCGACCTTGCAGCCGTCGCCGCCGGGCAGGCCCATCCGGCCGACCCGGTGCTCGTCGCCCTCGAGCACGCCGCCCGCACCTACCCGGTCCCCCTCGCCGCTTTCGGCGAGCTGATCGACGGCTGCGAGATGGACTGCCGCACGAGCACCTACGCCACCTTCGACGAGCTGGCCGTCTACTGCCGCTGCGTGGCCGGGTCGATCGGCCGCCTGTCGCTCGGCGTCTTCGGCACGCGCCGGCCGGGCGCGCTCGCCGAGGCCGAGCGCCTGGCGGACACGCTCGGCCTCGCGCTCCAGGTGACCAACATCCTGCGCGACATAGTCGAGGACCGCACGGCGATGGGGCGGGTGTACCTGCCGGCCGAGGACCTGGCACGCTTCGGCTGCCTGCCCGACGCGAGCGGTCCCGAGAAGGCCGTTGCGGAGCTGGTCCGTTTCGAGGCTTCGCGGGCCCGGGCGTTCTACGACGAGGGCCTCGGGCTGCTCGGGCTTCTCGACTACCGCAGTCGTGCCTGCGTGGCGGCCATGGCGGGCATCTACCGCCGCCTGCTCGTGCGGATAGAGGCGCAGCCGGCGGCCGTGCTGAGCAGGCGGGTGTCGCTGCCGGCATGGGAGAAGGCATGGGTGGCGGCTCGCAGCCTGGCCGGGGCCGGGGCCGGCTCCGGAGCCGGGCAGGGCAGCGGGCTATGAGCGCCTCAGGCCACGTCGTCGTCGTCGGCGGCGGCCTCGCCGGCCTCTCGGCGGCGATCGCCTGCCTCGACGGCGGCGCTCGCGTGACCCTCCTCGAGGGGCGCCCCCGCCTCGGCGGCGCGACCTGGTCCTTCGAGCGCCGCGGGCTCGAGTTCGACAACGGCCAGCACGTCCACCTCCGCTGCTGCACGGAGTACCGCTCCTTCCTCGAGCGCCTCGGCACCTCGCACCTGGCGCCGCTCCAGGCGAGACTCGCCCTCCCGGTGCTGAGGCCGGCGCCAGGAGAGGGCGGGCCGCCGGCGCTCGGCTGGATCCGCCGCTCCCGCCTGCCGCTTCCTGCCCCGCTCCACCTGGCGGGCTCGCTCCTTTCCTACCGTCACCTGGCGCTCTCCGACCGGCTGAGGCTGCTGCGGGCCGCAGCCCGCCTCCGCCTCGCCCGCCTCGACGACGAGCGGCTCGACTCGGTGAGCTTCGGCGACTTCCTCGCCCGCCACGGCCAGCGCCCCGAAGCCGTCCGGGCGATGTGGGAGCTGATCACGCTGCCGACCACCAACCTGCGCTCGGCGGACGTCTCGCTCGGCCTCGCCGCCAAGGTGTTCCAGACAGGCCTTCTCACGAGGGCGGACGCCGCCGACATCGGCTGGTCGAAGGCGCCCCTCGCCCGGCTGCACGCCGAGCCGGCCGCCCGCCTCATCGGCCGGCTCGGCGGAGAGATCCTCACTCGCGCGAAGGCGGTGCGCATCGAGACGGCGCCGTTCGAGGAGGGCGTCGAGGTCACCGGCGTCCTGCTCGAGGACGGCTCTCGGATCGGGGCCGACGCAGTCGTGCTGGCCGTGCCGCACGGGGCGGCCGCCGATCTGCTGCCGCCGGGCGCCCATCCGGAGAGGGGGAGCCTGAGGGCGCTCGGCTCCTCGCCCGTAGTGAACGTCCAGGTGGTCTACGACCGGAAGGTGACGGCCTTTTCGGTGGCCGCCGGCCTCGACAGCCCGGTCCAGTTCGTCTTCGACCGCAGCGCGGCCGCCGGGCTGGACCCAGCCGCCGCCGGCCAGGTGCTCGCCGTCTCTCTCTCCGGCGGCGACGCCGAGATCGGCGAGCGAGCCGAGGTGCTCGTCGAGCGCATCACCGGCGAACTGCCGAGGCTCTTTCCGAGCGCCCGCCGGGCCGAGGTTCTCGACGCCGTGGTGACAAGAGAGCACGAGGCGACGTTCCGCGGCCTTCCCGGCACCCGGGCGCTCCGCTTCGGCCCGGCGACGGGCATCGCCAACCTCAAGGTCGCCGGAGCCTGGACCGACACCGGCTGGCCGGCCACGATGGAGGGCGCCGTCAGATCTGGGCGGGCCGCCGCCAGGGCGCTTGGGGCGCTCGGCCATCTCCTCCCCAAGCCCGCAGCACGCAAGGAGGTGGTCGTGTGACATCCACCAAGACCGTGCCCGACGTCCTGCGCCGCGCCCACGACCTCGTCGGTCCCGTCGCGCGAGACGCCGTCTGGCGGCTCTCGCCCGAGATCCGCCCCCTCGTCGAGTACCACCTCGGCTTCGTCGACAGCCACGGCCGCCCGGCAGAGGCGAGCTCCGGCGGCAAAGGGGTCAGACCCGCCCTCGCCATCCTCTCGGCCGAGGCGGCAGGCGCCGGCGCCGCCACGGGGGTGCCCGGCGCCGTCGCCGTCGAGCTCGTCCACAACTTCTCGCTCCTGCACGACGACGTGATCGACTGCGACCAGGAGCGCCGCCACCGCCCGACGGTCTGGGCGCTGTTCGGCATCGGGCCTGCCATCATCGCCGGCGACGCCCTCCTCGCCCTCGCCCAGAAGGTGCTCCTCGAGGCGCCTGCAGGCGGTGCGGCGGCGGCCTGCTGCCTGGCGGACGCGACCGGCTCGATGATCAGCGGGCAGGCGCTCGACATGGCCTTCGAGAGCCGCCCCTCGGTAGACGTCGAGTCCTGCCTCGCCATGGAGGCGGGCAAGACCGGTGCGCTCCTTGGCTGCGCCTCCTCCATCGGCGCCGTCCTTGCCGGCGCAGACGAAGAGGCTGTGGCCGCCCTGCGGGAGTTCGGCGTCCAGCTCGGCCTTGCCTTCCAGGCCGTCGACGACCTGCTCGGCATCTGGGGCGATCCCCGCGCCACCGGCAAGCCGGCCTTCGGCGACCTGCGCCAGCACAAAAAGACGCTCCCTGTCGCCGCCGCGCTCGCCGCCGGCGACGCGCTCGCCGAGGAGCTCGCCTCCCTCCTTTCCGTGGAGCTCCTGGACGAGGCCCAGGTAGCCCGCGCAGCCCGCCTCGTCGATCACTGCGGTGGGCGCGCCATAGCGACCGACGAGGCCCGCGGCCGCCTCGCGGCTGCGCTCGGTGCCCTCGACGGCGCCGCCCTCGAGCCGTCCGCCCGCGAGGAGCTGAGAGAGGTGGCGGGTTTCGTGGTGGCACGAGAGTTCTGATGGGCCCGGAGCTCTGCGAGACGGCGGCGGCGGGCGCGGCGGCGCTCGAGCGGGCGACCGGTTACCTCCTCTCTGTACAGGAGCCGGCCGGGTACTTCAAGGGCGAGCTCGAGACGAATGTCACGATGGACGCCGAAGACCTGCTGCTGCGCCAGTTCCTCGGCGTCCGTACGCCCGAGCGGAGCGCCGCGGCGGCCAACTGGATCCGCGCGCAACAGCGCTCCGACGGCACGTGGGCCAACTTCTACGAGGGCCCGGCCGACCTCTCGACGACGATCGAGGCCTATGTGGCCCTGCGCCTGGCAGGCGACGACCCCGGCGAGGCGCACATGGCCAAGGCGGCCGCCTTCGTCCGGGAGGCCGGCGGCCTCGAGGCGGCCCGGGTCTTCACCCGCCTGTGGATGGCGCTGTTCGGGCTGTGGCCGTGGGACGACCTGCCGGCGCTCCCCCCTGAGGTGATCCTCCTCCCCCCCTGGTTCCCGCTCAACATCTACGACTTCTCCTGCTGGGCGCGCCAGACGATCGTGGCGCTCACCGTCGTGGCGGCCTACCGGCCGTCGCGGGAGATCGGCTTTGGCTTAGATGAGCTCCGGGTCGGATCGGCAAGGCCGGCTGCCAAGCCGTTTCGCAGCGTGGAAGGCGCCCTGCAACTGCTCGACAGGGCTCTGCAGGGCTACGAGCGCCTTGCCCGCACTGCGGCCGTGCGCAACACCCTGCGGGCGTGGGCGCTCGGGGCGGCCGAGCGCTGGATCGTGAAGCGCCAGGAGGCCGACGGGAGCTGGGGCGGCATCCAACCGCCGTGGGTCTATTCGCTCATGGCCCTCTTTCTTCGCGGCTACCCGCTCGACCACCCGGTGATGGCCAGGGGCCTCGAGGGCCTCGAGGCGTTCACGATCCGCGAGGACGGGCTGTGCCGGCTGGAGGCTTGCCAGTCGCCGGTGTGGGACACGGCGCTCGCCGTCGTCGCCCTCGCCGACGCCGGGCTCGACGCGTCCGACGAGCGGGTGGCCCGGGCAGTCGAGTGGATGCTCGGCGAGGAGGTGACGATCCGCGGCGACTGGGCGGTGCGCCGCCCCGCCCTCGAGCCGGGCGGCTGGGCCTTCGAGCTCGCCAACGACAATTACCCCGACGTCGACGACACGGCCGAGGTGATCCTTGCCTTGCGCAAGTCTCTCGCGGGCGGAGCCGGCGGCCGCCAGCTCGCCGAGCGGGCAGGAGCGGCGATGGCGCGGGGGCGGCGCTGGGTCGAGGGGATGGCCTCGAGCGACGGCGGCTGGGCGGCCTTTGACGCCGACAACACCCGTGAGCTCTGCACCAGGCTCCCCTTCTGCGACTTCGGTGCGGTGATCGACCCGCCGAGCGCCGATGTCACGGCCCATGTCGTCGAGATGCTCGCGCTCGAAGCGGCCCACGGCTCGGGTGCCTCGCGCGAGGCGATCAGCCGGGGGCTCGACTGGCTGACCCGCTCGCAGGAGCCCGACGGCTCCTTCTTCGGCCGGTGGGGGGCGAACTATGTCTACGGGACCGGCGCGGCCGTGCCGGCGCTCGTTGGGGCCGGCGTGAGCGTCGACGACCCCCGCGTCCGCCGGGCGGTCGCCTGGCTCGCCGCCCACCAGAACGAGGACGGCGGCTTCGGCGAGGACCTGCGCTCGTACGTCGACAGCGACTGGCGCGGCCGGGGCGCCTCGACCGCCTCGCAGACAGCCTGGGCGCTCCTCGCGCTCGTCGCGGCGGGCGAGGCGACCGGCGGGACCGCCTGCCGGGCGGTGCGCTTCCTAGCTGACACCCAGCGTCCCGACGGGAGCTGGGAGGAGCCGTGGTTCACCGGGACCGGCTTTCCGGGCGACTTCTACATCAACTACCACCTGTACCGGATCGTCTGGCCGACAAGCGCGCTCGGCCGCTGGCGGCGCGCCGCCCAGGTGTCGCCGTGAGGCCGTCGCCTCCCTTCGCGATTCTCTGCGCCCTCCTGCCCGAGGCCGCCGCCGTCCGGGCCGGGCTGCGCCGGGCCGGGGTGGGGCGCGGCGGGGTGTCGATCGTCGGGATGGGACCGCTCCGGGCCAAGAGGGCCGCCGCCCGCCTCGCCTCCGTGCTTCCTGACGGCCTCCCGGTGGTGGTCGTGGGGGTTGGCGGCGCGTTGGTGGGGGGTGTCGTGGCGGGAGACCTTGTCGTGGCGAACGCTCTAGGGACCGCGGACGGTGACGGGGGGGAGCTTGGCGTCACCCGGCCGCCGGCACCGCTCCCGGCGCGCTCGGCCGCCTTCTCCGACCAGGTGGCAGCCGCCCTGTCCGCCCGCTACCCATCGACCCGCCAGGCGCCGGTCCTGTCGGCCGGCCGGACGGCCAGAGGACCGGAACGTCTCGTGCTCGGCGCGTCGGGGGCGGTGCTCTGCGATACGGAGTCGTACTGGCTCTCGCGGCTGGCCGAGCGCCGGCCCTTCGCCGTGGTGCGCTCGGTCGTGGACAGCCCGGAGCGCGAGCTCGTCAGCCTGCGGACCCTGACCGGCGGGATCACCGCGTTGCGCAGGCTCTCGGGAGTGGCCGAGGTGCTCGCGTGCCTGCTCGAGCGCCAGCTGCGGCCGGTCCCGTCAGAGATGAAGACCGTAGAGTAGGAAGAGGCCGCCTCGTGCCGATACCCGTCCGCCAGAACCTCCGCATGGGGGCGTACCTCGCGCGCCAGAAGATCGCCCGGCGCGACAGGTTCCCGCTCATCGTCGAGCTCGAGCCGCTTTTCACGTGCAACCTCGCCTGCCCGGGATGCGGGAAGATCCAGTACCCGACCGAGGTCCTGCGCAAGCGCCTCAGCGTCGAGGAGGCGGTCGGCGCGATCGAGGAGTGCGGCGCGCCGATGGTGTCGATCGCCGGCGGCGAGCCGCTCCTGCACCCGGAGATCGAGGAGATCGTCGCCAGGCTCATCGGCCGCAAGCGCTTCGTCTACCTTTGCACGAACGCCGTGCTGCTAAAGCGCAGGCTCGACCGTTTCGAGCCTTCCCCGTACTTCTCCTTCGTCGTCCACCTCGACGGCCTGCGGGAGCGCCACGACGAGGCGGTCGACAGGGCGGGCGTCTTCGACGCCGCAGTCGAGGCGATCCGGATGGCGAAGGCGCGCGGGTTCCGGGTGACGACCAACTCGACCTTCTTCACGAACGACTCGCCGAAGACCGTGCGGGAGGTGCTCGACTTCCTGAACGACGACCTGAAGGTCGACGCCATGATGATCTCTCCGGCCTATGCCTACGAGAAGGCGCCCGACCAGGAGCACTTCCTCGGCGTGCGCCAGACCCGCCAGCTGTTCTCGGCGGCGTTCTCCGACGGGCGCCGGAAGAGGTGGCGGCTCAACCACTCGCCGCTTTTCCTCGACTTCCTGGAGGGCAAGGTCGACTACGACTGCACGCCGTGGGGCATCCCGAGCTACTCGATCTTCGGCTGGCAGCGGCCCTGCTACCTCATGTCGGACGGCTACGCCAGGACCTACAAGGAGCTCCTCGAGACGACCGACTGGTCGAAGTACGGTCGTGGCAAGGACGTGCGCTGCGACAACTGCATGGCGCACTGCGGCTACGAGCCCTCGGCGGTGATCGCAACGACCAAGTCGATGCGCGAGTCGATCCGGGCGGCTGTCGGGACGCATTGACAGCT
>JAKATT010000043.1 GCA_021818615.1 Actinomycetes bacterium | reverse complement strand
GTTCCTGGCTCCGGTTCTCGGCGCCACCGTCCTCCTGCTCGCCTGGGCGGCAGTCGCCCACGCGAGCGGCTCCGGGTTCGTCCAGGCGATAGGCGCTCTCGTCGCCGGCGTCGTCGCCGCCGGCATGATCCTTCCAGCCTTCTTCGCCCGGCGCCTCGCCGTCACCTGCCTCGAGGCGCCGCATGACGCGACAAGCGGGGTACCCTTCCCGGTCACCCTCGTAGCCGGCCACGCCCTGCGCTGCACGCCTGTCTCGCCGGGCGGCGAGAGCGGCGTCCTCGCGGGCAGGGAGCCGGGTACCCTCCTGCTCGTCCCGCCGTACCGCGGCCGTCTCACGACGCTGCGGGTGAAGGTGGCGACCGCCGCCCCCCTCGGTCTCTTGTGGTGGTCGGTCGAACGTGAGATTCGCCTGCCGCGGCCGGTGCTCGTCGCTCCGCGGACTGGCGCGCCGACGACGGCGCTCGATGGTGCAGGCGTGGCCGGAGACGGCTCGGGCGACGCCGTTCCTGCTCTGACCGGAGACGTCCGCCAGATACGCGACTACCGCCACGGCGACAGCAGGCGGCGAGTCCACTGGGGTGCGACAGCGCACGCCGGGGTCCTCATGGTGCGCGAGTCCGAAGCTTGGCCGGCGGTGCCGGTTCGCCTCGTCGTCGACCTCGTGGGCGACCCCGACACGACGGAGGCGCGAGCTGCCGTGGCGATGGCGACGGTCGCTGCCCACCTGCGGCGCGGTACAAGCGTCGTGCTCGAGACGGCCGAGCAGGCTCGCCCAGTGGTTGCCGCGGTGAGCGACTTGAGGTCGGCGGGCCGGCAGCTCGCTCGTGCCGGCACCAACCCTTACGGCGGCGGCAGGGACGGTCCGGCGCGATGATGCCGGGGGCTTCGGGACAGCGGGGTTTCGTCGAGGCGGTGAGGAGGGCGAACGCGCCGGCGCCGCCGGAGCACTCGGTGCTGTTCCGCGTGGCGACGCTCGTGAGCGTGCTCGTCGGGGTGCTCGCCTGTGCCAAGGTCGGAGAGATCAGCTCGGTCACCGCGATCGCTGCGAGTGCCGCCGTCGCCGCCGGCATGCTGTTCTCCTACGCGACGCGCCAGCGGCCCCGCGGGATCGTGAAGCTGCTCCTCGCCGCCGCCGTGGTCGGGGTGTTCGTCTCATTCGTGATGCAGGTCTTCTCGGCGGCGCGAACCGGCGAGCTGTCCTCGATCGAGGTGCCGCTCGCCGGCTTGTTCACATGGGTGCAGGCCATCCACTCCTTCGACGTTCCTGCACGGCGCGACCTGCTCTTCTCGCTCGCTGCTGCCGCCGCCCTCGTGACAGTCGCGGGTGCTCAGGCTGTGGCGAGCAGTTTCCTCGTCTTCGTGGCCATCTGGTTCGTGGCAACCCTGATCGCCCTCGCATGCTCGTGGCGCTCGATGGCCGGGGGACGCGGTCGCCTGCCGGCCCTCGGGCTGGTCGGCCTCTCAGCGCTCATCATCGTGGTCGCCGTGCTGCTCGAGGCGGTCCTTCCGCCTCCTCGCGCCTCGCAGACGATCACCCTGCCGAACTCGGTCACCTCCTATCTTCCGCTGCCGCCCGGAGGCGAGCTCACCCAGGGCGGCCAGCGCCCGAACGAGCCGGCGAGGGCCGGGAGCCCGGCGGGACCGGTCCGCATCGGAGGCTTCCTCGGCTTCGCCGGGCCTCTTGACACCGGCATCCGGGCGGCGCTCAGCAACCAGGTGGTCATGCGGGTGCGAGCCGACCGCCCGGGCTACTTCCTCGGGATGACCTACGACCACTGGGATGGTCAGAGCTGGACCGAGCGCGCCCCCGGCTGCCGGCAGCGGACGATCTCGACCGGCTCGCCCTTCTCGGTCTCCTACGGCGCCGTGGGCGGCACCGAGAACATCCAGACCTTCTACGTCGCCCAGAACCTCCCGAACCTGCTCTTTGGCACCTCGGTCCCCGATACCGTCTACTTTCCCGATCACTCGCTCATCCTCGGTTGCGACAACTCGATCCGCTCGGCGATCGCCATGACGCCGGGCACCGTCTACACGGTCATCTCCCAGGACACCGAGGAACCGCTCGCAAGGCTGCTGCGGGACCACGACTCGCCCCTCCTTGCTCCCCCGTCGATCAAGGCGGCCTACCTGCAGCTCCCGCACCCCTACCCGCGGGTGCGCGCGCTCGCCGAGTCAATCGTCTCACGAGAGCGCGCCACCTCGTCGATCGCGGCCGAGATCCGGGCGCTCGAAGGCTGGATCGGCCGCCACACGCGCTACTCGACCGACATTCCCCCGCTGAAGCCGGGACAGGACGCTGTCGACGAGTTCCTCTTCGGCAACCGGACAGGCTACTGCGAGCAGATCTCGACCGCCCTCACCGTGATGCTGCGCACTCTCGGCATCCCCGCTCGCGAGGCCATCGGCTACGTGCCGGGGCCCTTCGACCCCTTTTCCGACATGTACGAGATCCGGGCTAGCGATGCCCACGCCTGGGTACAGGCGTACATCCCCCAGGCGGGCTGGCAGAGCTTCGACCCGACGGCCGAGGTGCCGCTGGCGCCGGCCGACCCGGGTGCAGTCCTCCTGTCGGACATCGGCAGCCGCTTGGCCCACCTGCCATGGGCGCCCATCGGCGGAGTCGTCGGGGCAGCCGCCGTCGGCCTCGGCGCGAACGCCGCGAGCCGCCGGCGCCGGTTGCGCCCGGCCCGCTGGGAGCAGCGGGCAGCTCTCCGCCTGGAACGCCTCGGTCGCCGCTCGGGCGTGGTCCGCCGGCCTGCCGAGACGCTCGCCGAGTACACCGATCGCCTCGCAGGGTCCCTGCTCGTCGGAGCCGGCGCACGAACCGAGGAGAGCGACCTCGTCCAAAGGATCGGCAAGCGCATCGCTGCCAGCGCCTATGGTCCCCCAGCGAACCACGAGGCAGAAGCGGCCGTGCTGGAGGACCTCCGCCTTCTCGCGCGCCGCATCCGGCGGCATCACTGACAATTGGGCCTGAGCTGGTCCCCGGGACCGGGACGCTGCTGCTCGAGCCCGTCGTCGGGACCGACCAGCTGAAAACGGCGCCTAGCCGGCGGCCGCCCGGCTTGCGTACTCGTAGAAGCCGCGACCGGCCTTGCGCCCGAGCAGCCCTGCCTCGACCATGCGGGACATGAGGGGCGGCGGCGCGTAGAGCGGCTCCTTGAACTCTGCGTAGAGTGACTCGGCGACCGCCTGCATCGTGTCGAGGCCGATGAGGTCGCACAGGGCGAGCGGGCCCATCGGGTGGGCGCAGCCCTCGACCATCCCGGCGTCTATGTCGTCGCGCGTGGCGAAGCCCGACTCGAGCATCCTCACTGCGGACAACAGGTACGGGATGAGCAGTGCATTGACGACGAAGCCCGCCCTGTCCTGCGAGCGGATCACCCTCTTGCCGAGGACCTCGGTCACCAGCGAGGTGGCCTCCCCCACGACCGCGTCGCTCGTCATGAGGGAGGTCACGAGCTCGACGAGGCGAAGGACGGGCACTGGGTTGAAGAAGTGCAGCCCGAGCACCTGCTCGGGCCGTCGCGTCACCGTTGCGAGCTTCATGATTGGGATCGAGGACGTGTTGGACGCCAGGATTGCCTGCTCCGAGGACACCACGCGGTCGAGAATGCGGAAGCACTCGACTTTGGCGGTCTCATCCTCGGTGATCGCCTCGACGACGAGCATGCGGTCTGCGAGCTCGTCGTAGTCTGTCGTGTAACGCACAGCGGCGAGAGCAGACTCCGCCTCGTCCTCGGTCAGCTTGTGACGGCGGACGCCCGTGGTGAGTGAGTGCTCGAGGCGGGCGCGGCCGCTCTCGGCAAGCTCAGGGGACGCCTCGACGACCACTACGTCGAGCCCGGCCCGGGCGCAGACTTCGGTGATGCCCGATCCCATGAGACCGGAGCCGACTACGCCGATGTGTTGGATCCTGTCAGCCATGTTCACGAAGGCTAGTGGGTGACGCCCGACTGAACCTGCCTGCGAGCGGTCCGAGGCGGTGGCCGGCGCTCAAGCCGGCTCGTCCGACGAGTCGCCAGCCTGGCTGCGGCCGAGACTCTCCAGCCTCGGCAGGATGGTCTCGACCCGTTCCTTCGCACCGCGGATCCGCCGGTCGAGCTCCTCGACAATGTCCACCGCCCGGCAGAGCCGCACTTCGAGGACGTCGACGTCGACGACGCCCCGGTCCAGCTCAGTGATGATGCGATCGAGCTCCTCGGCTGCCTCGCTGTAGCCGAGCTCGGCGACCGGAGTGTCGCCGTCCGCAGTGGTGCTCATGTGCGCTCCTCGATGTGCTCAGGCGGTCGCGGTCCCTCCGGCCTGGCGGGCAGGATGTCGAGCACCGACGACCCAAGCGCTCCATCCGCCACGACGGTGCGCAGCGTGTCGCCCACCTGGACCTCGCGAACCGAGCGGACGATCGTGCCGTCGTCCCGTCGTGTGAGCGACCAGCCGCGGGCGAGCTGACGCTTGGGGTCGAAGGCGGCGAGCATCCGGCGATAGTGCCCGAGCTGCTGGCCAGCCGAGCTCAGCTGGTGCCGAGTGATGCCGGCCAACTGCGATGCTCGTCGCGAGAGATCCGAGGCGCTTCCCGCGGCGGTGTACCGCGTCGCACTGACAGCCCGCCGGGCTGCCGCATCCAGCACGGCCGACGCGCGCTCCAGCTGGTGGCGGGCGGCGAGCGCGAGGCGGTGCTCATCACGATCGAGCCTCTCGACAGCTCCGCCGATCAGCTGGCGTCCGAGCCGAGCGAGCCGCTCTGCTCGAGCGTCGAGCGCCGAGCAGTAGGCGTTGACCGACTCACAGAGAGCCTCGGCGCACGCGCTCGGCGTGACGAGCGCCCGCTGGGACACCTCGTCGGCGACCGACCGGTCGCCGGTGTGGCCTATTCCGGTCCAGACCGGGTGCAACGAGGTCGCTATGGCTCGAGCTACCTCCTCGCTGTCGAAGGCGGCCAGATCGCCGCGCCCCCCGCCGCCTCGCACGAGGACGATGACGTCGGGAGCGTACGGGTGCAGCCGGCGGATCGCCGTCGCGATCTGCGCCGGGGCGGTCGTCCCCTGAACCTGGGAGTGCTCGAGACGCAGCTCGAAACGCAGCCCCGACCGCTCGAGAGTTCCGGCGAAATCGCGATAGGCCTCCGACCCGGCGCTCGTCACAATGCCGACCCGCAAGGGCACGGCCGGCACGGCGAGGCGACGGTTTGCATCAAGGAGCCCCTCCACCTCGAGCTCCTTCAGCAGCTTGCGCCGAGCCGCCGCGATGCCACCCACGAGCGCCTCGACATCGAGGGCGGTCATGGTGACGCGCAGCTTCGATGCCCCCGGCCACGTGCCGACCCGACCGAGCACGCGCACGATGAGGCCCGCGCGGAGCTCGATACCGACCGAGTCGAGCGCGCCGGCGATGGTCGGCCAGTCCCGGTTCCAGCACGCCACCTCGAGCGTGGCTGCTCCGGCCTTCGAGCCCTCGCCGGGGTGCAGGTGGTCTGCCAGCTCGATATAGCGGTGCCCGTTGCGCCCGACTGCCACCTTGCGGATCTCACCGGTGATCCAGACGTCCTCGGGGAAGGTGAGGCGGAGCGCGAGCTGCACCCTCTCGTAGAGCTCTGCGACCGTGAGGGCATCGTCCGAGCTCGAGCCGGGCCCGCCGACCGGGGCCTGTGGCGCCAGTCTGGCCGGCTCGAGCGGAGAGGCCGGAGCCCTCTGTGTTGCCGGCGCCGAGAAATCGAACTGCAGGACCTCCACAGCCTTGTCGAGCGCCACGACGGCCAGGGTACTTGCAGGGTGCATCACCGCGGACCACCTTCGGAGGCGGACCACCTTCGGAGGCGGCCCACCTTCGGGTGCGGACCACCTTCGGGTGCGGCCGGCGGGTGCTGACGGCCGGCGGTGCGGTGAGCCGGCCTGTAGGCGGGGAACAGCTCGACAGGTGCCCTGACATGCGGTCTTGTGCCTCGAGAAGGCGGCTCGGTCCTCAACTGGTCCTCAACCCGTCGAGATCGCCGGCCCATGCGGCCCGAGGATCGGATGACAGATCGGTGGGCGGATGTGGGCCGTGAAGCCGTGGCGAACCTGCTCCTCGATCTCATCGGTGCCGACCTGGCGGTCGTGCATGCTCAGGCTCGGGCCGCCGTCCGTTGGCTTGCTCAGGATTGTCCATCATTGAGGGCCGCCAACGCCTCGTCGATGCGCAGGTACATCCGTCCGCCGCCGTCGCCCTCTACGGCCCTGAAGCCGAAGGCCGCATAGAAGGATCGAGCATCCTCGTCGATCGGATCAACGGCGATGAATCGGGCGGCGGCATGTCCGCCAGCGAGAGCCGCTCGCTCGATGGCCTCCATGAGCAGGTCTCGAGCCATCCCCATGCCTTGGTGATCTTGATCAACGGCCAGTCGCGCGAGAAGGACCATCCCAATCTCGTAGCGGGGTAGGCCACGACCGTAGCGAGAAGGCAACTCCTCTCGGCGTACACCCCCCATAGTCAGCCCGTAGTAGCCGACTACCTCCCCGCCGTCGTCGACTAGGACGAACGTACGCGAAAGGTTACGAAGCTGGTTGTCCAGGGCGTAGGCACCTAGCCAGTCGTCCAGTGCCTTCCGGCCGCAGGCGAATGCGCTTATGTCGTGATGGTCCTCGAGACGCTCGACGCGCACTCAGTCGGCTCGCTCGAGCCGCCGGGCCCGACGCGACTGGGCCACGAGGTCCTTGGGGGGCCGGACTGGAGAGTCAAGAGCCGTCAAGAAAGCGTCGAAGCTCTCGCCCGAGAGGCGGATCGTGCGGTGCGCTTCAACGAGCGCGACCGCGTCGGAGAGAGCCCGCCCTAGGAGGAGCTCGGAGACAGACACGCCCGCCAAGCCGGCGGCCTCCACCAAGAGGTCGTCGTCCGAAGCGGAGATCCGCACCTCGCGCCGCCTGTCTTTCACCGTCATGCCCGACCTCCTTGTCCGTACTGTTGTACGTGCACCAGCCGTAGAAGGCAAGGGCAGCTGGCACTGGGTATTCGATGGGAGTGATGGATCGTAAGGTCATTCGCTGCCGTCGGCCGCCCGCAGCCTTGCGGAGCCGTCAACCGCGCGAAGTTGAACGTCGAGGGCGGGCAGAAACCGCGAGGCTCACGCGGGCATCACTCAGTCGCTGGGGATTGCGAACGTCGACCAGCCAACGTGCGACCTCGTCGGGCTCGAAGCCTATGACGGCGACGGCGCGGGTGGTGAGCCGGCCTGTAGGCGGGGTTCTGTCCGCCGGCTGGACGCCTCACGGCGCCGCCGGCGGGGTGGCCATCCATCTCAGCGGCCCACCTGGGGACATCGGACG
>JAKATT010000060.1:19696-38883 GCA_021818615.1 Actinomycetes bacterium | reverse complement strand
CGAAGCGGCCCGCGCTCGCCCCGCGGTATCGGCAGAAGGCTCAACCCTCGGTCCTCGACATGTTCGCCAAGCTCCGTCGGGTGATCATCGCCGCGCAATTTCGGCGGGCTGACCCGGGGCCGGTCACGCCGCAGGAGATCTGCGTCATCCGCCTGGCCTGGGAGGACGTGGCGGCGTAGGTGAGAAAGTCGAGTTGCCTCGAACTTCTCTCAAATTCGAAACCCAACCGTTCTCCCAGGGCCGGCCAGGTGGCCACCTGCTCCTTCTGTCGACAGAGCGAAGAGCGATCAGCGAGGCAGGCGGGTAGCATCACGGCGGCGGCTTGAGGCCTCGCATTGTCCCCTGTCGGTCTCCAGGCCACCGGGAACTGCAGTGGTGACGGCGGCCCGACGGGCGATAGGGACTGACCATGACGGCGACGGCAGTGCTCGACAAGGCGACGAGACGGGCTGCCAAGGTCACCGCGCGCCTTCGTGCCGCGGTTGACCGCGGCTACGGGATGATCGAGCGGATGCGCACGCCGCTTCCTGAGGCACGGCCGTACGTCGCGGGCGAGACCCGCATCCGTCGGCCGCTTGCCAGCTCCGAGCTCCTCGGCTTCGTCGGGAGCCTCCTCGTGCTGTGGGGAGCGTCGAGGCCGACCTCGCCGTTCACTTTGAACCTCTTCACGCTCGGCCAGGAGCACCGGGTGCTTCCGCAGGGCATGACGACTTGGTTCTTCGGCGTGGGGCCGCCGGGAAACGACAACATCTTCGTCGGGGTCGTGGCCGTCTACGCCGGCATGCTCCTCATGATGCGTGCCTGGCTCCGGCTGCACCGGCTGACCAGGCTGCACCCGGGCATTCCGCTGTCCCGTTTCGTGCCGGTCTTCTGTTGCTGGGTGCTCCCGCTCCTCGTCGTGGCACCGCTTTTCAGCCACGACGTCTACAGCTACGTCGCCCAGGGCGAGCAGATGAGCCGCCACGTGAACCCCTACAAGTACGGCCCGCAGGTGCTCGGCGTCGGCGGCAACCCATTCGCCTCGGGCGTCGACCCGATCTGGACCAACGTGACGTCGCCATATGGGCCGGTGTTCCTCTGGCTCGCCGGTGCCATCATGACGGTCGTCAACCACGGCTACCTGGCGGCTCTCGTCGGCTTCCGCCTCGAGGCTCTCTTCGGCACGGTTCTCCTGGCGGTGTTCACGCCTCGCCTCGCCCGCAGCTACGGCCTCGACGGTTCGAAGGCGTTCGTCCTCGTGGCGCTGAACCCCCTCGTGCTGCTCCACCTCGTTGCGGGAGCGCACAACGACGCCCTCATGATGGGCTTTCTCGTCGCCGGGCTGGCCGTCGCCCGGGAACGCCACCCGATCGCCGGGATCGTCCTGTGCTCCATCGGGGCGCTCGTGAAGGTGCCGGCCGTGATCGGCGTCGCCTACATCGGTTGGGACTGGCTCGGTGACGACTTACCCCAGCGCAGGCGCATCCGCTCGCTGGTCACGGCCGGGCTCGTGTCGCTCGCCGTCATGGCGGCCCTCTCGGAGCTCGTCGGCCTCGGCTGGGGCTGGGTGAGCGCCCTCTCCAATCCTGACACGGTGCGCTCGTGGATGGACCCGGCCACAGCAGTCGGCCAGCTGGCTGGCAAGATCATCTCGACCGTCGGGCTCGGCGATCACACGCACGTCCTGCTCACTGTCGCTCGGGGGCTCGGGCTGCTCCTCGCCGCCGTGATAGCCGTGAAGCTGCTCTGGAACGCGAAGGGCGCGGGCAGCCTCCGGGCGCTCGGGCTCACGATGCTCGCTGTCGTCCTGCTCGGCCCGGTCGTGCAACCGTGGTACCTGGTCTGGGGCATCGTGCTCCTCGCTCCGATAGCGGAGGGCCGCCTGCGCTCCGTCGTGGTCGGCTTGTCGGTCGTGGCGTCGTTTCTCGGCCTACCGGGCGGTCGCGCTCTGCTGCATGAGATCCTCGTCACCAACCCCTTTGTCATAGCCCTTTTCGTGGCCGTTCTCGTCGCTGTCGCCGCCGTGCCGCTCGTACCGAGAGTCCGCAAGCTTTACCTCGAGCGCGGGAGTCGGGTGCTCGCGTCGAGGCCGTGACCACGGGCTCGGTCCGCCTCGATCGGGACGGCCCGGTGCTGGTGGTGACGATCGACCGTCCTCGAGTCCGCAACGCAGTCGATCGGCCGACGGCAGCGGCCCTGGCGGCTGCGTTCCGCGGCTTCGAGCAGGACGAGGAGCTGTCGGTCGCCGTGCTCACCGGCGCCGGCGGCACGTTCTGCGCCGGCGCCGACCTGAAGGCCATCGCCTCGGGAGCAGGAAACCGCGTGGTCCCCTACGGTGACGGGCCGATGGGCCCGACCCGCCTCCGCCTCTCCAAGCCGGTCGTCGCGGCCGTCGCCGGGTATGCCGTCGCCGGCGGTCTCGAGCTAGCCCTGTGGTGTGATCTGCGGGTGGCCGACGAGACGGCTGTCTTCGGCGTCTTTTCCCGCAGGTGGGGCGTGCCGCTCGTCGACGGCGGCACGCTGCGTCTCCCTAGACTCATCGGGGAGTCCCGGGCGATGGATCTCGTCCTCACCGGCCGCCCGGTCGACGCCGAGGAGGCGCTTGCCATCGGCCTCGCCAACCGGCTCGTCCCGGCGGGCTCTGCTCTCGAAGCGGCCGTGCGACTTGCCCACGACCTTGCGGCTCTGCCGCAGGCTTGTATGCGGGCCGACCGGGCGAGCCTGCTCGACCAGGACGGCCTGCCGGAGGCCGACGCGCTGGGGCGCGAGTACGAGCGCGGCGCCGCCGTGCTCGGGCGGGAGATGGAGGAAAGGGCAACCGCCTTCGTCGCTGGGGCCGGGCGGCACGGCGCAGCGTGTTAGAGCATGCGCTGCACGAGGGCGACATCGAGCCAGCGTCCGAACTTGCGGCCGATCTCCTTCTCGATGCCGACGATCTCGAAGCCGCACGCCAGGTGGAGGCCGATCGAAGCCTGCTGCTCGGTGACGATACGGCCGACGACCGAGTGGAAGCCGTGGCTCAGCGCGGTCTCGAGAGCGGCCTCGAGCGCGAGGCGCCCGATGCCTCGCCGGCGGTGGTTCTCCGCCACGTAGACGGAGTCCTCGACGGCGGTTGCGTATCCGGGCCGCGGGCGGTAGGGAGACAGGGCGGAGAAGGCGAGGATCTCACCGCCGTCGCCCTCGACGACGATGACCGGGTAGACGCCCTGGTGGGCCGCCATCCACGACCGTTGCTCGGAGCCGCTGCGCGGCACGAGATCGAGAGTCGCCGTCGAGGTGAGGACGGCTGCGTTGTAGATCTGGCGGATGCCCTCCGCGTCGGCCGCCTGGCCCCGTCGCACCAGCATGGCGGCGAATGGTAGGTGCTCGTCGGAGGGAGGGTGGCTGGGCCGATACAATCCAGCCGACGAGCGGGCATGACCGCCGGCTCGCCCCCTTAGCTCAGTCGGCAGAGCGCAGCCATGGTAAGGCTGGTGTCGTCGGTTCGATTCCGACAGGGGGCTCCCTGGCGGCGTAGCTCAGTCGGTCAGAGCACACGGCTCATAATCGTGGGGTCGCGGGTTCGAGTCCCGCCGCCGCTACCCGGATCAGACAGAAGAGGTCGAGTGAGATGGCAAAGAACGAGAAGCGGGTTCAGGTGACACTCGCCTGCGAGGTCTGCAAGCGCCGCAACTACATCACGACCAAGAACAAGCAGAACGACCGCGAGCGCATCGAGATGAAGAAGTACTGCCGCTGGGATCGCCAGCACACCTTGCACAAGGAGACTCGCTGAGTTGACGCGCCGGTGAGCGCCCTCCGGGCCGTCGAGCTGCCCGCCCAGGCGCCCCTCGGCGGGCATGGCAGTGATCTCGCCGACGGGCTGGTCGCGCGCGCCAAAGAGGGCGACCGGGATGCCTTCGAGCACCTTGTCCTTCTCACGTCTCCTGCCTGCTATGCCCTCGCCCTGCGCCTCGTCGGCAACGAGCACGACGCCCGCGACGTCGTCCAGGATGCCTATCTTCGAGCCTTCAAGGGGCTGCGAAAGTTCCGCGGCGATGCCAGTTTCTCGACTTGGCTCCACCGGATCACCGTCAACTGCGCGGCCTCGCACCTCGAGCGGCGAGCGCGGTCCTCTCACGACCTGCTCGACGACGTGGCCGACAGCGGCAACCTCGTCGACTCGACGGCCGAGCGTGACCCCGAGAGGGTCGCTTCGAGCGCCGACGACCGTGAGCGCCTCGTCGAGGCCCTTGCCGAGCTGCCCGACCAGCTCCGCATGGTCGTTGTCCTGCGCGACGTCTACGACCTGCCTCACAAGGAGATAGCCAAGCAGCTCGGCATCAGCCAGACGGCGGCCAAGGTTCGCCTGCACAGAGCGCGCCGCAAGCTCCAGGATCGCCTCTTTGCCGGCCGGTCGCCGGCGCTGGACCTCACGAGCACGCCGGCGGGGAGGGTGCCGCTGTGACGGGTGGTCGGGGGCGAGGGGCGGGTCCGGGGGCGATGAGGTGGGTTTCGTCGCTCCGGAGGCCAATCGCGCGGGCGGCTGGCTCTGTCGGCTCGCTCTCGTGGCGGCGGGGAGCACCCGAGCCGAGTTGCCAGGACGTCGCCGCCGCGCTGCCCCTGATCCTCGAGGGAGGCTCGGAGGCGGCGTCAGTCACCATCGCCCATGTGCAAGGGTGCCTCGCCTGTCAGGCAGAGCTCGCCCGCTACCGCAAGGTCGTCCGGCTGTTGCACCAGCTGCAGGCAACCGAGATCGAGCCGCCGCCCGGAGTCGTCGCCGGAGTGCTCTCGTCGCTCGAGGCTGCAGCCAGCCGGCACATGATCCGGTCGCTCCTCACGGGCCGCCGGGTCGCCTACGGCACCGCCGTCCTTGCTGCCGGCGGAGCAGCCACGGGGCTCGTCGCCCTGGCGCGGACGCGCAGCAGGGTGCCTGGCGGTCTTGGAAGTGGCGTGCTCGCGGGCGGCACGGTCGGCCCTGCGAGAACGGCCGGGCAGGCCTGAGGCAGCTCCCGCGCCCCGAGGCAGTGGGGTGGTTGTGCGTCGGCCAGGTGCACCTCTTTGGGCGGATGGGCCTCATGGTGCCGGTGCTATCGTGGTCAAGCCCGGGAGCTCGGTGCTCAGCGGCACGGGCCCGAAGACCCGTGCGGAGGGCAGTAGCTCAATTTGGCAGAGCACCGGTCTCCAAAACCGGCGGTTGGGGGTTCGAGTCCCTCCTGCCCTGCTCCACCCGGTCAATGTATCGAGCCGAGGTTCGCTCAGTGAATCGACAGACCAAGCGCATACTGCAGCGTCAGGGCCAGCTCGGCCCCGACGGCACGCCGATCGCCGGCGCCGCCGCGCAGCAGCAGGCCCGCCAGCGACGCCAGCCTGCGCCGACGAGCGAGCGGCAGAGCCTACCGCAGCGGACTGGGGAGTACCTGCGAGAGGTAAGGAGCGAGCTCGTCAAGGTGGCGTGGCCGGGGCGTCCCGAGGTCGTCAACTACACGATTGTGGTGTTCGTCACGCTCGTGCTGTTGACGGCGATCGTGTTCGGCATCAACTACTTCGTCGGCCAGGGCGTGTTCCATCTGTTCCCAACGAGAAGGTGACCGAGAGCCGAGCGTGACGAGCGTGGACCACATGGACGAGCCGGAGAGCAGCTCGGATGGCGAGACGACCGACCCCGACGACCTAACCGGCGTGGGGGTCGGAAGCGGGGCTGACACCGAGGCCGGTGAGCTGTTCGAGGATGAGGAGGGTGACGAGGCGGCGGAGCACGAGCGCCCCCCGAGCCCCTACGACCGGCCCGGGCGCTGGTACGTCGTGCACACCTACGCCGGCTACGAGAACAAGGTCAAGTCGAACCTCGAGAGCCGTATCTCCTCCATGAACATGGAGGATCGCATCTACGAGGTCGTGATCCCGATGGAGGAGGTCATCGAGGTCAAGAACGGCAAGCGCGTCCCGGTTCAACGCAAGGTGTTCCCAGGCTACCTCCTCACCCGAGCGGAGCTCGACGACGACTCGTGGTCGGTGATCCGCCAGACTCCGGGCGTGACCAGTTTCGTTGGACCGGGCACGAAGCCGACGCCACTGCCCCGCTCTGAGGTGGAGGCGATCCTGCAGGTCCACCCGGAGGGGCACGAGGGAACCAAGCCGCGGCCGCGGCCGCGCCTCGAGTACGAGCTGGGCGAGACCGTCCGCGTGAAGGAGGGCCCGTTCGCCGACTTCTCCGGTCAGATCGCAGAGATCAACGAGGACCAGCTCAAGTTGAAGGTGCTGGTGAACATCTTCGGCCGGGAGACCCCGGTCGAGCTCGAATTCAGCCAGGTCGCCAAGCTCTAGGCACCGGCACGACAAGGAGACCCACTCAGTCATGGCACGCCGTCGCGTCACCGCCGTCGTGAAGATCCAGCTGCCCGCCGGGGCTGCTACGCCCGCGCCGCCCGTCGGCACGGCGCTAGGGCCGCACGGTGTGCAGACGATGGAGTTCTGCAAGCAGTACAACGCCGCCACCGAGAACCTGCGGGGCACGATCATCCCCGTCGAGATCACGATCTACGAGGACAGGTCGTTCACGTTCGTCCTCAAGACGCCCCCGACGACGGTGCTCCTGCGGGAGGCGGCCGGTGTCGAGAAGGGGAGCAAGCTGACAGGGCGCGAGGGCGCCGGTTCGATCACGGATGCGCAGCTGACCGAGATCGCCGAGAAGAAGATGCCGGACCTGAACGCCAACGACCTCGATGCCGCCAAGCGGCAGGTCGCAGGGACAGCCAGGTCTATGGGCATCACGGTCGGCTGAGAGCCGGACGGGGCGCAGAGGACTTCGAAGGGAGCCGAGTTGAGCAAGGGAAAGCGCTACACCGACGCGCTCGGGCGCTACGACCGCCAGCGCCTGTACACGCCCGGGGAGGCGATCGACCTGGTGAAGAGCCTGGCCGGGGCCGGATTCGACGAGACGATCGAGCTGGCTGTCCGGCTGGGTGTCGACCCCCGGCGGGCCGACCAGATCGTCCGCGGCTCGCTGTCGCTACCAGCCGGAACGGGACGCACCCAGCGGGTCGCCGTGTTCGCCTCCGGTGAGGCGGCGGCTGAGGCGCGCGCCGCCGGCGCCGATGTCGTGGGGGCCGACGACCTCGTCGCCCGCATCGAGAAGGAAGGCTTCCTCGAGTTCGATGTCGCCATCGCCACTCCGGACCTCATGGCCCAGGTGGGGCGCCTAGGACGGGTGCTCGGCCCTCGTGGCCTCATGCCGAACCCGAAGACGGGTACGGTCACGACGGATGTGGGTCGGGCAGTCGTCGAGTTTCGTGGCGGGCGGGTCGAGTACAGGACGGATCGGGTCGGCAACGTCCACGTGCCGATCGGGAAGGCCTCGTTCGATCGCGCCCAGCTGCTCGAGAACTTCCGGGCCGTCATCGACGAGCTTCTCCGCGTGAAGCCGGCCGCCGCCAAGGGCCGTTACATCCGCTCGACCACGGTGTCGTCCACGATGGGCCCCGGTGTCAAGGTGGACCCGACCAACGTCCGAGTGACCGACGAAGAGCTGGCCGCCACGGCCTGAGCCTTGCCCGGTGGGCCGGGCCTGGCCTGGCCGGGTGTGGTTGGGCGTTTCGTTCCGCGGGCATTGCAGTGCCTCGTCGCGCTGGCCCCAGCCGTCTTGGTCAGCGCATCCGGAGTATCAGCTACGATCTAGCTGACAACAGAGTTCGATCGCCGAAGACCTCCGGTGCACCGTGGTGCTGAATGGGCTCGCCGCCCGCCCGACGAGGCGAAGTCTCAGGGCTTCCTTCGCTCAGCACGCGTCTGCGAGTGGTTGACGAGTTACGAGCTGGACGACTGAAGGGAGCAAAGGTGGCAGGGCCACGGGCCGAGAAGGTTGCCGCCGTCGCCGAGGTGCGGGAGCGCCTCGAGCGCACCGATGCCGCGATCTTGACGGAGTATCGGGGACTGAAGGTGTCGGACCTGGCCGTGCTGCGCCGGGCGCTGCGCGTTGCCGGTGCCGAGTACAAGATCTACAAGAACACCCTTGTGCGCCGCGCGACGGCAACGGCGGACCGAACCGCCATGGACCCGTTCCTGGAGGGGCCGACGGCGATCGCCTTCGTCGAGGGTGACGTCGCGGCGGCCGCCAAGGTACTGCGGGAGTTCGCCCGGACGCACCCTGCTCTTGTCGTGAAGGGCAGCCTGATTGGCAGTGATCTGCTCGACGCCCGGTCTACGACAGCACTTGCCGACCTCCCGTCGCGCGAGGTGCTGTTAGCCCAGATCGCCGGCGCCCTTGCCGCGCCGCTCCGCCAGTTCGCCGGTCTGCTCAAGGCCCTCCCGCAGAACCTGGCGTACGGCATATCGGCGCTGATCGACCAGAAGCGAGCAGCCGGGGACACCGCCGACGCGGCGGCGGCTGCCGGCGAGACGAGCGCTGCGTCAGCCGGGGCCGGCGGTGCCGGGTCCGAGACCGACGCCGGGGCTGCTGCCGAAGCGGATACCCATGAGGAGACCCATGAGGAGACCGACAGTGCCTGACGCCGCAGTCGCCGCCGGGTAGGCAACTCGACCGGAATGGCTGCGGCACCCCAACTGAACGAAACCGACCGAGAGAGATAGGACAGGAACAACGATGGCAACCAAGGAAGAGATCCTCGACGGCATCGCAGGCATGACCGTGCTGGAGCTGAGCGAGCTCCTGAAGGAGTTCGAAGAGCGCTTCGGCGTGACGGCAGCTGCCCCGGTCGCAGTAGCCACCGCGCCCGCTGCGGGCGGTGGCGACACTGCGCCCGCAGAGGAGGAGAAGGACGAGTTCGACGTCGTCCTGACGGTCGTTGGCGACAAGAAGATCCAGGTCATCAAAGAGGTTCGTGCTCTCACGAGCCTCGGCCTCAAGGAGGCGAAGGACCTGGTGGACAGCGCGCCGAAGCCAGTGCTCGAGAAGGTGTCGAAGGAAGACGCCGAAAAGGCGAAAGTTCAGCTCGAGGGCGCTGGCGCGAGCGTCGAGCTGAAGTAGCTCCTCCGGCGAGCTCGGCCAGTCCGGCTTGCGCGGGGTCGGCGAAGCTCGAGGTGACGACGGCGCCTACGGCGCCGGCTGCTTGACGCCGGCCCTACGGGCCGGTGGCAACCGCATCCCCGAGCCCACCATCGCATTGCCCGGGTGGTACATCAGTCCTGCGAGTCGGGCCGGCGCCGCAGGACAGTTCGGTCAGAGAAACTGTTGATATAGCACCCCCTTCTCTGACCAGACTGCTCAGGGAGGGCTCTCACCGAATCCTGGAGGGTCTTGACGCGGACGCGGACGACGCTCACCGAAGCCCCGGAAGGACACCGACCGAGCGCCCTTCGGGTGAAGCGTGGAGGACCTGGGTTCGAAGGGGCGGGCGACCCGCGCGGGTTTCCAGGTCCGGAACCCTTGACGTGGAGCGTCAGTTCCTTTAACGTTCCCCGAGGCACTCGCCAGGGTGTTGTTCGCGCGCTCCAGCGCGCATATACTGTTCTGTTGCCGTGCCCTCCTCGCGTGTTGTCGCACCTTTTCCAGGTCGTTGACGCGCGCCTGGGCGCGGACCGCCCCGATCTTCTTTCGATCGTCCCGTTTTCGCGAGGAGTAGGCCCTTGCCGTCTCGTTCCCGCACGCCGGAGCGTTTCTCGTTCGCCAATCTCGACGAGGTTCTGCCGCTCCCTGATCTGATCTCCGTCCAGCGCGACTCGTTCCAGTGGTTCCTGGAGCGGGGCTTGGCCGAGACCTTCGCCGACATCAGCCCGATCGCGGACTTCACGGACCAGCTCCGCCTGGAGCTGGAGTTCGACCCGTCGGATCCCGAGCTTCGGCCACCGCCGAAATTCTCCATCGACGAATGCAAGGCGAAGGACATCACCTACGCCGCTCCGATCTTCGTCCGGGCACGCTTCATGAACGCCTCGACGGGCGAGATCAAGGAGCAGACCGTCTTCATGGGCGACTTCCCCATGATGACGGACCGGGGCACGTTCATAATCAACGGGACCGAGCGCGTCGTCGTGAGCCAGCTCGTGCGCTCGCCGGGCGTCATCTTCCAGCCGGGCCGCGACCAGAAGACGATCGTCACCGGCACCATCCACCCTTACCGCGGCGAGTGGATCGAGTTCGACGTCGAGGCCAAGCCGAACAGGGACGTGACTGCCGGAGCCCGTGTCGCACGCAAGCGCCGGTTGTCCCTCTTCATCGTGCTGCGCGCACTCGGTTACGAGGACGAGCAGTTCCTCACGCGCTTCGTCCGCCACTTCGACTTCCTCGAGGGCCAGTGGGAGCGCGAGCGTGAGCTCGTCCCGACCCGCGACGAGGCACTCCTGGAGATCTACAAGCGTGCGCGCCCGGGCGAGCCTCTATCACTCGAGGCTGCCCGCGTCTACTTCGAGAATGCCTTCTTCAACCCGCGCCGCTACGACCTCACCCGCGTCGGCCGTTACAAGCTGAACCGCAAGCTCGGGCCCGAGATCGAGCGCATCTCAGAGCTTCTCGATTGGCACCTCGAGCGACCGGCAGAGGACCAGGGCGTCCTCAGCCCGAGCGAGGTGCTGGCTGCGGCCACCTACATGCTTCACCTCGCCAACGGGGAGCCCGGCTACCGTCTCGACGACCAGGACCACTTCGCCAACCGCCGCATCCGCTCGGTCGGCGAGCTCATTCAGAATCAGGTGCGGATCGGGCTGTCCCGGATGGAGCGCGTCGTCCGCGAGCGGATGACGACCCAGGACGTCGAGGCGATCACGCCCCAGACGCTGATCAACATCCGCCCGGTGGTCGCTGCTATCAAGGAGTTCTTCGGCACGAGCCAGCTGTCCCAGTTCATGGACCAGCACAACCCGCTCTCCGGGCTCGCCCACAAACGGCGGTTGTCGGCACTCGGCCCGGGTGGCCTGTCGCGGGAGAGGGCGGGTTTCGAGGTGCGAGACGTGCACACGTCCCACTACGGCCGGATGTGCCCCATCGAGACTCCCGAAGGACCGAACATCGGCCTCATCGGCCACCTCGCAACCTATGCCCGGGTCAACGAGCACGGCTTCATCGAGACGCCCTACCGAAAGGTGGTCGAAGGCCGGGTCACCAAGGACATCGTCTATTTCGCAGCCGACGAGGAGGAGGAGTACGTCATCGCCCAGGCGTCAGCCGCCCTCGACGGCGACGGCCGTTTCGTCGAGGACCGGGTCCTCGTGCGCCGTGGCCCGCAGGGCGCCGGCGTCCGTGTTGGGGCCACGTCGACTTCCTATGGCACGACGAGCGAGGTCGACTACGTGCCCCCGGCCGAGGTCGACCTGATGGACGTCTCTCCGAAGCAGATCCTGTCGGTGTCGACCGCCCTCATCCCCTTCGTCGAGCACGACGACGCCAACCGGGCCCTCATGGGCGCCAACATGCAGAAGCAGGCGGTCCCACTCCTTGTGCCCGAGGCTCCGTACATCGGAACCGGCATCGAGGCGAGGGCGGCTCTTGACGCCGGCGAGGTCATCCTCGCCGAGGGTACGGGCACTGTCTCCGAGATCGGCGGCAGCCACCTCACCGTCGAGTACAAGGCAGGCGAGAAGGACCGTTTCGGGGTAGAGCTCAGCCGCAGGGTGTACCCGCTTGCCAAGTTCCGGCGCTCGAACCAGAACACCTGCATCAACCAAAAGGTGCTCGTCTCAGAGGGCGAGGAGGTGAGAGCCGGTGACCTCATGGCCGACGGCCCCTCGACCCATAACGGCGAGCTGGCGCTCGGCAAGAACCTGCTCGTGGCGTTCATGCCCTGGGAGGGCTTCAACTACGAGGACGCCATCATCGTCTCCGAGCGTCTCGTCCGCGACGACGTGCTCACCTCGATACACATCGAGGAGCACGAGGTCGACGCACGTGACACCAAGCTTGGAGCAGAGGAGATCACCCGGGACATCCCGAACCTGTCCGACGACATCCTCGCCGACCTCGACGAGCGCGGCATCATCCGCGTAGGTGCCGAGGTCGGTCCGGGCGACATCCTGGTCGGCAAGGTGACGCCGAAGGGCGAGACGGAGCTCACTCCAGAGGAGCGCCTGTTGAGGGCGATCTTCGGCGAGAAGGCCCGCGACGTCCGCGACACGAGCCTCAAGGTGCCGCACGGTGAGTACGGCAAGGTCATCGACGTCCGGGTGTTCTCCCGTGACGACAGCCATGAGCTGCCGCCCGGGGTGAACCAGCTGGTGCGGGTGTACGTCGCCCAGAAGAGGAAGATCTCCGAGGGCGACAAGCTCGCCGGTCGTCACGGCAACAAGGGCGTCATCTCGAAGATCCTTCCGATCGAGGACATGCCGCACCTGGCGGACGGCACGCCAGTCGACATCATCTTGAACCCACTCGGCGTGCCGAGCCGGATGAACGTCGGCCAGGTGCTCGAGGGACACCTGGGCTACGCCGCCCGCTGGGGCTGGGAGGGCCTCGACGTCCGCAACACCCGCGCGGTGCGCGCAACGGAGTCCAAGACGCGCCCGAAGACCGATCCCGCCGTCTGGATCTCCACTCCCGTCTTCGACGGCGCCCACTGGGACGAGGAGGAGGAGGCCGGTCGCAAGCCGACGATCCGGAGACTCTTCGAGACGCTCGACCCCGACGCGGTCGACGGCGGTCGGCGCCTCATCGGGCCGGACGGCAAGGCCCAGCTCTTCAACGGGCGCACGGGCGAGCCGTACGACAACCCGATCATGGTCGGTTACGTCTACATGCTGAAGCTGGCCCACCTGGTGGACGACAAGATCCACGCTCGCTCGACGGGACCGTACTCGATGATCACCCAGCAGCCCCTCGGTGGGAAAGCCCAGTTCGGCGGTCAGCGCTTCGGCGAGATGGAGGTGTGGGCCCTCGAGGCCTACGGCGCCGCCTACGCGCTCCAGGAGCTGCTCACGATCAAGTCCGACGACGTCCTCGGCCGCGTAAAGGTCTACGAGGCGATCGTGAAGGGCGAGAACATCCCCGAGCCGGGGATCCCGGAGAGCTTCAAGGTGCTCATCAAGGAGATGCAGTCGTTGTGCCTCGACGTCGAGGTGCTCTCGACGTCGGGCGAGGAGATCGAGATGCGAGAGCTCGATGAGGACGTGTACCGCACGGCCGAGGAGCTCGGCATCGATATCAGCCGCCCCGAGCGCGGCTCTGACGAGGAGGACGCCCGGCGGGCGGCGGAGAGGAGTTTCTGAGGTGCTCGACGTCAACGACTTCGACCAGCTGCGAATCGGGCTCGCCACGGCAGACGACATCCGCAATTGGTCGCACGGCGAGGTCCGCAAGCCCGAGACCATCAACTACCGCACCCTCAGGCCTGAGAAGGACGGCCTCTTCTGCGAGAAGATCTTCGGTCCGACGAAGGACTGGGAGTGTTACTGCGGCAAGTACAAGCGGGTCCGTTTCCGCGGCATCATCTGTGAGCGCTGTGGCGTCGAGGTCACCCGCTCGAAGGTGCGCCGCGAGCGGATGGGCCACATCGAGCTCGCCGCCCCCGTCGTGCACATCTGGTACCTGCGCGGGACGAGGTCATGGCTCGCATACCTGCTCATGGGCACCGAGGCTCGTGAGGAGCTGAAGGCGAAGCAGCTCGAGAAGGTCATCTACTTCGCCGCCTATCTTGTCACGAAGGTCGACGAGGAGAAGCGCCACGCCGACCTGCCGAACCTCGAGGCCGAGCTCCAGACCGAGATCGCCGAGATCGAGCGGGCCCGCGACCTCGAGGCAGAGCGCCGGCTCGCCGAGCTCGAGAAGGAGCTCGCCGAGCTCGAGGCAGGAGGGGCCAAGGAGTCCGAGATCCGTGCGCGCCAGCGGGCCGTCGAGCGCGAAGTGACGTCGGTGCGCGACCGCGCCGTCCAGGACATCGAGCTTGCCCGCAAGGCGCTCGACGAGCTCCAGAGCCTGCATGCTCGAAAGATCATCGAGGACGAGCTCGTCTGGCGCGAGTTGAAGGGTCGTTACGGCAGCTACTTCGAGGGCGGTATGGGCGCCGAGGCGATCGCCAATCTCATCGACTACCTCGATCTCGACGAGGAGGAGGTCAAGCTCCGCGAGGCGATCGACCCACCCGACGGGCGCCGCCCGCTGTCCGCCCAGCGCAAGCAGAAGGCGATCAAGCGGCTGAAGATCGTCTCGGCGTTCAACCGCCGCGACGAGAATGGCAGGCGGGCGAACGACCCGAGGGCGATGATCCTCGAGGCCGTCCCAGTGATCCCGCCGGACCTGCGCCCCATGGTTCAGCTCGACGGCGGCCGTTTCGCCACGAGCGACCTGAACGATCTCTACCGCCGGGTGATCAACCGCAACAACCGCCTGAAGCGGCTACTCGACCTCGGTGCGCCCGAGATCATCATCAACAATGAGAAGCGGATGCTGCAGGAGGCGGTCGATGCCCTCTTCGACAACGGCCGTCGCGGCCGTCCCGTCACCGGTCCCGGCAACCGACCGCTGAAGAGCCTCTCGGACATGTTGAAGGGCAAGCAGGGCCGGTTCCGTCAGAACCTGCTCGGAAAGCGCGTGGACTACTCGGGGCGGTCCGTGATCGTCGTCGGTCCGACCTTGAAGCTGCACCAGTGCGGTCTGCCGAAGCTTATGGCCCTCGAGCTCTTCAAGCCGTTCGTCATGAAGCGCCTCGTCGACACCGAGATCGCCCAGAACATCAAGTCGGCCAAGCGGATGGTCGAACGGCGCCGTTCCCAGGTCTGGGACGTCCTCGACGAAGTGATCAAGGAGCATCCGGTGCTCCTCAACCGTGCCCCGACGCTCCACCGCCTCGGTATCCAGGCGTTCGAGCCGGTGCTCGTCGAGGGCAAGGCGATCCAGATTCACCCGCTCGTGTGCACCGCCTTCAACGCCGACTTCGACGGCGACCAGATGGCGGTCCACCTGCCGCTCTCGGCGGAAGCACAGGCTGAGGCCCGCGTGCTCATGCTGTCGGCGAACAACATCTTGTCGCCGGCGACCGGACGCCCGGTCACGGTCCCGTCCCAGGACATGGTCTTCGGGGCCTACTACCTCACCCTCATGACCGACGGCCTGCCAGGTGAAGGCAGGGTGTTCCGCCAGCTGCACGAGGTCGAGCAGGCTTATGAGTCTGGCGAGGTGCACCTGCACGCCAAGATCAAGCTACGGCCCGGTCCCGACGGCTACTGCTTCCCGCTGCGCGGTGTACGCCACAGCGACGCACCGGCCGATCTCGAGGACCAGCCCTCCGAGATCGAGACGACCCCCGGTCGCCTCTTTTTCAACGGCGCCTTGCCCACAGACTTTGGCTACGTGAACACCGTCGTCGGCAAGCGGGCGATGAGCATCGCCACGATCGTCGAGCATATCGCCGCCAACTACCCGAAGGCGCAGGTGGCCGAGAGCCTCGACCGGATAAAGGACCTCGGGTTTCGTTTCGCGACCAAGTCCGGGCTCACCATCTCGATCGACGACGTGAAGACGCCGCCGGAGAAGAGGGAGATCCTCGACCGCTACGAGCGCGAGGCTGAGAAGGCCGAAACGCAGTTCAAGCGCGGCATCATCACCGACGACGAACGGCGCCAGAAGGAGATAGAGATCTGGACCTCGGCCAACTCCGAGGTCGGGCGTGCCATGGAGCGCACCCTCGCCACGATCAAGTTCAACCCGCTCGACATGATGGTGGACTCGGGTGCCCGCGGGAACCCGCAGCAGGTCCGTCAGATCGCCGGCATGAAGGGTCTCGTGTCCAACCCGCGTGGCGAGATGATCCCTCGGCCCATCAAGTCCTCGTTCCGTGAGGGCCTGTCGGTGCTCGAGTACTTCATCTCGACCCACGGTGCCCGCAAGGGCCTTGCCGACACGGCTCTTCGGACTGCCGACTCCGGCTATCTGACCCGCCGGCTCGTCGACGTCGCCCAGGAGCTCATCATCCGGATCGAGGACTGCGGGACGTCAAGGGGCATATGGATCGAGGACGTCGTCGAGGATCAGGCCGGCAAGCGGTCGTACCTCGAGACGAGGGCGTTCGGACGGGTGCTCGCCGAGCCGGTCCGGCTGTCGGACGGCAGGACCTTTGACGCCGGGCTCACCCTCGGCGACGCCGAGGTGAACCAGCTGGCGGCCGACCCCGCGATCGAGCGCATCCGGGTTCGCTCGGTGCTCACCTGCGAGAGCGAGCAGGGGATCTGCGCCAAGTGCTACGGCCAGTCCCTCGCGACGGGCCGGGAGATCGAGCTCGGCGAGGCCGTGGGCGTCATCGCCGCCCAGTCGATAGGTGAGCCGGGCACGCAGCTCACGATGCGGACCTTCCACACCGGCGGCATAGTCGGCGAGGACATCACCCACGGCCTGCCACGCGTCGTCGAGCTCTTCGAAGCGCGGACCCCGAAAGGGGCCGCCGTCCTTGCACGCGAGCCTGGCGTGGTACGCGTAGAGGAGGACGAGACCGGGCGGCGGGTCACCGTCGTCGCCGACGACGGTGCCGAGCAGACGGTGACGCTCTCGTCCCGTGCCCACCTCGAAGTGACGGACGGCCAGGAGGTTCATCCGGGTGACGCCCTCGTCGAGGGCCCGAAGGACCCGAAGGAGCTGCTCGAGATAAAGGGCATCCGCGAGACCCAGCAGTACCTCGTCGAAGAGGTCCAGAAGGTCTACCGCGACCAGGGCGTATCGATCCACGACAAGCACATCGAGCTCATCGTCCGCCAGATGCTGCGGAGGGTCCTCGTCGCCGAGCCGGGCGACGCCCCGCTTCTGCCGGGCGAGCGGGTGGACTCGCAGCGGTACGCGGCCGTGAACCGTGACCTCGTCCAGGCCGGCAAGCGTCCTGCCGAGGGCCGGCCCGAGCTGATGGGCATCACCAAGGCGTCGCTTGCGACCGACTCGTGGCTCTCGGCGGCCTCATTCCAAGAGACCACCCGGGTGCTGACCGAGGCGGCTATCGACGGACGCTCCGATCAGCTGTTCGGCCTGAAGGAGAACATCATCATCGGCAAGCTGATCCCGGCCGGGACGGGCATGATGCGCTACCGCTCTGTCGAGGTAGAGACGCCCGAGGCGGAGCATCTCTCGTTCTGGTCCTCGGACCTCGAGGGCGGCCTCGACGACGGCAGCCCCGCCGACCTGGCAGCCTGGCTGCGCGACGTCGGGCGCTCCTCGCTCGGCGAAGCCGGCGGCTACGCGCCGTACGGGGCGGGTGATGGAGGGACCGGGCTCGCCAGTTTCGCTCCGGGAGACGACTTCGGTTCGGCAGGTGATCCCTACGACACCCGCGGTCTCGAGGGCCTTGGCTCTCCCGAGGAGGGATCGGCCTGAGTCAGCGCTCCGGTTCGCGAGAGCCGCTGCGGGCCCCGTACCCACCGGTCGGGCCGTCAGCTCAGCCGTTCTTCCAGGTGCCGCCCGAGTAGACCTCGGTGGCGACCTGGTACTCATAATTCTCGCCCACGGCAACGCACGAGGTCGAGCTCCAGCAGTGGAGCCCGTAGATCCACTGAGGTTGCAGCGCGCCTCGGGGACGGCTGGCTTTCGGGCCCGGACCAGCCCAACCGTTCTTCGCCACGAGCGGGATCACCATCGGGTAGAAGGAGCCACCGTCGTCCGGGCCGCTACGGGTCCCCTCTGCCGCAAGGAGGCAAGCGCTCGAGGACCAGCAGGAAAGGGCGTAGGAGTACCAGACGTCGAGGTTCCAGATCGTGCCGAAGAGATGGTTCTGCCACGTGTGCCCGCCGTTGCCGCTCGACCACGACTCGCCGTAGTGGCCCGGCGTCCCAGTTCCGCACTCGCACCACGAGAAGACGTCGCCGGCGCTCACGCATCTCGAGGCCGTCGGGCAGACTGTCGTCACCGGGCCGCCTGCATGACCGCCGGAGTTGGAGATCGCCGCGGTGCTCCAGGCGGTGCCTCCGTCCGTGCTGACGATGGAGACCGGTGTCGAGGAGGCCGCGTTCCCCTTCACGTAGGGGTCGGTGCCCGTGGCGACGCAGCGGGAGGCCGTCGGGCAGGACACCCCGTTCAGCTCGCCGTTCATGACCGGTATGCGTGCCGCCGACCAGCGGAGCGCGGGACCATGGGAGACCAGTACCTCGGGATAGATGGTGAGCGTCCCGGGGACGTGCTCTCCGCCGACGGCGACACAGTGAGCCGCCGAGCAGCTCGAGGCAAAAAGGGCGGCGGCGCCGTTCGGCAGCACCCCCTTCTTCCAGCTCCCACCGCTGTTGGCGGTGTCGAGCACGACGGCCGAGGTCGGATGCCACGAGCCTCCGGTGACCGTCTCGGTCGCGCCCACCGCCACGCAGCGCCTCGCCGAGACACATGAGATGGAGAAGAGAGCATCGTCGTGGACCGCGGGCAGCCCAAGGGACGCCCAGCTCGTTCCTCCGTCCGTCGAGCGCATGGCGATCGCCGTGAATGAGCCGCCTGTCACTTGCCGCGACGAGTTGAGATGGTCGATCTCCGCTGCGCCGACCGCCAAGCAGAGCCTCGTGTCCGGGCAGCTGACTGCGTTCAGGTACCGGTAGACCTTGGTGGTCCGACCGGCCCCCGAGCCGGCGAGGTCCCACGCAGAAAGGCCGCCCGAGCCCCGGCCCTGTGGGACACGAGAGGCGCTGGGAGGGCCGGGGGGCTGCGAAGAGAGGTGCGGCGCTTCGCGGGCGAGGGCAGTGAGCGAGACCGCCGATGCGCCTGACGTCACCTCTCCTCCGACGACGAGCACCGCCGCCGCCGCCACCGCCACCGCCACTGCCACTGCCACCGCCACCGCCACCGCGAGCCGCCTAGCGGAGCGCTTCACGAAGCTGTCACCCATGACAACGTCCCCGATCTGAGGCTCTTGCTCGTCGACATGCTGCCGCCGACGGCTACGTGCTGCCGCCGACGAAGTGAGCGACGAGCGACGAGGTTACTGCCGCTTGAGGCCAGTACCTGATGGACTTGGTTCGACTGGATGTTCCGAGTCTGCACTTGCTGTGTTCGGCCCTCGGAGGTCCTTTCCCGGCGAGCGAGATGGAGTCGCAGATCAGGTCGCCTCGCGGCGCTCGGACCACGACTGTCGAGCCGACGTTGCCGCCCGGCGCGATCTCGTCGACGAAGTCCACTCGGATTGCGCCCGCTGGCGCCGGCACTGATTCTTGGTGCCGCCGGCACTGATTCTGGCACCAGACCGTGCGCGAGGCGACGTGCCCTTTGCCGGCTCTCAGGAGCGTGCGCCCTTGTTATAGTAGTCAGGCCATTGAGCGAGCAGTCGCTGCGCGCCATGGAGCAAGTCACGACAGCGCTCTCGAGAGGTTTCGCGTGCCCACAATCGCCCAGC
>JAKATT010000060.1:0-19107 GCA_021818615.1 Actinomycetes bacterium | reverse complement strand
GAGTCGGCGGCGCCACCTATCAGGTCCCGGTCGAGGTCCGGCCGCGACGGGCCACGACGCTTTCGATCCGCTGGCTCGTCCAGTTCGCCCGCCAGCGCCGGGAGCGGACGATGGTTCTCAAGCTTGCAAACGAGATCCTCGATGCATCGAACGGTGTCGGTGCGGCGGTGAAACGCCGGGAGGACATGCACAAGATGGCGGAATCGAACCGGGCGTTCGCTCACTACCGCTGGTAGTCCGGCCCGAGCTCCGATAGAGCTGCCCGGGGTCCGGGCCCTGACCTGGAAGATCCGTGAGGCCTTCGGTGTTCGCAACAGAGGAGCTGCTTTCCGGCAGTCGGGTGGGACGGGGCAGGTGTCGGTCCTCGCTTGAGGAGCGTACCGATGCGTGTCAGCAGGAGGTCACAATCTGAGCCCACCGTCGGGGAGGCGGGGTTCGGCGGCCCCGAAGGGTGATCCGCGGCAGGGCGGGTGCCCGAGGAAGCACGGACGGACGCCCGAGGAAGCACGGGCGGGCCCTCACCGACAGACACAGGCAGTCCACAGGCACGCAGACAGACACAGACAGAGACCAAGAACACGAGAGCAACCGAGCAGCCAGCTCACACGAGAAGAAGAAGCGACGCCATGCCCACCGCAATCCGCGAATTCCCCCTGGCGAGGACCCGAAACATCGGGATCATGGCCCACATCGACGCGGGCAAGACCACGACCACCGAGCGGATCCTTTACTACACGGGGCGCAACTACAAGATCGGTGAGGTGCACGAAGGCGCCGCCACCATGGACTGGATGGTCCAGGAGCAGGAGCGCGGCATCACGATCACGTCGGCTGCCACCACCTGTCGCTGGCGGGACACCTGGATCAACATCATCGACACTCCGGGCCACGTCGACTTCACGGTCGAGGTCGAGAGGTCACTTCGCGTCCTCGACGGGGCGGTCGCCGTCTTCGACGCTGTCGCCGGTGTCGAGCCGCAGACCGAGACGGTGTGGCGGCAGGCGAACAAGTACCACGTCCCGCGCATCTGCTTCGTGAACAAGATGGACCGGGTAGGAGCCGACTTCGACCGCACCGTCCAGATGATCAAGGACCGTCTCGAGGCCCAGCCGGCCGTCGTGCAGCTGCCGATCGGCGTCGAGGCAGGCTTTCGCGGAGTGATCGACCTGATCGGCCTGAAGGCCCTCGTCTGGGAAGAGGGCATGGGCGAGAAGTGGTCTGTCGAGGAGATACCGGCAGAGCTCGTCGAGGTGGCCGAGACCGCCCGCCACCAGCTCGTCGACGTCCTGTCGAACTTCGACGACACGATCATGGAGAAGTACGTCGGCGAGGAGGAGATCACCGCCGACGACCTGCGCAGGGCGCTTCGGGCGTCGACGATCCACAACCAGTGCGTACCGGTTCTGTGCGGCTCGGCCTTCAAGAACAAGGGAGTTCAGCCGATGCTCGATGCCGTGGTCGACTTCCTGCCGAGCCCGGTCGAGGTGGTGCCGACGGTTGGCACCGACGCGAAGACGGGCCAGCCGGTCACACGCGAGGCGCGCGACGACGAGCCCTTCTCGGCGCTCGCATTCAAGATCATGAGCGACCCCTTCGTCGGCAAGCTCACCTACCTGCGGGTCTACTCGGGCACACTCGACAAGGGCACGACTGTGCTCAACACGACCAAGGACCGCAAGGAACGGATCGGACGCATCCTCCAGATGCATGCCAACCACCGCGAGGACAAGGACGCCATCTTCACAGGCGACATCGTCGCCGTCGTCGGCCTCAAGTCGACCACCACCGGCGACACGCTCTGCGACCCGTCGCACCCGATCGTGCTCGAGCGCCTCGAGTTCCCAGAGCCGGTCATCCATGTCGCCGTCGAGCCGAAGACGAAGGCCGACCAGGACAAGCTCGGCAGGGCCCTCTACGCCCTGTCCGAGGAGGACCCGACGTTCCGGGTCCGCACCGACGACGAGACCGGCCAGACCGTGATCTCCGGCATGGGGGAGCTCCACCTCGAGGTGCTCGTCGACCGGATGCTTCGCGAGTTCAGGGTCGACGCCCACGTCGGCAAACCGCAGGTTGCGTACCGGGAGACGATCCGCGACGCGGTCAACAAGATCGAGGAGCGCTACGTCCGCCAGACAGGCGGGCGCGGGCAGTACGGCCATGTCGTGATAGACCTCGAGCCGACCGGCCCGGGCGGCGGCTACGAGTTCGTCGACAAGATCACGGGCGGGGTCATACCGAAGGAGTACATCCCGGCGGTCGATGCCGGCATACAGGAGGCGATGAACTCAGGTGTGCTCGCAGGCTTTCCTGTCGTGGACCTGCGCGTGAGCCTCACCTACGGCTCGTACCACGACGTCGACTCGTCCGAGATGGCCTTCAAGATCGCCGGTTCGATGGCCTTCAAGAAGGCCTGCCGTGCAGCTCGCCCCGTGCTGCTCGAGCCGATCATGGCCGTCGAGGTCGTGACGCCCGAGGACTACCTCGGCGACGTCATCGGCGACCTGTCGTCCCGCCGCGGCAGGGTCGAGGGGATGGAACAGCGGGGCTCGAGCCAGGTGGTGCGTGCGCAGGTCCCGCTGTCCGATATGTTCGGCTACGCTACCGACCTGCGTTCGCGCACTCAGGGTCGGGCCACGTACACGATGCAGTTCGACTCCTACCAGGAGGTTCCCGAGTCGGTCTCACGGGAGATCATCGCCCGTGTGACCGGCGAGTGATCCCCCAGGGGTCACGCTCGGGTCCGGGAGTGATCCCGGAAGGCACCAACGCATCATCGACGAGAAAGTTCATGAGACGCGGCGCCGAGGGGGCGTCGCCCAGATCTAAACGGAGCGGTCGGCACCAATGGCCAAGCAGAAGTTCGAGCGGACCAAGCCGCATGTCAACATCGGCACGATGGGTCACATCGACCACGGCAAGACGACGCTGACCGCGGCGATCACCAAGGTCCTCCACGACAAGAACCCGTCAGTCGCCTTCACGGCCTTCGACCAGATCGACAAGGCCCCCGAGGAGAAGGCCCGAGGCATCACGATCTCGATCGCCCACGTCGAGTACGAGACCGACAAGCGTCACTACGCGCATGTCGACATGCCTGGGCACGCCGACTACATCAAGAACATGATCACGGGCGCCGCCCAGGTCGACGGCGCCATCCTGGTCGTGTCTGCCGCCGACGGCCCAATGCCCCAGACCCGCGAGCACGTGCTGCTCGCCCGCCAGGTGGGCGTGCCGTCCATCGTCGTTGCCCTCAACAAGGCTGACATGGTGGACGACGAGGAGCTACTCGACCTCGTCGAGCTCGAGGTACGTGAGCTGCTCAGCGAGTACGACTTCCCCGGCGACGACGTCCCGGTCGTGCGCGTGAGCGCCCTCAAGGCGCTCGAAGGCGACGCCGAGGCAGCCGAAGGGATCCTCAAGCTGATGGACGCGGTCGACGAGTACATCCCCGAGCCCCTGCGCGAGATCGACAAGCCGTTCCTCATGTCGGTCGAGGACGTCATGACGATCACCGGCCGCGGCACCGTTGTCACCGGCCGGGTGGAGCAGGGGCTCTTGAAGGTCGGAGACGAGGTCGAGATCGTCGGCCTTCGACCGACCCAGAAGACTGTCTGCACCGGCGTCGAGATGTTCCGCAAGCTGCTCGACCAGGCCCAGGCCGGCGACAACATCGGCGCCCTGCTGCGTGGCACGAAGAAGGAGGACGTGGAGCGCGGCCAGGTGCTGTGCAAGCCAGGCTCGATCACGCCACATACCAACTTCGAGGCGAACGTCTACGTGCTCACGAAGGAAGAAGGCGGCCGGCACAAGCCGTTCTTTACGAACTACCGCCCGCAGTTCTACTTCCGGACGACGGACGTGACCGGCACCATCCAGCTCGCCGAGGGCACCGAGATGGTCATGCCGGGCGACAACACGACTATGACGGTCGAGCTGCAGAAGCCGATCGCCATGGACGAAGGCCTGCGTTTCGCCATCCGCGAGGGTGGCCGCACCGTTGGCGCCGGCCGGGTCACGAAGATCCTCAAGTAGGGCGTCGACCCGACATGGCAGCTGGACAGCGCATCCGGATCAGGCTCAAGGCCTACGACCATGAGATCATCGACCAGTCGACGAAGAAGATCGTCGAGACGGTGCTTCGCACCCAGGCAAAGGTCCGCGGCCCGGTCCCGTTGCCGACCGAGAAGCACCGCTACACGGTGATCCGCTCCCCGCACAAGCACAAGGACAGTCGCGAGCACTTCGAGATGCGCATCCACAAGCGCCTCGTGGACATCGTCGAGCACTCGCCGAAGACGGTCGACTCGCTGCAGCGTCTCGACCTGCCGGCGGGGGTGGACATCGAGATCAAGATCACGGCGTAACCGGCCCCACTCAGTCGTCGCGGCGTCCGTTTCCCGTCAAGAGGGGGCGGGCGCCGTGTCGCGTGCGATCTTCCAGAGCGACGCCCACCACCCTTCCCACTCGACCCCCGTGCTCCAGAACGGGAGGAGTACCCATGAAACTGTCCTCGATCTGCGTCTTCTGCGGCTCCAACTCCGGCGTGGACCCGGTGTACATGGAGAGGGCTGCCGGCTTCGGGCAGACCGCTGCCCGCCGTGGCCTCCGGCTCGTCTACGGCGGCGGCCACGTCGGGCTGATGGGGGCCCTCGCCGACGCAGCGCTCGTCGAGGGCGGCGAGGTTCGCGGCGTCATCACGCGGGCGCTCGAGGCGAGGGAGATCGCCCACCAGGGGCTCACCTCTCTACAGGTGGTCGAGACGATGCACGAGCGCAAGGCGCGCATGGCCGACATGGCGGACGCCTTCGTGATGCTGCCGGGTGGTTTCGGGACATGGGACGAGTTCTGCGAGGCGGTGACCTGGACTCAGCTCGGCGTGCACTCGAAGCCTTGCGGCGTGCTCGAGGTGGCCGGCTACTTCGACCCGCTCCGGGCACTCGTCGAGGGGGCGACCCGCGAGGGCTTCATCCGCCCCGAGCACGCCGGCCTCGTGGTAATGGACTCCGACCCGGCGGCGTTGCTCGACCGGCTCGCGTTGTGGGAGCCGGTGAGGCTCGACAGGTGGCTCGACCGGCGCCAGCGCTGAGCAAGGACGAGGCCACGCTCTCCTCGAGGCAGCTGACACGGTCGGAGGCCCAGGCTCCGCCAGCTGATATAGTCTCTCCCTCGTCGGGCATTCGTGCCCGGTGAGATCGAAGGACGACGTCCGGGAGCGCCCCAGGCACCTGCAACGGGGGACCTTCCGGCTGGACGAGGAAGCGCTCCGTCCCGGCCCTCCCGGGCGGAGCGTCCGCACGACACGGGGCAGTCCCTGCTCGGACGTGCACACGCCACCCGGCTCCCACCCGGTCCGCGTGTGCCAGCGCGCCGGGCCCGGGCGTGTCGCGGAGACGGAACGACAGACACGGCACAACGAGGACGGCACACGACATGGCCACGAAGGCGATCGTCGGCGAGAAGGTCGGCATGACCCAGGTATGGGATGAAGCGCAGCGCGTCGTGCCCGTGACCATGGTCAAGGTCGCGCCCGTACGGGTGGTCGCCGTGAAGACCCCGGAGAAAGCCGGCTACTCGGCACTCCAGGTCACCTACGGAGTCCGGCGGGCGGGCCTTCTCAACAAGCCGGAGGCCGGGCACTTCGAGAAGGCGGGCGTCGAGCCCGGCCGGCGCCTCGTCGAGCTGCGCCTGGAGGACACGAGCGGCTACGAGGTCGGCCAGGAGATCGACGCCGGCATCCTGTCTGCCGGCGAGAAGATCGACGTCACGGCTATCTCGAAGGGCAAGGGCTTTGCGGGCGCGATGAAGCGTCACAACTTCAAGGGTCAGGGCGCCGCGCACGGCAACCACAAGAAGCACCGCGCACCCGGCTCGGTCGGAGCCTGCGCGACCCCGGCGCGTGTCTTCAAGGGCACCCGGATGGCCGGGCGCGCCGGGGCGAGTCGCGTGACCACCCTCAACCTCGAGGTGGTTGCGGCCGATCCCGAGCGGGAGCTCGTTCTCGTGAAGGGTGCCGTCCCAGGGCCTCGTGGCGGCCTCGTGCTCATCCGCGACGCAGTGAAAGCGACCAAGTGATGCCGGGCATCCTCACAGCCACTGCCTTTGAGCCAGTGACTCTCGAGCGCCGCACTTCTGAGGGTGAGGTCGTCGAGATCGTCGCGCTCGACCCGTCGATCTTCGGCGTCGTCCCGAACGTCCCGCTCATGCACCAGGTCGTGACCGCTCAGCTGGCCGCGCGCCGCTCCGGCACCCAGTCGACCAAGACCCGCGCCGAGGTTTCCGGTGGCGGCGCCAAGCCGTACCGTCAGAAGGGCACCGGCCGAGCCCGCCAGGGAACCATCCGGGCGCCGCAGTTCGCCGGTGGTGGCGTGGCACTCGGACCGAAGCCCCGCAGCTACGCCCAGCGCACGCCGCGCAAGATGACCCGCCTCGCCCTTCACTCGGCGCTGTCCGACCGGGCGAAGGAGCGCCGTGTCTGCCTCGTCCACGAATGGACTTTCGAGCTCCCCCGTACCAAGGACGCCATTGCCGCCCTGGAGGCACTCGGCCTCGAGGGAAACATTCTCGTCGTGCTCGGTCGGGACGACTCCATTGCGGAGCGGTCGTTCGCCAACCTCCCCGAGGTCGACCTCGTCGAGGCGTCGCAGCTCACCGCGTACGACGTCCTCGTGAACGACTGGGTCGTCTTCACGAGCGCCACACTGCCCGGTGGGCTCACCCCCCTCGAGGGTTCAGCACCCGGGAAAGCCGCCGCGCCCGCGTCGCAACCGGACGCAGGCGATTGCGACGAGAACGACGACGAGGAGGGCGAGAAGTGAGCGAGCGGCAGGTCCTGCTGCGGCCGATCGTGTCGGAGAAGTCCTATGCCCTCATGGACGACGGCACCTACGTCTTCGTCGTCGACACGGCTGCCAACAAGATCGAGATCCGCGAAGCGGTCGAGAGCGCCTTCGGCGTGCGGGTCGCGAGCGTGAACACGATGAACCGGAAGGGCAAGCGCAAGCGTCAGCGCCGCCTGGCGACCTACGGCAAGCGCCCTGATACCAAGCGAGCGGTCGTGCGCCTCGTCGGTGACGACCGCATCGAGCTGTTCGAAGGCTGAGGAGCCGATGGCACTTCGCAAGCGCAAGGCGACGAGTCCGGGACGCCGCTTCCAGTCGTCCTCGGACTTCGCCGAGATCACGAGTGACAAGCCCGAGCGGACGCTCACCGTCCCGAAGACGGGCTCTGGTGGGCGCAACGGCTACGGCCGCAAGACGGCCCGCCATCGCGGTGGGGGCCACAAGCAGCAGTACCGCCTCGTCGACTTCCGGCGGGACAAGGACGGCGTGCCCGCCAAGGTCGCTTCGATCGAGTACGACCCGAACAGGAACGCCCGCATCGCCCTCCTCTACTACAGGGACGGCGAGAAGCGTTACATACTCGCTCCTTCCCGCCTGGCTGTCGGCGATGTCGTGCAGTCGGGCGAGGGCGCCGACATCCGGGTGGGCAACGCCCTCCCGCTTCGCTACATCCCGGTCGGCTCGGTCGTGCACAACGTCGAGCTTCGCCCCGGGGGCGGTGGCAAGCTGGCGCGCGGCGCCGGCATGAGCGTCCAGCTTGTGGCGAAAGAGGGCGCCTTTGCCACCTTGCGCCTGCCGTCGACGGAGATGCGGCGGGTCGCGATCGACTGCCGGGCGACCCTCGGCGAGGTCGGGAACTCCGAGGCCGAGCTCGTTTCGATCGGCAAGGCCGGCCGTAACCGCTGGAAGGGAGTCCGGCCACAGACTCGCGGCGTTGCCATGAACCCTGTCGACCACCCGCTCGGGGGTGGCGAGGGCAAGACGTCCGGTGGCCGCCACCCTGTGTCGCCCTGGGGCAAGCCGGAGGGCCGGACGCGGCGACGTCATCGCCCATCCGACCAGCTCATCATCCGTCGCCGCCGCACCCGCGGCGCCCGCCGTTAGTCGCCGGGAGGGTCGATGCCTCGCAGCTTGAAGAAGGGTCCCTTCGTTGACGACCACCTCCTCAAGAAGGTGGACGACCTCAACTCGCGCAACGAGAAGCGCGTCGTGAGGACATGGTCGCGCAGGTCCACGATCATCCCCGACATGGTCGGTCACACGATTGCCGTCCACGACGGGCGCAAGCACGTTCCCGTCTACATCACCGAGTCGATGGTGGGTCACAAGCTCGGCGAGTTCGCCCCGACGCGGACCTTCCGCTTCCACGCCGGCCAAGAGCGGGTGGCGAGGCGCTAGATGCCGGGCCTCAAGACCAACGAGCGTCCGGGTACCCGGGCAGTGCTCAGGCACTCGCCCATGTCGGCCTACAAGGCGCGAGAGGTGCTCGACCTCATCCGGGGCGAGGACTACCCGCGGGCCATCGAGCTCCTCGAGTACTGCGAGCGGGGAGCCGCTGACGTGATCGGCAAGCTCTTGCGCTCCTGCGCCGCCAATGCCGAGACCAACGACGGCCAGGCTGCCGAGGAGATGTACGTGTCGGCCTGCTACGCGGACGAGGGCGCGACGCTGAAGCGCTGGCGCCCGCGTGCCCGCGGCCGCGCGACCCGTATCCGTAAGCGGACCTGTCACATCACCGTCATCCTTTCCCGGCTGCCGGAGGACGAGATCGCCCGTCGCCGGGCGAAGGCCGCCGCCGAGCAGAGCGAGCGCCGCGCCAGACGCGTGGCCGGCACCCGGCGGGCGGGGCGCCAGCGCGAAGCGGCTGCTGCGACAGAGGGCGCCGCTGGCGGTGCCTGGGTCGCCGAGACCGCTGCCGCCGACGCGCTCGGCGCGCTGCAAGAGGCGCGTGAGATCGAGAGCGAGAGCTACCACGCCGAGCTCGAGTCGGAGGCGGAGTCGGCGCTCAACTGGGCTCCGAGCGAGGGAGCCGGGACCGCCGGCGCCATCGAGGCGGATGCCGCACCGGCTGCACCTGTGCCGGACGACGGCAGCCTCGCCGGCGCGGAGGCGGGCGATGCGACCAAGGCGACCGAGGCGAGCGAGGCGGTCGACGACGAGACGTCAGAAAGCGACGAGGAGAGCTGATGGGCCAGAAGGTCAACCCGTACGGGTTCCGTCTCGGCGTCACCACCGACTGGAAGTCCAGGTGGTTCGACGACAGGAAGTACCAGGACGCCGTGATCGAGGACTGGAAGGTTCGCAGCTACCTGATGGGCCAGCTCGAGGCAGCGGCTGTGAGCCGCATCGAGGTCGAACGGACCCGCGACCGCCTGAGGGTGGACGTGCACACGGCACGGCCCGGCATCGTCATCGGCCGCAAAGGCGCCGAGGCCGACCGCCTCCGCCGCCAGCTGGCGCGCATCACGCACAACGCCAACATCCAGCTGAACATCCAGGAGATCAAGCAGCCAGAGCTCGACGCCGCGCTGATCGCCCAGGGCATCGCCGATCAGCTGGCGCGCCGGATCAGCTTCCGCCGGGCGATGAAGCGGGCCATCCAGACGGTGCAGAAGGCTGGCGCCCAGGGCGTGCGGGTGCAGTGCTCGGGCCGCCTCGGCGGCTCCGAGATGGCCCGGCGCGAGTCCTACCGCGAGGGCAGGGTTCCTTTGCACACGCTTCGTGCCGACATCGACTACGGCTTCCGGGAGGCTCGCACGACGACCGGCCGGGTCGGCATCAAGGTCTGGATCTACAAGGGCGACGTCCTCCCCTACAAGACCTCGGCCGAAGAGAAGATCTCCCGCGAGGCCGCAATGGCCGTGGGGGAGACCTCTGGACAGGGTCGTCCGCGCCGCATGGTAACCGCGGGCGGAGGGCGCCGCAGGCCCGACCAGGGTGAGCCCGGCTCGGTCCCCGAGGTCCCCGAGGTCCCCGAGGTCCCCGAGGTCCCTGAAGCGCCCGCAGAGGTGCCGGCCACTGGCGCCGTCCCGGAGGGCTCGCCTTCCGGGGCGCTCGCGGGCACGGGCGGGGGCGACGAGGCCCTCGAGCGGCTCCTCGCCGAGGAGGAGGAGATCGAGCGCCGCACCCGCGACGAGCACCACGATGTTCCGCACTTCCGCAGGGAGTCCGACTGATGTTGATGCCTCGCAAGGTGAAGCACCGCAAGCAGCAGCGCGGCCGGATGTCCGGAATGGCCAAAGGTGGCGAGTCCATCAACTTCGGCGACTACGGCATCCAGGCCCTCGAGCCGGGCTGGATCACCGCCCGCCAGATCGAGGCGGCCCGTATCGCCATGACCCGGCACGTCCGCCGTGGCGGCAAGGTGTGGATCCGGGTCTTCCCGGACAAGCCGGTCACCGAGAAACCGGCGGAGACCCGGATGGGCTCGGGCAAGGGCAACCCGGAGCACTGGGTGGCCGTCGTCAAGCCGGGCCGCGTCCTGTTCGAGCTGTCGGGCGTCGACGAGACGCTCGCGAGGGGTGCCATGGAGCGCGCCATCCAGAAGCTGCCCATCAAGGCCCGCTTCGTGATCCGACCCGGCGTCGGTGCCACGCCGGAGGTGCAGGTCTGATGGCGACGGCGGCCGAGATGCGTGACTTCGACGACGACGAGCTCGATTCGCGCCTCATGAACGCGCGAAAGGAGCTGTTCAACCTGCGTTTCCAGTCGGCCACCGGCCGCCTCGACAACAGCGCCCGCATCGGCCAGGTCCGCCGGGAGATCGCAAGGGTGCTGACGGTCCAGCGAGACCGTGAGATCGCCCGGGCCGAGGGACGCGCAAGCGTCCAGGCGACGGGCCGCCGCCGGGCCAGGACAGAGGACGAGGAGGAGTAATGGCAGGCAACGAGACGGGCGACGCAACCGCGGCGGCCGGCGAGGTGGCGGCCGGCGAGGTGGCGGCCGGCGAGGTGGCGGTGAGCGCCCCGCCTGCGAGCGCCCCGCCGGCGAGCGCCCCGCCTGCGAGCGCCCCGCCGGCGAGCGCCCCGCCGGCGAGCGCTGCCGCAGCATCGAGTGCCGATGCGCCCAGAGATGCCCGGGCAAACAGGCGCAAGGTCCGCGAGGGCCTTGTCGTGTCGACGGCGATGGACAGGACGGCGGTGGTGGCGGTCACCGAGCGGGTCCGCCACCCTCGTTACGCGAAGACTGTGCAGCGCACCCGCAAGCTCTACGTGCACGACGCAGGCAACGAGGCGAGCAATGGGGACCGCGTCCGTGTTGCCGAGACCCGTCCCCTCTCGAAGACCAAGCGCTGGCGTCTCGTCGAGATCCTGGAGCGTGCACGGTGATCCAGCAGGAGTCGCGGCTTCGTGTCGCTGACAACTCGGGCGCAAAAGAAGTGCTCTGCATAAAGGTGCTCGGTGGTTCCCGCCGCCGCTACGCGAGGATCGGCGACATCTTCATCGCGACCGTGAAGGATGCAGTGCCGGGCGGAGCCGTGAAGAAAGGCGACGTTGTCCGCTGCGTCGTCGTACGTACCCGCAAGGAGAACCGGCGGCCGGACGGGAGCTACATCCGTTTCGACGAGAACGCCGCTGTCCTCATCAACGACCAGCTCCAGCCGAGGGGGACACGCATCTTCGGCCCCGTCGGCCGGGAGCTTCGCGACAAGCGGTTCATGCGGATCGTCTCGCTCGCGCCGGAGGTGATCTGAGCATGCGCATCAGGAAGGGCGATCGGGTCCAGGTCGTGCAAGGAAAGGACAAGGGCAAGGTGGGCGAGGTCATGCGGGCCTTCCCGGCCGAGAACAAGGTGATCGTCGAGGGCGTCAACATCTCCAAGCGCCACCAGAGACCGCGCCGTGGCACCATGCAGGGCGGCATCATCGACAAGGACATGCCGCTGAACGTCTCGTCGGTGGCGATCATGTGCTCGCACTGCGGTCCGAGCAGGGTCGGCTACCGCTTCGACGACCAGGAACGCAAGGTGCGCGTCTGCCGCAAGTGCGGGGGCGACCTGTGAGCCCGGCAGCGACCGTGGGCAAGCCGCGCCTTCGTGAGCGCTACGACGCCGAGGTCCGCGACCAGCTGCGAGGCTCTCTCGGGCTCACCAACGTCATGCAGGTGCCGTGTCTCGAGAAGATCGTCATCAACATGGGCGTCGGCCGCGCCACCCAACAGCAGTCGCTGCTCGAGGGCGCGGTCCGCGACCTGCAGACGATCGCAGGCCAGCACCCGGTCGTGACGAAGGCTCGCAGGTCGATCGCCGGCTTCAAGCTCCGCCAGGGTATGGCGATCGGCTGCATGGTCACGCTCCGAGGCGAGCGCATGTGGGAGTTCTTCGACCGGCTCGTCAGTCTTGCCATCCCGCGTATCCGCGACTTCCGGGGACTCTCGCCCCGCAGCTTCGACGGGCACGGCAACTACACCTTCGGCGTGACCGAGCAGCTGATCTTTCCCGAGATCGACTACGACAAGATCGACTCCACCCGCGGCATGGACATCACCATCGTGACGACCGCCCGCACCGACGACCAAGGCCGGGCGCTCCTTACGGCCTTCGGGTTCCCGTTCCGACGTGAAGGACAGTAGGCGCGACATGGCCAAGAAGGCACTCGTTCAAAAGCAGCAGCAGACTCCGAAGTTCAAGGTGCGCGGATATTCGCGCTGTCGCCGCTGCGGCAGGCCGAAGGCCGTGTTCCGCAAGTTCGGGCTCTGCCGCATCTGCCTGCGGGAGCTCGTGCACGCCGGCGAGGTGCCGGGCGTCACGAAGGCGAGCTGGTGAGAGGAGGCGATAGTCGATGACAATGACTGACCCGATCGCCGACATGCTCACGCGCGTGCGCAACGCCAACGTTGCCATGCACGAGACGGTGAAGATGCCGAGCTCGAAGCTGAAGGAGTCCCTCGCGGCCATCCTGGAACGTGAGGGGTACATCTCGGGCTTCGAGACGCGCGACGATCCGAAGCGGCCGGGAAGGATGCTCGAGATCAAGCTCAAGTACACGCCGGAGCGCGACCGGGTCATCGGTGGCCTGCGCCGGGTCTCCAAGCCGGGGCTGCGCATCTATGCCCGTGCCGACAGGCTGCCGAGAGTGCTCGGCGGCCTCGGCGTCGCCGTGCTCTCGACGAGCCACGGCCTCATGACCGACCGAGAGGCGCGCCAGCTGCACATGGGTGGCGAGGTGCTCTGTTATGTCTGGTGACACGCTGGGAGGCGCCCGATGAGCCGTATCGGCAAGACGCCCATCGCCATCCCGTCGGGTGTCGACGTCACCCTCGCCGAGCGCACGGTCACGGTGACAGGTCCGCAGGGCTCGCTCCGCCGGGTGATCCCGGGCGAGATCACGTTGCGAAAGGACGGAGGTGCCGTCATCATCGAGCGCCCGAACGACGAGCGGCGCAACCGAGCGTTGCATGGCCTCACGCGCTCGCTCGTCGCCAACATGGTGACCGGTGTGACGGCCGGTTACGCGAAGGAGCTCGAGATCGTCGGAGTCGGCTACCGCGCCCAGGCCCGAGCTGCCGACCAGATCGAGCTCGCGCTTGGCTTTAGCCACCCGGTGGTGGTGGACGCTCCTGACGGCATCTCCTTCGAGGTGCCCACCCCGACGCGCATCGTGGTGCGGGGGATCGACAAGGAAAGGGTCGGCCAGGTGGCTGCCGACATCCGCAAGATCCGCAAGCCCGAGCCCTACAAGGGAAAGGGTGTGCGGTACGCGGGCGAGGTCGTGCAGCGCAAGGCCGGGAAGGCGGCGAAGTAGCCATGCCACAGAACCGGACTCACGAGCTTCGCGAGCGCAGGCACCGCCGTGTCCGCCAGAAGGTGGCCGGCACTGGCGAGCGGCCTCGCCTGGCAGTGTTCCGCTCGAACCGTCACATCGTGGCCCAGGTGATCGACGACACGGTCGGGCGGACCCTCGCGGCAGCCTCGACGGTCGAGGCGCCGCTCCGGGCGAAGGCGACCGGCGGCGTCGAGGCAGCTGCCGCCGTCGGCAGGCTCGTCGCCGAGCGAGCACAGGCCCAAGGAGTGGAAAAAGTCGTGTTCGACCGGGGTGCATCTCGCTACCACGGCCGGGTGGCGGCGCTCGCCGACGCTGCCCGGGAAGCCGGATTGGAGCTGTAGATGCCCGAGTCCCAGTACGAAGAGCGGACCATCAAGGTCAATCGCGTCGCGAAGGTCGTGAAGGGCGGGCGGAGGTTCTCCTTCACCGCCCTTATGGTCATCGGGGACGGCAACGGCCGCGTCGGCCTCGGCTACGGCAAGGCGAAGGAAGCGGGCCTCGCGGTGCAAAAGGGAATCGACGAGGCGAAGAAGAACATGATCGACGTGCCGCTCGCTGGCTCGACCATAATTCATCCCGTGATAGGCGAGGCCGGTGCCGGCAGGATCCTGCTCAAGCCGGCCGCCCCCGGTACTGGCGTCATCGCCGGCGGGGCAGCTCGCGCCATCCTCGAGATGGCCGGCATCCACGACGTTGTCGCCAAATCTCTCGGCACCTCGAACGCTATCAACGTCGCCCACGCCACGGTCGCCGGGCTGAAAGCCCTCCGCCGACCGGACGAGATCGCTCGCCTGCGCGGCAAGGCGCCCGACGAGGTGACGCCGAAGGGCGTGCTCAGGGCGTACGAGGAGCGCCGCCGTCTCGGCCGCGCGTCTGTTGCGCTGGAGGCCTCCTCACATGGCTGATCTGAGGATCGTCCAGATCCGCTCCGCCATCGGCTCGAAGCCGAAGCACCGTGGCACGCTGAGGGCTCTCGGCCTCGGCCGGATCGGCAAGTCGAACGTGCTGGGCGATCGACCCGAGATCCGCGGGATGATCGCCCGCGTGCCTCACCTGGTCGAGGTGACCATGCTCGAGGAAGGAGCAGCTCGATGAAGGTACATGACCTCGCTCCCGCGCCGGGTGCTCATCGCTCGAAGCGCCGGGTCGCCCGCGGAGTCGCCGGCAAGGGCGGCAAGACCGCCGGACGCGGTACGAAGGGACAGAAGGCACGCGACACGCTGAAGCCAGGCTTCGAGGGTGGGCAGCTCCCTCTCACCCAGCGGATCCCGAAGCTGCGCGGCTTCGCCAACCCGTTCCGGATCGAGTACAACGTGGTCAACCTCGATGTGCTCGAGGGCCTCGAGCAGACTGAGATCACGGTCGAGAGCCTGAAGGAGGCCGGGATCGTCCATCACAAGGGCCTGGTCAAGGTCCTCGGCGGCGGCCAGCTCTCCCGCGCCGTCTCAGTCTCGGCCCACGCCTTCTCGCGTTCGGCGAGAGAGGCGATCGAGGCGGCCGGCGGGACGGCCACCGTCGCGGCGAAGCCTTTCGGCGACCGCCGGCCGCCGAGCCGAGGCAACGCGCTCGCCAACCGATAGGGTGACGGCTGCCCCAAGAGGGCGGTACGGCACGACGAGCTCGCCGCTGGGCGGCGTATCGCCGAGGAGACTCAATGCTGTCCAGTCTGCGCAACATGTTCCGGGTCGCGGACCTTCGCAACAAGGTCCTGTTCACCCTGCTCGTGATCACGATCTACCAGATCGGCATCAACGTCCCCGTCCCGGGCATCGACTTCCAGAAGATCCAGTCGATCTCGGCGAAGTCCCAGCACAACGGCATTCTCGGCTACCTGAGCCTCTTCGCCGGGAGCGGCATCAGCCACGCCGCCGTGCTCGGCCTCGGGATCATGCCCTACATCACCTCGTCGATCATCATCCAGCTGCTCTCGGGAGTGATCCCGAAGTTCGAGCAGTGGCGTGACCAGGGAGCCGTCGGACAGAAGAAGCTGACCCAGGCGACCCGTTACCTGACCGTCGGGCTTGCCGTCATGCAGTCGGCCGGTCTCGTCTTCTTGTGGCACTCGGGCAATCTCTTCACGACCCACACCGACCTGATCCCCGACTTCACAGCCGCCCACGTCATCTTCATGATCCTCATCCTCACGGCGGGAACGGCCTTCGTGATGTGGCTCGGCGAGCTGATCACCCAGCGCGGCATCGGCAACGGCATGTCGATCCTGATCTTCTCGAACGTGATCAGTGCCATCCCGATCTACGGTCAGTTCATAAAAGCCGACAAGGGATGGGTGGGGCTCGCCATCGTGGTCGTCGTCACCCTGATCCTCCTCGTGGCCATCGTCTTCATGGAGCAGGGCCAGCGCAGGATCCCCGTCACGTTCGCGAAGCGCGTCCAAGGGCGGAGGATGTACGGCGGCCAGAGCACCTACATCCCGCTCAAGGTCAACCAGGCAGGCGTCATCCCGATCATCTTCGCGAGCTCGCTGCTCTATATCCCGGTGCTGATATCGAACGTCGTTCCCTGGCACACCTACCGCAACTGGGTGCAGAACAACCTGCTCAACCCGACCGACGGCGTCTATCTCATCTGCTACGGGCTGCTCATCGTGGTCTTCACGTTCTTCTACGTGCACGTGACGTTCGATCCCTACCAGCAGGCGGACCAGATTCGCAAGCAGGGCGGCTACATCCCCGGGTTCCGCCCGGGACCGCCGACCCAGCGCTACCTGTCGCGGATCCTCAACCGGCTCACGCTCCCGGGCAGCCTGTTCCTGGCAGCGGTGGCGCTCATTCCATCTGTCCTGCTTGCCTCCTGGCACATCTCGAACATCCCCTACTTCGGCACCACTCTGCTGATCGCCGTCGGAGTCGCCCTCGAGACCATGAAGCAGATCGACAGCCAGCTCATGATGCGTAACTACGAGGGCTTCCTCCAGTAGGTGGTACCAGGGGGAAGGCTCGTCGTCCTCGGCAAGCAGGGGGCGGGGAAAGGGACGCAATGTATGCGCCTGTCGCACCACTACGTCATCCCGCACATCTCGACGGGGGACATGCTGCGTGCGGCCGTGAAGTCGCGCACCATGCTCGGCCGGGAGGCTGAGCGGTACCTCGACGCCGGTGAGCTCATCCCCGATGAGATCGTGCTGAAGATGGTCGCTGAGCGGTTGGACCAGGACGACACGAAGTCGAGGGGCTTCGTCCTGGACGGCTTCCCGCGCACCGTGACCCAGGCCGCCGGCCTAGACGGCCTGCTCGCCCCTGGCGAGCTCGATCTCGTCATCGATCTCGAGGTCCCACGAGAGGTCGTCCTCGAACGCCTTGCCTCGAGGAGGGTCTGCGTCGACTGCGGTGCTATCTACTCGACGACCGCGCCGCCCCGGGTGCCGTGGAACTGCGACGTCTGCGGCGGCGAGGTCGTCCAGCGCGAGGACGACACCGAGGTCGCTATCAAGCGCAGGCTCGACCTCTACGACCACGAGACGGCGCCGCTCGTCGCGTGGTACTCCAAGGCATGCAAGCTTGCAGTCGTTTCCGGCCTCGGCTCTCCTGACGAGGTGTTCGACCGGTTGGTCGAGCTGGTCGACGCGAAGCGGGGGCCCGGCTGGTTCGAGCCGCCTCCGAGCGGTGCGGACGCCGGCCCACCATGAGGCGCAACGAGGACGAGCTCACCAAGATGCGTAGGGCGGGCAGGGTCGTCGCCGAGATCCACGAGCGCACGAAGGCGATCATCCGGCCCGGCATCACCACCCGCGACATAGACAAGGTGTCCCGCGAGGTGCTCGAGCGCCGGGGCGCCCGCTCGAACTTCCTCAACTACCACGGCTTCCCGGCTACGGTCTGCACGTCGCCGAACGACATGATCGTCCACGGCATCCCGGGCGACTACGTCCTGACAGAGGGCGACATCATCTCTGTCGACTGCGGGGCCATCGTGGAGGGCTACCACGGGGATGCCGCCTACACGGCGCCGGTGGGGGAGATAGCCGCCGAGGCGCGACGCCTCTTGGAGGTCACCGAGCGGTCGCTGTGGGCCGGGATCGACCAGCTAAGGGAGGGCAACCGCCTCCATGAGGTCGGCCGTGCGGTACAGGCGGTGGCTGAGGCGGCTGGCTTCTCGGTGGTGCGCAACTACGTCGGGCACGCGATCGGCACCGCCATGCACGAGGAGCCACAGGTGCCGAATTACTGGCCGGGTAATCCCGGTCCGAAGCTCAAGGTCGGGAACGTCTTTGCCATCGAGCCGATGGTGAACGCCGGTGGGCCCGAGACCCGCGAGCTGGCCGACGGCTGGAGCGTGGTGACAGCGGACGGCAGCCTGTCGGCGCACTTCGAGCACACCATCGCCATCACCGAGCACGGGCCGGAGATCTTCACGCTCGCCTGAGCGGCGTCGAAGCAGCCGTGCCGGCGCCGCGGGGCCTCCCGCTCGCATGCCAGTGGCACAGGTGGAAGAATGTCCGCCAGAGGCTCTACAGGAAGGCACGCCATGACCAGGCGATCTGCTGTTGCTCCATCCGTCTCGAAGGGACTCGGGCTGCTCCCTGCACTCGTGCTCGCGCTGATCATGGCGTGCCTGGCTCTGCTTCCCGCCCTGGCACTGCTTCCCGCCACAGTGGCGTCAGCAGCGGCCGTGCGGAGCACCGTCGGCTCGAGCTCGGTGGACTACGTCTCCATCGTCAGTGCAGGCGGCTACGCCGTCCCCCACGGCTGGCGGCTCACCGTCGTTGCCACCGCCTCCCCGAAGTCGGTCTCGGTGACCGCCAGCATCGCCCACGCCTTCTCACCGGGTTCGGTCGAGGAGCACCAGTGGGAGATATCGAAGCTCCCGGCGGGCAGTGTCAGCTCGATCGGTGCGGGCAGCTGGCGCGTGAACCCTCCGGCAGCGAAGATATCGCCCGTTTTCAAGGCATTCGACCTGACCTTCAAGGCGACGAGCCGTTCGCCCGTCGCCTGCACGAGCGGGAGCGAGACGGAGTACAAGGGCACGCTCAGCGGGTCCGTCCTCCTCGACACAGGCTTCAGGTCCCTCGGGACCGTCGGAGCGGCGCGGCTCTCGTTCAACTCGCCGAACCTGGCCGTGCTCGACCACTCGTGCAGCCAGCGCCCGGTTTGCGCGTCCAACACGATGACCTGGACCGAGGTCTCGCCTTCGGCCCCTACCTCGCCGGGAGCAAGCGGCATCACCATGGAGGGAACCGACCGCATCGTCCTCACGAGGGGGGCACAGCTCGCCCGCCCCGCCAATGCCGGGCGGGCCGACGTCATCCTCGGAGTCGGGCCGCCGGCGAGCCTCAACGGCAAGACTCTGAGCGTCACGACCAAGGCCGGCTCGATCATCAAGGGGAGCGCGACGTTCAACATCGACATGTCACTGCCCCCCGAGACGAGCTCCTGCTGGGCGAAGGGCGTCGAGCACACCCAGCACGTCACGAGCTCGCTGGCGTCGGTCTCCTCCTCGCTGCACGCCAAGACGCTCCTCACCGGGACGATCGCCACCCCGGCCAGC
>JAKATT010000172.1 GCA_021818615.1 Actinomycetes bacterium | reverse complement strand
TGTAGAGGCTTGCGAAGTCGTGCGGGTCGCGCCCGACGGGCTCGAGGAGGCGGGCACCCGGCAGGCTGGAGACGGCGAGGCCGCTCACAGCCTCCTCGACCGCGTCGACGAAGAGGGGGTCGGCGGCGATGGGCGGGAGGATCGTCTCTTGAGGCGCCCCCGAGGACCGAACGGCCCCGGGCTCCCCAGAGGAATCCATTTGTGTCGCCATCCATTGCCCCGTTCTGGACGATACGCGTGCCATCCGCCTACATGTACAGACGCTCGGCCTCACAGCTGGTCGCAACAATTCCGCCGCCGGCCCGGAAAATTCCTCCTGACAGCGTCCAGGCAGGCGACCGCCCACGGGCGGCCGGCGACCACCCCGGGTGAACAGACACAGCAAGTGCAAGCCTAACACCGGCGGGTGTCGGCGCACAGGACCGCCGCGTGCCCGGCCGGCGTGCCCGCTCTCGTGAGGCGCGCGTCCAAGCCCCCTCGGGACCGCCGCCTTCCCGGGGCACCTCGTCGATGACGCCTTCGACGCTGCGGCGCCGGCCGGTGCGGCAGCGCTGCTCTTCTGCGCTGGCCCGGGCCCGGACGAGCTGTCGGGAGCGACCCGAGGGTCCGGTCGGACGATCCTCAGCGAAGCCGACGATCCCCGCGAGCTGCGGAGCACGGTGCGAGACGCGGCGCCGTGCTACTTCGAAGAAGGTGGCCGGCCCCGGATCGTGCGTCTGCACCTGGTCCACGACGAACTGCTCGCCGTCGGAGGCTGCCCAGGCACCGCCCGCGGGCGGGACCTCGCGAGGTTCCTTCATCGCCACCACGGCTGCGAGACCGTCCCCTGCACGGTCGCTCGACGCAGCTGCAGCGACGACCGAGGCGGCGGCTGAGGCGGCGGCTGAGGCGGTGGCTGAGGCGGTGGCTGAGGACATGATGTAGGTTTACATCATGCAACGGACTCAGATCTCGCTGACGAGCGAGGAACGGCAAGCCCTCGACGCTGTGGCTGCGCGCACCGGTCTATCGATCTCCGCCCTGATCAGAGCCGCGATCGAGACCGTCTACGGCACCGAGCGCTCCAGTGACGACGATCTCGTCGCCATGCGCCGGGCATTCGGCTCCTGGGAGGAGCGCGACCTCGATGGGGCAGCCTGGGTAGACGAGCTGCGCTCTGGATCGCGACTGTCCCAGCCCGGCTCGTGACCGCGCTTGTCGACACGTCGGTGCTGATCGACTACCTGCGGGGCCACCCAGCCGCCGCCGAGCTCTTGGAGAACGAACGAGCAGCGGGACCGTTGCACGCCAGCGAGATCACCCGCCTGGAGCTTCTCGCCGGCATGCGGCCCGCAGAGGAGGAGGGAACCCGCTCGCTCTTGTCGACCCTTGTCTGGCATCCGATCGACGCGGAGGTGGCCGAGGAAGCCGGCGCTCTTGGTCGCCGGTGGCTTCCCAGCCGTCACAACATCGACGGCGCCGACCTTGCCGTTGCAGCCACCGCCATCCGCACCGGTGCACGTCTCCTGACGCGCAATGTCCGGCATTTCCCGATGTTCGCAGACCTCCAGGCGCCGTACTGACCCGCCGGCGTCCCTTGGGAGCGGTGGAACCACTGCGCTCGACACAGTGTGGGCCAGGGCTTCAGCTCAGTCCTCCCCAGAGGTCGTCGCCACCAGGTACCAGACGCCGCGCTTGCACACCAGCCCGTGGGGATGCACCCGCCGGTCCTCGGCCGGACGCCCGGGAGGCTCGTAGCACAGCACCACCTGGACCCATTCCGATCGCGACAAGAACTGCATATTCTGGCGCGGAATGATCGACTGCGGCCGCGAGGCCGGTGGCCGCGAGGTCGGTGGCCGCGAGGCCGCCGACCCTTCGTGCCCGGTTGGAGAGACTTGCGCCATGGTGCCCACAGCGAGCTTCGGTTACGACGGTGACGGCGGGCTCGGCGACCGGCTGCTCGCAGCGGTACTTCGCGGTGAGAAGACGGCGACGTCGTCGCTGGCCGTCGAGTACCTCTCAGGCGACCCGTTGCCGCGAGTCGGCCAGCGGTCCGGGCTGGTCGACCGCGCCGGCCACAGGCATGGGCTGATCGAGACGACTCGAGTCCGGATCATCCCGCTGAACGAGATCGGCGACGACGTGGCGAGGGATGAGGGCGAGGGCTTCGCCGACGCTGCCGAGTGGCGCCGAGCCCATGAGGCATTCTGGGGCGAGATCGTCGAGATGATCCGCACCGACGCTGGCGACTCCACCTGGGAGCTGCGAGACAGCGAGCCGGTCGTGGTGGAGTGGTTCCGCCTCCTCGACGACCAAGCAGGCACGAGCGAGTGACGCCGCGTCGCGCGGGGATCGCCTTGCGGAGCGGCTGGCTCAACCGGAATCAACGGGGACCAGCTCGGCCACATCCGAAGCTGTCAGCGCGAAGCCGGGATCAAGCGTCGCCACCCGGCCACGGTCGGCACTCGCCAGGCCGGCGAGGTACACATCGGTCACCTGCCGGTGGCGAAGCACACGCGATAGGTCGATCTCGAGACAGCTGAGGTCGTCGAGCCACTGCTCGTGGCGGGGACGTCCCCTCAGCGCCGCAGCGCTTCGCGTGCCTCGCTGCGGCTCGTGCCCTGGCGGACGAGCACTCTGACTGCTGACGAGCGTGCCATGCACGGTCGGGCAGGTCGCGAATCGGCCAGCTCGGCGACACCATGGCCGGGCGGCCTCGCGGCGCACGTGCTCGGCCACCACCAGGGCCGCCACGTTGCGTGCAAGAGAGACGCCCCCCGGACGCGCTCAACCATCCCCGCCGACCGCAGCCACGTCCTCTGCGGTGACCCGCCGCCCGACTCGCACGGTCGGCAACTCGCTGTCGGGATCGATCCTGACCGTGGCCCTGCGCGTCTCGCCTGCAGGCGCTGAGCGCCGCAGGCTCGCGACCGTCCGGCTCAGGGTCTGGTGCCGGCCCCAGGCGATCAGCGTGGCTGTTTGATGCTAATCGTCAGGTAGGCCGATCGGCGTCCGCTGCCCGGTCACGGTGGCGTCCCGATAGGCAAACGGCGGACGCGCTCGGCGCCGCCAAAAAGGTGGCGGTGGGCGAGAGCCGAGATCACCGTGCGGCGCCTCATGGACCACGAGCCGGCGGAGGCGGACCGGATCGTGCGCCTCGCCTGCGGGCCGGGCAGGAAGAGCCTCGACCAGGTCCTCGGTGAGGAGGCGCTCGACGAGGGCCGCCGAGCCGGCGGCCCAGCTCCAGGCGAGATCGATCTCGCCCGCGCGGCCGCTCAGGCGGCCGAGGGGCCGTCTGCTCGGTGGCCTCGCGGCGCATCGGCGTCCTGCCGGTGGCGAGCGCCGTGCGCGGGCTCTTCCCAGAGGACCTCCAGCACCTCGACGACGACAAGGTAGGCAGGGCCCTCGGCGAGCTCTTCGCCTCCGACAGAGCCAGCCTGGCCAACTCAACCACCGCCGTTGTCCATCTACCCGTTCCGGCGCCGCCCGCCCGCGTCGGTGAGCAAGCGTCAGCCAGCCATCCCGATGAGGAAGTCGTAGTTGCCGCGGCCCACTTTGCGCTCGAGGGTCCGCATGACCTGCGGCACGTCATCGTAAGGACCGGCCACGTACATGGGTTTGCCCAGGCGTCCAAACCGGATGGCGCTCTCGCCGCGCCAGACACCCAGATGGCCGGCGCACCGCGCGAAGTCCTTGGCTGGCCTGAAACCAAGTTCACGGGCGTACTGGACTGCGCCGAACACGAGGTGCTGACCAAGATCTACAGGCGCGGCAAGCGGAGGCAGGGCGTAATCGCCGAAGACGAGCTCCTTGAAGCGGGCGAGCCCCCTCTCGTCCATGACCCGCGGGCCGATCGTCTCCTTGACGCCCAGGCAGTGGGTGTCCACCAGGAAGCTGCACACCGAGAAGTCGCCCTGGCGGCGCTCACGGGCCACCAGCACGGTCGCCAAGCCATCACAGCCGCGGGCAACGCCGTCACCCCGGGGCCACTCAGGATGGCCGTCGACGATGACTCCGTTGTGCCAGTCCGTGTTCACCCAGCAGCGCGCCACTTCGGGATCGGGTGCCGGCGAAATCTCGGCCGCTGCCTGAGCGAGCATCCGGACGGCCTCGGCAGCCACACAAGGCCGCGCTCCAAGCGCTCGGGCGATCTCCTTGGGAGACCGCCCCTCTTGGCGCAGGTCGCGGACCGCGTCCAGCAGCTTGGCGTCAAGCACGGCTGGGTCACTCATCATGAACAACAGCTAGCACGCCATGGTTCGCTGATCGCGGATGGTGCCATCACCGGGGGCGACCAGGCGCTCGCATCACCGTTCGCCTGGAGGACCTGCGAACGCTGCCGTTCCTACCAACTGGGACATGACGACAGCCTCGGCCCGGAACCGGACGGGGAGACGCACCCGCCGGCCGGCGTCCTCGAGGTCGGCACAGAGGCTGCGCGCCACCTGGGTCACCCAGGGCCCGCCCGGGTCGGCAGCGATGCCGAGGAGATGCACGAGCGGCTCTCGTGGCAGGGCGAGAGCACGGAACTGGGTGCCGAAGCCGCCGGGCACGACCGATGCCACGACATTCGAGCCGAACGGCGCCACGAGCGCCCCGGTCCAACCGGCCTCCTCGACATCGTCGCTCCATGTAGCCGGCGGGCCGGTGCCACTCAGGCACTCGTCGTCCCGCCGCCCTCCTGGCTGCGTTGGACGATCAGGCTCGGGCGCCGATGCAGGCCGATGCCGACGCAGAGGTGTCTCCTATGTGCGGTTCCCGGCGGCAGGCGGCGTAGATCCATCGGCGCCACCTGACGCAGCCGTCGTCTCAGCAGCCGATCGGCCACCGGGACATCGAAGGTGGGTCCTTGCGGGATCGGCTACCGCGACGCTCCGATGTCCTTCATCCGCCGGTAGAGACGGAAGGGGTGCTCCGGCACGGCGACGAAGCCGTGATGGGCGTAGAAGCCGACTGCGGTCTCGTCGATCGCGTCCACCACGACGAGTCGGGCGGCGGCGGCTTCGCCGGCTGCGAGGGCCCTTCGGAGCGCTTCGGCGAGCAGCGCTGAGCCGAGGCCCTGACCTTGGGCTGAACGGTCGACGGCCAACCGGGCGAGTAGAACCATGCCGACCGGGCAGCCCGGCAGGCCGCGCACGAGCGCCGGGGGTGCTTCGGCTCGATGCACCGATCCCATCGTGAGGCTGAAGTAGCCGGCGACGCGTTCGCCGTCGACGAGCACGAAGGTGCGGGCAACGTCCATGTGCTGAGAGGCGAGCGCGTGAACGTACAACCAGCGGTCGAGAGGCTGGTTGCCGGAGTGGAAGTCATCGAGACGATGACGGGGACCGAGCCGCTCGAGGCGGCGATCGCTCACCGCTCAGGCAGCTTCGGGTGGCTTCGAAACAGCTCGACCAACTCGGGAACCGGGGATTGCGGCTTGTCCAGCTCGGCGAGGAAACGATCGAACGCTTCGTTGGAGAGGACGAGGTCGCGGTGGGCTTCGATCACGCTGTTCGCCCGGGCGGTGACGGTGTCGAGCACGAAGCTCGTGAGCGTCGCGCCCTCGAGCTCTGCGGCATGGCGGATGAGCGCCTCCTGATCGGGGCTCACTCGCATCTCCAGGCGGTGGCGCTTCGAGGGACGGACAGCGGCGTCTCTCATGAGACCCATCCTACCGTGTCCGGACATCGTCCGGACAGTGGGGACGCAGCGCGTCGCCGCCCTGGATTCGCGATCCCGGCGCGGAGGTGCCGCCCAGGGATCGGTGAGTCGTGGACGTGCTCGGCTGATCGGGGACAAGAACGCTGCGGCCAACATGGTCGCCAGGGCTGGATTCGACCGTTCTGGGGCCGAGAGCACAAGACCCGGGGCTCCGCCGGAGACCCGGCCAGCTTGAGCCAGGAATCCCCGGGCTTCAGCCCTGGGGAGGTCTCAGCGTGCGGCGCCTCATGGACCACGAGCCGGCGGCCCAGCTCCAGGCGAGATCGATCTCGCCCGCACGGCCGCTCAGGCGGCCGAGGGGCCGTCCGCACCCGCGCTCGCCAAGAGGCAGCTCATGTGACTGCCGAGATGGTCCGCGACGGCGGCGATCGCCGCCTTGCTGGCGGCGTCGGCGAGATCGAGGGTGGGGTCGGCGACAGGCCGCAGGACGGCACCGACGACCGCAGCGACGACGACCCGGTCCGCATCGCTCGGATGGGGACCGGCCAGCATGGCCGTCAGGCGCCGGCAGCAGGCTCGGCCGCGGGCGAGGGTGACCGGGCCGCCGCGGCTCGCAACCACGTCGTAGGCAAGGATCCCTGCGACGTTGCGGTAGGCGAGGAGCAGCTCGACCAGGTCGGTCAGCAGCTCCCTCAGGTCGAGAGCGGAGCTTTCCTCGTGACGCGAGAGCATGGCCTCGAAATCGGCGAGGAAGGGCTCGAGCACGGCCTCGAGAAGATGCTCCTTCGTGCCGTAGTGGTGGAGCACGGCGGCCCGGGTCATGCCGAGGCGCTCGGCGATGCCCTGGAGGGAGGTCCCGCTGTAGCCTCCCGCTCGGAATGCGCACGCCGCCGCCTGGCGGATGGCGTCTTTGGTCGCTGCCCCGCTCGCTCCTCGGGTCATCGCCGATCGTCCTCCAGATTCGTCGCCGCCGCCTGCCCGGCGCAGGGCTCCTTCTCCTTGATCGGCTCCTGCCGTTCCCGGGTTGAGCAGAGCGGTCCGAGCCGCCGCATCCCGGCTGCTGACTGACCGGAAAGAAAGTGCTCAAGGAGCGGCCCTGTCCCGCCGATCAATGACCCGTCAGTTATCCAGGTCATCCGGCGGCAGCAGCAACTGACAGGCATGCAGCCCTCCCCCCACGAGAGCTCGCCTCTGCGCGGGCTTCGAGTGCAAGACGGGCGCATGCAAAGAGGCCCGCCGCCAGAAGACCCGGGACAGTCCCTTCTCGACACGGAGGCATCGACAGAGATGGCAGCTCACGGCAGGAACACGAAATCGTCGGAGCGAGAACGGCGATCCTCGCTCTCCTTCTTGGCCGGTGGCCGCCTGGCGCTGGTCGCCGGGATCGCCGGGGCCGCAGCGTTGGCGCTCGGCACCACGGCCAGCCTGGGAGGGTTCACCGCATCGATAACGAACACCGGCAACAAGGTCGCTACCGGCAGCCTGATCATGTCCGAGCAGGTGACGCCGACAGGCGGGACCACCACCACCTGCCTGTCGACAGCAGCAGGCGCCGGCATCACGGCCAATGCCGACTCGAGCTGCAGCGCCAACAAGTTCGGCGCGCTCGCCAACGCCGTTCCAGGCGACTCGAGCAGCTCGAGCGTGGTCATCGAGAACCAGGGCTCGGTGAGCGCGAAGTCGCTGACCATGGGAAGCGGGAGCTGCACAGCGACGCCGACCGCTCCAGCGGGGGCGACGGCCACCAACGTCGGCACTGACACGGCCGGCTTCTGCGGGAAGGTCGACATCACCATCGAGGACGACACCAACTCCTCCGCCCCGACCTGTGTCTACCCCGCGCAGGCCGGCGCCTGCCCGGCGCCGGGCAGCACCTATACGCTCGCCACGCTGGC
>JAKATT010000163.1:3231-7645 GCA_021818615.1 Actinomycetes bacterium | reverse complement strand
TTTACGGCGCTTCCAAACAGATAGTTCTCACCTCGGACCGCCCGCCGAAGGCGATCGCGACATTGGAGGACCGCCTTCGCAGCAGGCTGCTCTCCGGGCTCACCACCGACATCCAGCCGCCCGAGCTCGAGACCCGCATCGCCATCTTGCGCACCAAGGCTGAGCACGAAGGCGCCGTGGTCGGCGACGATGTCCTCGATTTCATAGCTTCCAACGTGAAGGAGAACATCCGCGAACTCGAGGGCGCCCTCATCCGGGTGACCGCCTTCGCCGCCCTCAACCGCCAGGCTCTCACACGTGACACCGCTGAGGCCGTGCTCGCCGACATCGTCGCGGCCAGCGAGCCGAGACGTATCACGGCACAAGAGATCATCGCCACGAGCGCCGAGCACTTCGGCTTCAGCGTCGACGATCTGTGCGGGCCAAGCCGTCGCCGGCCGCTCGTGATCGCCCGGCAGATCGCCATGTACCTGTTCAGGGAGCTGACCGACTACAGCTATCCGGCTATCGGGAGAGAATTCGGCGGCAGGGACCACACGACGGTGATCCACGCCGTCACGAAGATCTCCAAGCTCATGCCCGAGCGCCGGAACATCTACGACACCGTCACGAAGCTCATCCTTCGCATCAAGAACGCCCAGACATGATCCTGGGGAAGAGCCTGGGATCACGAGGAGAGGAGCTGTGGACCAGCAAGGCATCAAAGGGGGACAACTCTCCCGTCGTCCCCTGGCCGGACGCTCAGCTGCTTCCGGCTGTGCACCAACGTGGAAATCTCGGCATGCAAGGATGGGGGATGAGCAGGAAGAACAGAAGTTCTCCACAATCCCCATCCCTTACTACTCCCATCTAAATTCTTCAATCTTCAAAAGGAGCAACAGGTTGTGAGGTTCCGAGCCGACCGAGACACTCTCCTCGAGGCGCTCGTCACGGCAAGCCGTGCATCGGCGTCGCGCTCCGCGTTGTCAACCGGCATCGCGGCGCTCCAGCTCATGTTGCGAGGCGATCAGCTGGAAGTCGTCGGCTCCGACCCCGATCTGGTCATCGAGTCTCGTTGCCAGGTCGCAGGTGACCTGGATGGGACAGTGCTCGTGCCAAGTCGGCTCGTGACCGACATCATCCGCGCCTTCGAGCCGGGCGCGGTCGCCGTCTCGGGCGGTGACGAGGAGGTGCGCCTGTCCTCCGGCCGGGCAGAATTCCTGGTCCGGGTTGCCGCCGGCGCCGAGATCACCCGGCTTGGCCTGCCGTCCGCCGACGGCATCAAGCTGCCGGCGGCCACCTTCGCAGAGGGTCTCAGACAGGTCGTGCGTGCAGCCCTCGTCGACGACTCGCGTGCTCCTCAGCTCACAGGTGTGCTCATGCAAGCGACCGCGGACGGCTTGCGGCTCGTAGCCACTGATTCGTACCGGTTGGCGTTCCGTGACTTCGCCGGCCTGTCGGCCTTGGAACCCGACAGCGAGGTGCTCGTTCCTGCGAAGGCGCTCGCCGAGGTACAACGCCTCGTCGCAGGCGCGAAGAACGAGGACGACGAGCAGATCGTCTTTCGCCACAGCGATCTCGACGCGGTCTTCGACCTTGGCAGCGCCAGGATCACGACCCGTCTTCTTCGTGGACAGTTCCCCGATGTCGCGCGTCTCGTCCCGAAGTCCTACACGAGCCGTTTGGCCGCCAAGCGCGAAGAGCTCACGACGGCCCTGCGCCGCGTCCGGCTCTTGGTGCGTGACTCGAAGGACGTGACAACGCCGGTCAGGCTCTCGCTCCGGGAGGGGGGTGTCGAGCTTGCCGTGCTGACCCCCGAGAGCGGCCGTGCCGTCGAGTCGGTCGAGGGGGACTACTCAGGAGATGACGTGATGGTGGCGTTCAACCCCACCTACCTGCTCGAGGGCGCCGAGGCCGTCAGCTCCGACGTCCTCGTGCTCGAGGTGAACGACCCGGGGAAGCCGGCGCTCGTTCGAGGTGAAGGCGAGGACGAGTACCGCTACCTGCTCATGCCGGTGAAGGTCTCCTGAGCAAGGAGACCTCTTCCGGCCCGGGCGTGCTGAGCGTCGTCCGGCTCCGTGCCAGCAGGTTCCGCAACCTTTCGGAGATCGAGCTAGAGCCGTCCCCGACCGGGCTCACGGTCGTGCAGGGTCCGAACGGATCGGGCAAGACGAGCTTGCTCGAGGCGCTCGGCTACTGCTCGATCCTCCGCTCCTTCCGCAAGGTCGCCAGCGAAGCGGTCATCCAGGCCGGCTCCGATGGGGCGGCGCTCGGCTGCGCCGTTGTCCACGGCGGCCGTCATGTCGACATCGCCGTCGACATCGCGCTTGCTCGTCGCGACCAGGCCACGCGCAACGGCCGGCGGGTCGAGAGCGCGAGAGAGCTGCTCCAAGTGTTGCGCATCACGCTTTTCACCCCTGACGACCTCGACATCGTAAAGGGCGGCCCATCTTTGCGCCGTGAGCTTCTCGACGATGCCGTCGCTGGCGTTTCACCACGCCTTGGCGCCGATCGCGCGGAGCTCGAGCGCATCCTTCGCCATCGCAACGCCTTGCTGCGTCAGCTCGGCGGGCGCATGACGAGCGAGGCAGCCACGACCCTCGACGTTTGGGACGAGCGCCTCGCCGTGACAGGCGAGCGCGTCGTCGCCGGACGTGAGCGCGTCGTCGCCGAGCTCCAGCCCTACGCCGAGGAGGCGTTCTCGGCGATCGCTCCTTCGGCGGGCAAGCTCGAGCTTCGCTACGTCCGATCCTTCGACGGCCCGCTCGAACGAGCGATCGGCTTGGCCCGGGCCGACGACCTCCGCCGCCAGGTGACGACAGTCGGCCCGCAGCGTGACGATCTCGAGCTTTCAGGGGGAGGCCTGGACGCGAGGACGCGCCTCTCCCAGGGGCGGCAGCGGGCGACTGCTCTCGCCATCAGGCTGGCGACCCATCGCTACCTGACAGAGGTGACCGGCACAACCCCGGTGCTGCTGCTCGACGACGCCTTCAGCGAGCTCGACGAGTCGACCGCACGGGCGCTGATGCACGAACTGCCTCGCGGCCAGGCGTTCCTCACCACTGCCGGCCCGCTCCCGCCAGGGGCCGCCGCCGATCTCGTCGTGCAGCTGCGCGGCGGCCGGCTCGCCTCCTGAGGAGCGCGGGGCACTGCCTTGAGCTGGAGCGACGATCCTGGCAAGAAGGGCGACGGGACCGTGCCCATCCGCTTCGCCTTAGCGCGCCTCCTAAGGGCGCGAGGCATCGAGGCGGCAGCGGTGCTGGCCGAGGTGAGGGCGGTCTGGGACGAGGTCGCCGGGCCGGAGGCCGCCCCTCACATCTCCCCCCGGTCGCTCAGGGGAGACGAGCTGATCGTCGAGGTGGACCACCCGGCCTGGGCCACCCAGGTGCAGCTGTCCTCGGCTGAGCTGCTCGGCCGGCTGGCCGAGAGGCTAGGTCCTTCGTCTCCGCGGAAGATTTCCGCGCAAGTGGTGCCTCCAGGGCGCGGCCCTCGTTCGTGAGCAGGGAATCCGTTGGCGCGAAGGTGTGGGTGTCGCTGCTTTGCATGCCCGGGGTGAGCGTCGTGAGCCGGTAGGATCAACGTCATCGCCGACCGCCCTGCCGCCAGCGCCGCGGGCGTTTGCCGGCCGTAGCCGCTCGTCACGAGAGAAGGTCGCGCCTGTTGCTTGAGACCACGAGGAAGACAGCAGATCGGTCGTCCGAGACGGCGTCGTCTTACGACGCCGTCGACATCACGGTCCTCGAGGGCCTCGACCCGGTCCGCAAGCGGCCCGGCATGTACATCGGCTCGACCGGTCCGAGCGGTCTCCACCATCTCGTGACGGAGGTGGTGGACAACGCGGTCGACGAGGCGATGGCCGGCTACTGCACCCGCATCGACGTCACTCTGCTCGCCGACGGCGGCTGCCGGGTGGTTGACAACGGGCGGGGCATCCCTGTCGACCGTCACCCGAGCTACAAGGACAAGTCGGCTGCCGAGGTGGTGCTCACGATGCTGCATGCCGGGGGCAAGTTCGGCGGCACCGGCTACAAGGTCTCGGGCGGCCTGCACGGCGTCGGCGTCTCGGTCGTGAACGCCCTCTCCCGGCGGCTCGTGCTCGAAGTGGACCGGAACGGCAAGCGGCACCGGATGGAGTTTCGCGACGGGGGCTCGCCGGTCGGCCCGCTCGAAGTGGTCGGCGACGCTCCGCGGGGGCGCACCGGCACGAGCGTCTCGTTCTGGCCCGACGCGACGATCTTCGAAGAGGTCGAATTCCGTGCCCAGACGGTCCTCGAGCGGCTGCAGGTGATGGCGTTTCTGAACCGCGGCCTCGAGATCCGCTTCAAGGACGAGCGTCCGGGCCACGAGCAGGAGGAGACGTACCGCTACACCGGAGGCATCGTCGACTACGTGAAGCACCTGAACACCTCGAAGGAGCCCCTTTTCCGGCGCGTCG
>JAKATT010000163.1:0-3066 GCA_021818615.1 Actinomycetes bacterium | reverse complement strand
TCGCCCGCCAGCGCAACCTGGTGAAGGAGAGCGCCGACAACCTCGCCGGCGAGGACATCCGCGAGGGGCTCACGGCCATCGTCTCGGTCCGCCTCACCGAGCCGCAATTCGAGGGGCAGACCAAGGCGAAGCTCGGCAACGTCTCGATCCGCTCGCTGGTCGAGAGGGCGACGAACGAGAAGCTCGCCGAGTGGCTGGAGGAGAACCCGAAGGAGGGCGGCCAGATCGTCCAAAAGGCCCTCCTCGCCCAGCGTGCCCGGGTGGCGGCCCGCCAGGCTCGCGACCTGACGAGGCGCAAGAGCGCCCTCGACGGGGCGGGGCTGCCCGGCAAGCTGTACGACTGCTCGTCGCGCAATGCCGGCGAGTCGGAGCTCTTCATCGTGGAGGGCAACTCGGCCGCCGGCTCAGCAGTGAAGGCCCGCGACCCCCGTACCCAGGCGGTGCTGCCGATCCGGGGCAAGATCTTGAACGTCGAGAAGGCCCGGGTCGACAAGATGCTGAAGAACGCCGAGATCCAGGCGCTCATCATGGCGATCGGAGCAGGGCTGGCCGACGAGTTCGACCTGTCGAAGATCCGCTACGACAAGGTGATCATCCTCGCCGACGCCGACGTGGACGGCTCGCACATCCGCACGCTGCTCCTCACGTTCTTCCTGCGCCAAATGGTCGCCTTCGTCGAGGCGGGCCACGTCTACGTGGCACAGCCGCCCCTCTACTCGGCTGAGGTCGGGACGGCGAAGGTGTACCTGAAGGACGACGCGGCAAGGGCCCGTTTCCTGGAGGAGCACCCGAACTACTCGAAGGAGTTCGGGCGGCTGAAGGGTCTCGGCGAGATGGACTGGCAGGAGCTTCGCGCCACGACGATCGACCCCGCGAAGCGCTCGCTCCTGCAGGTGACAGTAGAGCAGGCGTCGATCGCCGACGAGATCTGCTCGATCCTCATGGGCGACGACGTCGAGCAGCGGCGCCACTTCATCCAGACGAACGCGAAGGACATCCGGTTCCTAGACATCTGAGGACGGCCCGCGGGACGGACGGTGCTCGGAGGAGGCACGACGAGTGATGGCAGGCAACAACGGCGGCGCGCCGCCGCCACCAGGCAGCTCCGGCGCCGGCGGCGGAGGCGGAGGCGTCGGGATCGTCCCCATCGAGATCCAAGAGGAGATGGAGCGCTCCTTCCTCGAGTACTCGATGTCGGTCATCGTCCAGCGGGCGCTACCCGACGTCCGCGACGGCCTCAAGCCCGTCCACCGCCGGATCCTCTACGCGATGGGGGAGGAGAACCTCCGACCGGACCGCCCCTTCGTGAAGAGCGCGGCCGTGGTCGGGGAGGTGATGAAGACCTTCCACCCGCACGGCGACGCCGCCATCTACGACGCCCTCGCGCGGATGGTGCAGGACTTCTCGCTCCGCCACCCGCTCATCTCCGGCCACGGCGACTTCGGAGCACCGGGGCCGAACATGGGGCCGGCGGCGGCCCGTTACACGGAGTGCCGCCTGGCTCCGCTCGCGATGGTGATGCTCGAGGGGATCGACGAGGACACCGTCGACATGATGCCCAACTACGACGGCTCGACCAACCAGCCTGTCGTGCTCCCGGCCCGTTTCCCGAACCTCCTCGTGAACGGCTCGCAGGGGATCGCCGTCGGCATGGCGACGAACATCCCGCCGCACAACCTCGGCGAGGTGATCGACGCCGTGCAGTACGGCCTCGAGCATCCCGAGGCCACCCCGGACGAGCTGATGCGCTTCGTGAAGGGGCCCGACTTTCCGACCGGTGGCTTCATCCTCGGGCGTTCGGGCATCCTCGACGCCTACCGCACCGGCCGGGGCTCGGTGAAGATGCGGGCCACCACCGAGATCGTGGAGGGCAAGAGCGGCAAGGACCAGATCGTCGTCACCGAGATCCCCTACCAGACCTCGGTCGAGGGAATCGCCCAGCGCATGGCGGAGGCTGTCGAGTCAGGCGACGTCACAGGGATCGACTCGATCGACAACCTGTCGGCCGGCGAGGGGACCCGCCTCGTCATCACGCTGAAGCGGGACGCCAACTCCAACGTCGTGCTGAACAACCTGTTCAAGTACACCCCATTGCAGACGAGCTTCGGCGTGCACATGCTCGCCCTCGTCGACGGCGTGCCCCGCCTGCTCAACCTCGCCCAGGCCGTCCTCTCCTATGTCGACCACCAAATAGTCGTCGTCACGCGGCGCTCGGAGCACCGCCTCGCCAAGGCCCGCGCCCGGGCCCACATAGTCGAGGGCCTGCTGCGGGCGCTCGACATGCTGGACGCCGTGATAGCGGCGATCCGGGCCTCGGAAGACCGCGGCGCCGCCCGTGCCGCCCTCATGGCCGTGCCGTTCTCCTTCAGCGAGATCCAGGCGAACCACATCCTCGACATGACGCTCGGGCGGCTCACCCGCCTTGGGCGCCAGGAGCTCGACGAGGAGATGGCCCAGCTGCGCGGGACCATCGCCGAGCTCGAGGCGATCCTGGCGGATCCGGCAAGGCTGCGCTCGGTCATCTCGAGCGAGCTTGCCGAGGTGCGCGCCAGGTACGCCGACGAACGGCGCACGAAGCTCATGCACGACCCGGGCGAGCTCGGCATCGAGGACCTCATCGAAGACGAGGAGATGGTCGTCACCGTCACCCGGGCCGGCTACCTGAAGGCGGTCTCAGCCGACGCCTTCCGCACCCAGGGAAGGGGGGGCCGCGGGGTGCAGGGTTCCAAGCTGAAAGAAGAGGACCTCGTGCACGAGATCGTCCACACGACCGCCCACTCCCACCTGCTGTTCTTCTCCAACCGCGGCAAGGTGTACAGGCTGCGGGCGCACGAGATCCCGATAAAGGAGCGCAATGCTCGGGGGACGCCCGCCGTCAACCTGTTGCCGCTCGAACCGGGCGAGACGCTGCAGGCGATCATCGACGCCCGAAGCTTCGAGACGGAGGACTACCTGCTCTTCGCCACAAAGAGCGGGCAGGTGAAGAAGACGGCGATGAGCGAGTACGACAAGTCCCGGCGCGAGGGCTTCATCGCCATCCACCTGAACGAGCGCGACGAGCTCGTC
>JAKATT010000019.1 GCA_021818615.1 Actinomycetes bacterium | reverse complement strand
CAACGGATGGCTCTACGTCGTGCACCGCTACGACTTCTTGCTGTGGTTCTTCGTCCTCGCGGTCCACGTCCTCGCCTACATGTGGCAGGTGCCCGGTGTGCTGCGCCGGGACCTCAGCTCCCGGCCCGTCTACCGCAGGACGAGCCCGAAGGGGCGGCTGTTGAGACTGTGGCTGGTGGCAGGCTCGGTCGTGGCCGGCGTGGTCCTCGCCGCGCTGCTGTGGCCGTCCATCGCGGGGCAGGTGCACACCTTCTTCCGGGTGCAGTGAGCCTCGATCGCGTGGCCCGGATGCGGCCCAGACGCGGGCCGACCACAACGCCGTCTCCACCCATCCGCACCTCTCGGAGCTGCGGGCCGCCTGCACCTTTAGGACGTGCAGTGCTCGATGTGCTCCCGCCATCTGGTCGTAGTCGTCGTCCCAGGTCACGACCGGCAAGCCGAGGCCGACCGCGGCCGCGGCGATCGACGCGTCCGTGAGCTTGACCGACCGGCGGACACCAGCGGCACGGCAATCGACCACGAGTCGAGCCCATGCTCCCATGATCGCCTCGCTGATCGGGACAGGCTCCACCGTCCTGGCGAGCGCCAGGGCGTCCCCCCGGCGCGCCCGGAAGGCGACATCGACAGCGCTCAACACTCCCAAACCGAGCTCGCCGATGGTGATCACGGCGACTGTCAGCCGAGCCGGCAGCTCGCCGAGAGCCCGCTCGACCTCGCCGGCGATGAACACCGACGTGTCGAGGAGCCCAGCGGGCTCGCTCAAAGCTCGTCCAGGGTCTGTCCGGCGAGGATGTCGACGCTCTGACATCGAGCTGCCGGCGCTGTAGCATCGAGCTGTCACCGCCGCTTTCCGATCTCGCTGGGGGGAGCGATGGACCTCACTGCCGCTGCTTGCAGACTCCGCAGGCGGCTTCGCCTCGCTCTCGCCGCAGGCGTCCTTCTGCCCTTTGCCGCCTTGATCGGACTGCCGGGTGCTGCGGGCGGGGCAGCCGTACCGACCCCCCTTCCGGCCTGGCTCATGTTCCAGCACGGCGCGACTCATACCGGCCTCCAGCCGAGGGAGACGTCGTTGTCTGCGACCACCGTCAAGGGACTGAAGCGCCTGTGGTCTGCACCTGCGCAGACCGACTCCGCGGTCCTCCCGGAGCCTCTCGGAACCTCCGGGGCACCTGTCGAGACAGTCGTCACATCGACAGCCACCGGTCTCGTCTCGTACCTGGGGCGATCGGGGCGTCCCCTCTGGAACAGCCACTTTCCAGGGAGCTCCTCCATGCAGACGTCTGGTGCCGTTGCCGCAGAGGATGGTCTTGCCTCGTCCCCGCCAACTCGCCAAGACCTTGTCTTTGCCGGCTTCAGCGGGGGAGGGAGCACAGCTGTCGAGGCGGTTGACGCCTTGGACGGCAAGGTCGTCTGGTCCGACCCTTGGCCGTCCAAGGGCGGCGCGACATGTGCGCCGCCCCGTGCGTCGATCGAGTCCCCGCTGACAGTCTCGGGCGGCATTGTCTACGGGCAGACCTCGGGAGGCTGCGTCTTCGCCCTCGACGCATCGAACGGCTCGGTCGTCTGGGTTGCCAACAGCGCGCCCGGCGCCAGCCTCTCGGGCCAGACGAGTCCTGCCGTCGTCCCCACCTCCCCGGGAGTGCCCCAGAGCGAGCTCGCTGTCGGAGACTACGCGGGTGACCTCGTCATCCTGTCCGCGGCAACGGGTTCCGTGCTGTTCCCACCAGTAGCCGGCTGCGGCGACGGCGAGTCCTCCCCGAGTGCCTCGGGCGCCGTGATCTACTCGGCTGGGAGCCGCGGGCTCTGTGCCGTCGATGCTGTGGGCGGTGTGCTGAAGTGGGCGCAAGCGTGCGGCGCCGGTTCTTTGCAGGCCCCGGCAGTGGCGGGCAGCGAGCTCTACATAGCCGGAGCCAGCGGCACTGCATATACAGGCAAGCTCTGCTCGGTCTCCTCGAGCGGGGCACTGCGCTGGTCCGCTCCCGTTGGCGGCGAGGCCTCGTCGGCGGCAATCGCTGACGGAGTCGTGTACGTCGCCGTGCCCAAACCGGGCCTTCTCGAAGCCCTCGACGCCGGCTCGGGAGCTCTCCTCTGGCGTCACTCCGCAACGCTCGGGGCATGGTCCTCTCCCGTAGTCGCCGACGGCTGGGTGTATGCGGGCGGCAACGCCTTCTCGCTCGCGCCGGCGAGCTGCGCGAGCGGGTGGACGAGACAGCTCGAGAGCACTGCATCTGGTCAGCTTCTCGCCCTCGCGCCAGCGAGCCGAACCGATGCCTGGGCGGTTGGCGACGCGCCAGGCACCAGCAGGACGAGCACCCTCGTAGAGCATTGGGACGGCAGCAATTGGACGAGGGTGGCGAGCCCGAGCCCGAGCCGGGGCTTCGACCTCCTGTCGGGCGTCGCAGCAGCGGGCAGCTCCGACGCGTGGGCGGTCGGCGGCGAGCAGTCGATGTCCGGTTTGACGGCGTCGACTCTCATCGAGCACTGGACGGGCACGAAGTGGTTGACGACTGGGAGCCCAGATCCATCAAAGGCCGGAAACGAGCTTTTCGCGGTGGCAGTCGCCGCCAAGGACAGCGTCTGGGCCGTCGGCGCCGACGACGTGTCCTCCTTCCGCGGGCCTGCACGCACCCTGGTGCTTCACTGGAACGGCATGCGCTGGTCGACTGTGCCGAGCCCCGATCCGGCGAGCTACAACCTGCTCTCTGGAGTCTCGACGATCCCGGGCAGCGCGGCGCTGTGGGCGGTCGGGTCGAAGACGACCGCATCGGGGGTGGTCACCCCGCTCGTCGAGCGCTGGAACGGCTCGAAGTGGACGGTCACGAGGGCGCCTTCGCTCTCGGGTGGCGCCCTGGCGGCCGTGACGGCGATCAGCCCCAAGGAAGCCTGGGCGGTGGGGAGCATCGGGTCCAGACCGCTCGTCTTGGGCTGGAATGGCTCGGCATGGTCGCGTGCGAGGCTGCCAACGGCGACGGGCAGGCTGGTGGCCGTCTCGGCCCAGTCCACAGCCAGAGCCTGGGCGGTCGGCGGAGGATTGATCCTGCAATGGACCGGTGCCTCCTGGGTGCGGGTCTCATGGTCACGCCCGAGCCATGCAGTGCTCGACGCCGTGGCCGTAGCGTCCGGGAAGGCTCCCCCAGGGTGGACGGCCTGGGTCGCAGGGTCGTGGTCCTCGTCGCAGAGCCCTCTGGTCGTCTACCGCTGCAGTTGAGCCCGTGGCACCTTCGTGCACGCAGGGTCGTCATTCGCCCCGGAGCCTGACATCGAGCGAGTCCCTCAGCCCCTCGCCGACGAAGTTGAACGCGAGCACGGTGAGCACGAGCAGCGCCAGCACTGGATATACCTCCCACCAGTAGCCGTCGAGCAGGTAAGCCGAGCCTTGGGAGAGCATGCCGCCCCAACTGACCGCCGGCGGAGGCAGCCCGAAGCCGAGGAAGCTCAAGGCGGCGAGCACGATGATGGCGTCGGCGGCCTGGAACGTCGCGTTGACGAGGATCGTGTCGAAAGCGTTCGGGAGGATGTGGCGAAAGATGTTGTGCGGGCGGCTGCCACCACTCACGCGCGCCGCCTCGACGAACTCCCGTGCACGAAGCGACAGCGTCTCGCCGCGCACGAGCCGGGCGGCCGCAGGCCAGGACATGAGCGACAGAGCGACGATCAGCACCCAGATGGTCGGGCGGAGCACGGTCGCGAGAAAGATCAGGACGAAGATCGCCGGGACCGAGATGAGCATGTCCACCAGACGCATCATGGCGGCGTCGAGCAGCCCGCCGGCCATGCCGGAGATGGCACCCCACAGCGAGCCGAGCGTCGTAGCGGCGAGCGCGACAGCGAGGCCGAGCTCGAGGGAGGCCTGCCCGCCGAGCATGAGCCGCCCGAGGATGTCGAAGCCGTTGGCGTCGGTGCCGAGCGGCCGTCCCGCACCGGGCGCCGCGTTGGTGGCGAGGATGTTCACACTGAGCTCGTTCGCGTGGTAAAGGAGAGGACCGACGTAGCTGAAGAGGGCGATCGCCACGACGAGCCCGAGCCCGGCGACGCCGAGGCGGTGGCGGGTGAAGGCTGCGGCGACAGAGTGGCGGGACGGCGCTGCGGGCAGCGCGAGCTCCTCGGCGGGGTGCCGCGAGCTGTATCCCGTAGCTTCGCCGGTGGCTGCCGCTCTCCGGGTAGTCCCTCCGGCGCCCGCGTCAGTCATAGCGGACCCGCGGATCGAGCATCGCGTACGACAGGTCGGCGAAGAGGTTGCCGATGACCGTTGTGAAGCCGACGAGCACGGTGATGCCGAGCATCACCGGATAGTCGGAGTTCACCGCCGCCGTGAAATAGGTAAGTCCTGTCCCCGGGAAGTTGAAGAGGTACTCGATGACGAGGCCCGAGGTGAGCAGCGCGGGCAGCGAGAGGCCGACGAGCGTGACGACCGCCGCGAGCGAGTTTCGAAGGACATGGCGCCGGATGAGGTTCCAGCCCCCCGCCCCCTTGGCGCGGGCGACCCGGACGTAATCCTCGGCGAGGGTGGCTATGGCCGAGGAGCGCATGTACCGGCTGAAGAGAGCCACGTTGACGAGGGTCAAGGTGAGGACCGGGAGCACGAGCGCCCGCGGGTCGCCCAGCACCCCGGCCGCGGACGGCGCCTGTGGAGCCTCAGGAGGAAAGACGTGCGCGGCGATCGACAGGCCGGCGATGAGGAGCAGGCCGAGGCAGTAAGACGGAATGGAGTAGAGGAGGAACGAGACGCCGGTGGCCGCGTGATCAAAGGCAGTGTTGCGCCGGGCAGCCTGGGCGACACCGAGGGGGATGGCGACACAAAGGGCGAGCAGGAGCGCCGTGCCGACGAGGACGAGGTCGTTGGGCAGCTCGTGGGCCACGAGCGAGTCGACGCTCTGGTTGAGCCGGTAGGAGCGGCCGAGGTTGCCCTCGGCGACGTGACCGAGGAAGACGATGTACTGGACGACGAGCGGCTGGCCGAGCCCGTTGGCCCTGTCGAACGCGGCGATCTCGCCCGGCGAGGCACGTTGGCCGAGGATCGCCCGCGCCAGGTTGCCCGGGACCAGGTGCTCAAGAACGAAGACGATGAGCGTCACCCCGACGAGGACGACGACCGACTGGAGCATCCGCCGGATGGCGTAGCCGATCACGTGACCGCCTGCTTCGTCGGCCCGTGCTCAAGAGGCACGGGTCAGCCTCTCGTGAAGTACCACTCTTCGGGGTTGACGAAGCCGTAGGCGTTGGGTGAGAAGCCGTGGAGATTGGCCTGCAGGCTGACCGCTGTGCCCGGGCTCGGCTGCCAGAAGTCGGGGAGCTCGAGGCGCACCGTGTCGGCGTAGGCGTTCAAGGCGGCGTGCGAGAGAGCTGCCGGCGCCGTGGTCGTCGCCCGGATCAGCCGGTCGATCGCCGGGCTCGAGTAGTTGGCGACATTGCCGAGCGCACCGGTCTGGAAGATCTCCTCCCCGGTCGGGTAGTGGTCAGGAGAGAAGAGCCAGCCAGAGCCGTACTGGCCGAGCTGCCAGCTGCACGACGGCTGATGCGGGGAGCAGGACAGGATCGTCGCGGCGATCGTCGTCGGGGTCACCTCCTTCAAGGAGATCTCGATGCCGACCTCCCTCGCTGCGGACTGAAGGTCGACCATTGAGTCGTCGGTGTAGGAGAGCCCGCTCGGATAAAGGAGGTTGAGGCTGAGCGCCTTTCCGGGCGGGATGCCCCTGCCGCACTGGTGCGCAGCTGTTCCGGGCCGCTCGCAGGTGCTGAGGCCGCCGGCCACGACCTTCCACCCGTGTTGGGCGAGGATCGCCCGCGCGTCGGCGATGCTGAAGGGGTACGGGTTCGACGCCGCCCGGGAGTCGGAGTAGGGATTGGCGGGAAGTGCCGGCACCGGGCTGTAAGTGGGCACCCCCAGGCCGTGGTAGTAGGCCCGGATCCAGCCCTTCTGGTCGATCAGGTGCTGGAAGGCCTGGCGGAAGTAGAGCTGATCGAAGACCGGCCCCACGCTTGGGTTGTTGAAGTTGGGCTCGATGTAGTCGAACTGGAACGGGAACCAGTCGGTCAGCCTGTAGCCCTGCGACCTGAGCGCTGCGGACTGCGGCAGGTCGTCGTCCGGCACGTAGCCGACCGAGATCTGCTGGCCCGACGTGCCCGGCCCGCCGGTGGACGGCCCGGCGCGCAAGAGGGAGAATTCCGCCTCGGCGCTGGTGAATGGCAGCTCGACGAAACGGGCCAGGCGTGGGCGGTTCGGCCCCGAGAACCTCGCGTTCGGCACGAAGGTAGCCGTGCCGTCAGCGGTGAGCGAGGCGAGCCTCCAGGGACCGTCGACGATCGACCAGATCGGGCTCGTGGCATAGGTGGACAGCGACTTGGCCTGGGCGTCCAAGAAGTCGTAGACGGCCCGAGCTCCTGCGGGTGTCGCGTCCGGCAGAGCTGTCGTACCGGCCGGAGGCACCGGCCCGGAGAGCGACGTGCGGTCCCAGGCGAGGGGCAGCGGGGTGATCTGGGAGAGCTCGTTGTAGGTGTACCAGGTGGGGTTGTAGCTGGCGTTCAACCTCAAGCGCACGGTGGTGGGGTTGGGTGCCGTGGCCGACGTGACGTTGTCGGGGAAGCCGCCTGGGACATAGGAGGCCCAAGCGCTCCTGTCGGCCTTGAGGAGGTTGATCCAAAAGAGCACGTCGCGAGAGGTCACCGGCTGGCCGTTCGACCATAGGTAGTGCTTGAGCGTGACGGTGACGACCCGGTCGTGCTCGCTGTAGACGGGAGGGTTCCCGATCGAGAGCCGGTAGTCGACCGAAGGCCTGCCCTTGTCGCCGAACCAGTAGAGCGGCTCGTACATCAAGGTCTGGAAGTACGACGTGTTCTCGGTGGTGTAATAGGCGCCCGAGACGAGCGGGAAGATGTAGGTCGGAGGTTGCAGCGGCTGTTCTGCAAAATAGGCGGTGCCGCCGCGCACGGCCGGGCCCGATCCGCTCGAGGAGCTGGCAGGCCCGCTCGGCCCGCAGGCGGCGAGCAGTAGCCCGACGGCGGCACAGAGGCCGGCTGGCCTGGTAGCGGACCTCGGGCCTCTTTGCTTCCCGAGGGCTCCTCGCCCCCGGAGGGCCCTGGCAGTCCCTGGGCGCGTTCTACCCCTGTCCACGAGTGACGACATCGCCTGCTCTCCCTCCCTACGCCGGCATTATCCGGTCAGGTTCGAGCGGTCGGCAGCGCTCGGTCGAGTCGACCAGCTGCCCTCTCAGCTCGGCTCAGAGCCCGAGCTCCCGCGGTTTGGATGATTGCAGCTACAGGCTAGCGCCCTCACGGGCAGGCATCTGCCCGCTCGGTCCTCCTGGGCGCCGAGACGGCGGCTGCCCACGCCGGCGGGGCACGACTCGTCATCGAGGCGACGGCACCGTCCGGCACCGTGACCGGAGTGCCCGAAGGCCGGCGATTCAGCGGCGTGGCGGTGAACGCGGCGCGACGGCCGGAGCGAGGGCGCTTCCTGCCTGCGATGTCAGGTGGAGCTCTTCGCCTTCTTGGCGGCCCGCTTTTCCTTGAGCGTCTTTCCGGGCTTCTTCTGACTCGGCTTCTTCGGTGACTTGTCGCCCATGGCCGGCCTCTCTTCTCTGGTCCGACCAAGCCTATAGCCGTGAGATGACCGGCTCCGGGGAGCGCGGTCCCGCTTGTTGACGCGCTCGGGAGACGAGAGCGCGTCGGCGGCTCAGGACTG